>JANSXW010000066.1 GCA_024742755.1 bacterium | reverse complement strand
CTCCCGGAAGGGGTTGGGGAAAGCGGTGGCAAGTGGGAAAGTTTCCGCTTGCTGGGCAGTGGAGACCGGCTCCATAAACTCCAGTGTCTTGCATTTCGTGTCACTGCCATTGGCATTGCTGACGGTGAGGCAGACCTCGTAGGTGCCGGGGCCGGGGAACGTATGAGCGGGCAGGGTATCCGTACTGCTGCTACCTTCCCCAAAGTCCCAAGACCAGGTGGCTGGCTCGTAGTCGCTCAGGTCGTAAAACTGCACCGTGAAGGGCGTGAGCGTATCCTGCTCATAGCGCCAGCGGGAGAGCGGGATGTTATCGATGCCGAGGGTATCGCAGGGGCTGCCGTCTATGGGGCCGAGGCGGTAGTTGGGGAAGTTGGGGACGGAGCCTGCATTGAAGGTGGGTAACGCTACGCCTCGCTGCTCTATCAGGCAGTCTGGACAGGGCGCATCGGGATTGTGGATAACGTGCATATAGCGAGTACCAAAACCTCCGCAAATGTAGATTTTACCATCTGGGCCGCGTTGCGATAAGTAAAAAGTGGTCGGGTTAAAATCTACAAACCCGTCGTATTCTGCTACCAAGGTGCGGCTTGAAAGGATATCTGCTGCCCAAAGATCATACTGGTAAAGATGAATACCCGCACCGATATACAGATACCGGGAACCCTTTCCTACCGCCGCACCGCCGCCACCTCCTATTTTATCAAAAGCTTCCTGGCGGGGGTTACTAAGCAATCCAGTGCAGCGGTCAAAATCAAAAATATTCAAGTTGTCCTGTTCTCCACCTCCTACGCTGTTATACCGGATATGCTTACTGCCATCTGGCGTAAAAAAGGCTTGGCCAAGCCCGATAATCGCTTCTTCACCGATTTCTTGAGCCTCTACCCATTCAAGCCCGTTTGGTGTTAAAAGATAACGGTGGAATTCATTTAAGGTGTACCTGGCTACAATCACCCACCAATCCCGGCCATTGGCATGGCGGCAGGCGCTCAATTTGCCAGGATCAAGAGTGTCCTGCGAGATTTCTTCCTTGCGCAGTATGACTTTGCCCAAGCCATCGTTCTCTGTTTGATCAATGATTGAGAACAACAACCCCTCCCCAGCAATGTTTGTGGTTGCCGTTAGCCCAGGAAAAGAGTTAGTTGTAGAATTAATGATAGAAACATTATCCTCTGAGCCCGGGAGTGGAAGAGCTAAACCAAGTTGTGTACCTATCCATCCTGTAGCATATTCGGACTCATGCCAATTAGCCCCACCGTCCATAGGCAAATGTGTTTGATTATAAACATCTTGACCATCATAATACAAGAACAGTTGACCAGTGCTATCACTGTAAACCGCGTTATTAAACCAAAGCGTAGCTTGCCCTATTGCCTGGTTGTCAATAACTTCAAGTTTCTCACCCTCAAACTTCCACCAAATCAATCCATACTCATTAGTAGTATCTGTACCCTCCCCACCACTATATCCCATCATCCAGTTATAGTCATGTAATTGGGCATGTAAAAGAGGGCCACTGAACAGAAGTAAACAAACTATGTAATACCGCATGATTCGTATATTAGAAAAGCCATGCCACCTGAAAACCTCAAGCGGCATGGCTTCTTTTTTGAAGCAATTACTTAATGACCTTTACGCTTTGGGTACTGCCGTCCATCAAATGAACCACAGCAATGTACAGCCCTTTCGGGTAAGTGCTTAAATCTGCCTCCAGGAAGCGGTCAGTAGATTGTAAATTGAATTGGGATAGGCGCTGAGCGTTCATGTTACGATACATTTAAAATAACAATGTTAATATCTGGATTTTACGGATTATCCCACAGGAAAGCAGATTAAGTGTATGTTAAGTTTGGTTTCCCAAACAGCAGCTCCTTGCCCAATACCCGCGATTTTTTCCCTACATTTGTCAGTTCAGATAAAATCAAAGTAAAGGGAAGGCGCAGCGTCGACAAGTACCCGTCTTCTATACAGGAGTCGCCAACATGCAGTTATTCAAAACCGATACACAGCGCGCCACGCACCATGTGGTGTACGATATTTACCACTTTGCGGAGAAGCTCTACCTCCCTACCGCCTACATCGTCAGTGAAGATCAGGAAGGCTACCTCGCGCACATCAAGCAGAAAGCGCTCAAGGAGACCATTGGGAGCTTTGAACTGGAGCTGACGCCTACCCGCGACCGCCTCTTTGACCTCATCGAGCAACTGCAGCCCAAGCTGCTGGCGGAAAAATTCAGGCCCAACAAACGGAGCAAACCGACGCTGGAAGCACTCCTCGCCGACCGGGACCTGGCGGGGCCCATTTACAAATACGTACATACCCGCCTGGCGGAGATTCTGGAGCGCGCCAATGCTGAGGGGCTCCCTGTGACCTGGCAGGTAGAGCGCACGGTGCTGGCCAAAGACTTTGTCATCGAAACCGGGCTGGAGCCTCTGGAGCCTCAGCTGTTTTTCAAACGAGAAGAAGCGGGCGTCCACTACCGCCTGCAACTGGCCGACAGTGTCGGAACTTGGGCGATCGGCTCACGTGATGTAGTGCCGATTACCAACCACCCGGCCTGGCTCTTTGTGGACTACAAACTGTACCGCGCCCCGGCCATCAACGGCAATATGGTGTTGCCTTTTCAGAAAAAGGAAGAGGTGCACATCCCCCGCAAAGCGGTCAAGACCTACTTCCAGAAGTTTATCCTGAAAGTAGCGGCCAAGTCGGAAATTGAGGCAGAAGGATTTGAAGTACAACAGCATGAAGAGCTGCAAGCCTGCATCCTTGAGCCTGTACAGGACCTCTTCTCCGGGCAATGGGTGCTTTCGGTACAAATGGCTTATCCCGGCAGTACCTTCAACTGGAGCGACCCCAAAGACAAACGCACAAGCCTTGAATTCGATGAGGGGGACGAGGTACGCATCCTGCAGGCCCTCCGCCAACGGGAAGCAGAGGCTGTTTTTGTGGAGAAGCTGAAAAGCCAGGGGCTGGAGGTCAACGCGCATCAGCGTTTTGTACTTACCGATGCCAACGAAGACCGCTACGCCCTCCTGGAATGGATCAGCGATAACCGCGCTGCACTGGAGGCAGAAGGCTTTACGCTGAAGCTTCCATCCGCTGAGGGCAAGGCACTCTACCTGCACCCGCCTAAGGTGGAGTTGGTAGCTGATCAGGATAACGACTGGTTTGACCTCAAAGGGCAGGTAACGGTTGGGGCGCACACCTTTCCCTTTATGAAACTTGCTAAGTACATCCGCGATGGGATCCGGCTGTTCCCTTTGCCTGATGGGCAGTTCTTCCTCATCCCGCAGGAGTGGATGGCCCGCTACAAGGGGCTGTTCCAGTTTGGCAAAAAGGACAAAGACCAGATGCGCCTGGCCAAAAGCCACTTCACCCTCTTGCAGGAAATTGGCATCAGCGCCGGCGATGAGGTAGCCGAGGAACGCCAAATGGCCGTAGATTTCATCCCCAGCAATCAGCTCAAAGCTGCCCTTCGCCCTTATCAGCTGGAAGGGGCAAGATGGCTGGTGGGCCTTTACGAAAGTCAGCTCGGTGGTTGCCTGGCCGACGACATGGGGCTGGGCAAAACCCTGCAGACCATCACCGTGCTCCTCCACGCCAAGTCGCAGCGGGCAGAGCGCCAACAGGAAGCCAAAACACAAAGCAATACGGATACCGGCGCTCAGCTCGGGCTTTTCGCAGCACCTGATGACCACGATACGCTCAAGCCGTTACAGTCTCTGGTCATCCTACCGGCATCGCTCGTTTTCAACTGGGAGGCGGAGATTAAGAAATTTGCTCCCACCCTGCAGGTATACCGGCATACCGGGCAGAAGCGCTACAAAGACATCCGGCTGCTGTCCCGCTTCGATGTCATCCTCACGACCTACCAAACGGCCCTTCGTGATGTAGAGGTGCTGAAGCAAATGGAATTTGAGTACATCGTGCTCGATGAAAGCCAATACATTAAAAACAAGGACAGCAAGGTCTTCAAAGCCATCAATGAGCTGGAGGGGCTGCACAAGCTCTCGCTCAGCGGCACACCGATTGAGAACTCCCTGTCCGACCTCTGGGCGCAGATGCAGTTTATCAATCCCAACCTCCTGGGCAGTTTCAACTTTTTCAAAAAGGAGTTTATCCGCCCGATTGAGCGCATGCAGGATGAGGACAAGAAAAACCAGCTCCGGCGGCTGGTGCAGCCTTACCTGCTGCGGCGTACCAAGGAGGAAGTCGCCAAAGACCTTCCACCGCTGAGCACACAAGTCTTCTACTGCGAGATGACCGCCGAGCAAAAGCGCCTGTACGAACGCGAAAAATCAGCTGCCCGCAACTACCTGCTGGAAAATTACGATGCCGACAATCCGCAATTCCGCTTTAAGGTGCTGCAATCGCTGACCAAGATGCGGCAAATTGCCAACCACCCCAAAATGGCGGTGGAGGCTTACGCCAAAGGCAGCGGTAAGTTCGAGGATGTGCTGGAGCATTGGGAGACGATTCAAAAGGGCGGTCACAAAGTGCTCATATTCAGCTCCTTTGTACAGCACCTGGAGCTCTACCGGCAGGAATTTGAAGAGCACCAACAGCCTTACGCCTGGCTTACCGGCAGCCAAAGCAGCAAGGAACGGGAGCGGGCCATTCATTCCTTTATGGAAAAACCCGAGGTGCAGCCCTTCCTCATTTCCATCAAGAGCGGAGGCACGGGCCTTAACCTCACCGCCGCCGACTACGTCTTCATCCTCGACCCCTGGTGGAACCCGACGACGGAGCAACAGGCTATCGCCCGGGCGCACCGTATCGGGCAGGACAAGCATGTGATTGCCATCAAATTCATCACCAAAGACACCATTGAGGAGAAAATCCTGCGCCTGCAGGAGAAAAAGTCCAAACTGGCGGAAGACATCATCGGGGATGTGGAGAAGGCGAAGTTTTCCAAGGGGGATATTGAGTATTTGTTTGGGTAAGCCCCAAAGAAAAACTTTAAAGATCAATACCCAAAAACCTCCTCCATACTCAGCTTACGGATGGGCCCTACCTGTTCCAGCGCTGCCCAGTCCATGCGGTCCGCGCTGCCCAATACGACGTGCTTGTAGGCACGGCCCCGGACATGCTCCTGATGGAAGCGGAGCAAGTCAGGCAGCTCACTGCGCTGCAGCCGTTGGTACAAATCTTCCCGCATATCCTTTTCGAAGCCCAGGCGGCGGGCGGTCAGCGACTCCCAGAAGTAACGGCCGGGCACAATGCGCTCGCTTTCGATACGGCGCAAAATGGAATGCCGGGCCTGCATCGCCTGCCCTTCCAGCACAGGCATATCCTGCAAAATGCCGGTCAGGGCGGGAATGGCTTCCTGCAGTTTATCGGGCTGTGTGCCCAGGTACGCCTGCAAATAGTGCGGCTGATCCAGGCGGTCGGGCGAACTGTAGTAGGCGAAAGAGGAATAAGCCAGCGCCCGGGACTCCCGGATTTCCTGAAAGACGATACTCGACAAGCCGTAGCCAAAGTACTCATTGTACCACTCGCTGAGCTGAAATTCATCGAGGCTGAAGTGGGGCGTGCCCCGGGAAATCAACATCACATCGGCTTGCACAATTGGGAAATCGAGGAACAGCACTTCGTTTTCTGCCGTTTTGGGCTGTTCAAACTGCCTGCTCTCCAAGACCGGCTTCAACTGATCTGCCCGCTTGTGGTACTGCTGAATGGCGGCAGCGACCTCCTTCACCGGTTCCGGTCCGTAGTAATGCACCGTATGCTCGTATTCGCTCAGGCTTTGCAGGCGCTGAATCAGTTCCTCGGCGGTGAGGGCACGTACCCCGGCTTCTTCCAGGCGGTAGCGGAAGGGCGAATCGGCTCCATAACGGGCGTAACTGCCCAGGGCACGGCGCAGGACAAAGTTGCGGTTTTGCTTGGCATGCTCCCGCCGCTTGAGCACATCTGCCTTCATGTTTACGAGGGCCTGCTCATCGGGCTGCAGGTTGGCCATCACATGCTCCATGAGCCGGATGCCCTCAGACATGGACTCGCTTAGCCCGCTAATCGTCAGATAAGTATAGTCGTTATTGACATGCACATCGAAGGATAAGCCCAGACGGAAGAACTGCCTTTGCAACTCGGCCGCGCTGTAGCGGGGCGTACCGAGGTACGGCAGGTAGGCGATGGCCATCGATAGCGTTCGGTCGGATAGCTTGTTGAGCTCAAACACATAGTCGAGGCGGAACAGCTCATTACGGTAATTGTGGACATATTCCAGGCGCAGCCCCGGCTGCAGGTCTACCTGCTGAATGCCCTTTTCAAAATCCGCAAATACCGGAGGCATGGGCTGTGTTTCTGCCGAAAGGAAGTCCTGTGCGTATTCCGACAGGCGGTTGCGTTCCAGCTGAACCGCATTGATGGGCGGTTTTTCCACCTTGATGACGTTGGGATCATCGCCCTGCTGCTTGTAGACCACCACCCGGTTGTCGCCCAGATTGGCTTTCGCAAACTCCATCACATCCGCTTTGGTCACTTGCTCCCACCATTCGAACCGGCTGACCATCCGCCCCCAGTCGACGCCCAAAACAAAGGCTTGCGTGATGAGGTCTACCCGGCCGCGGTTGCTCTCGGTAAGCTTGACCTCCCGCAGGCGAATATCTTTTATGGCCGCTTCAAGCATCCAATCCGCGAAGTCGCCCTCCCGGAGGCGTTGCACCTCGCCCATGAGCAAGGCTTCCACTTCCTCCATGGTTTGCCCTTCCCGGGGGCGGGCCACCAGCCCGAGCGCGGTATAGTCCTGAAACTGCCAGGACCAGGCACTCGCATCGAGGACGCGCTGCTGCTGATTGAGGTTGAGGTCGAGCAGCCCTGCCTGATAGTTGTACAAGAGGTTTTGAACGAGCGACAGCATCATGGGGTCATCCGAAGCGGCGCCCTGAAAGCGCCAGGCAATGTCCACAAACGGAGCTTCCTGCCCCCAGGCCTCCATCCTTACCGGCTCTTCGATTAACGGAGCAGGATCGTAGCCGAACGGGGGCACAGCACCGGGCTCAAAGACACCAAAGTGGGCTTCTGCCAGCGCTAAGGCCTGCTCCGGCTCGAAATCACCGGACAGGATGAGCGCCATGTTGTTCGGTACGTAATAAGTACGGAAAAATTCCTGTATTTTCTTTTGGGAGGGGCTGCGGAGGTGCTCGGCAGAGCCGATCGTCGTCTGCGTACCGTAGGGGTGGTTGGGGAATAGAGCCTCCCGGATCATCCGGTTCACCTTTCGGTTGTCCTGATCCTGCCCGATATTAAACTCCTCGTACACCGTTTCCAGCTCGGTATGGAAAAGGCGCAGCGCCATCATGCGGAAGCGCTCGGACTCCAGGCGCATCCAACGCTGCAGCTCATTGGAAGGGATATTGTTGATGTAAACCGTTTGGTCTACAGAAGTGTAAGCATTGGTATCCTTTGCGCCAATCGCACCGGATAGCAAGTCGTACTCATTAGGGGCAACGAGCTTTGCTGCTTCATTGGACAAGCGGTCGATCTCCTGATAGATGGCACGGCGTTCCTCCGGATCACGAGTGGCGCGATGCCGTTCGTACAGGTCTGAAATCTGCTCCAGAAACTTGGACTCCTGCGCCCAGTCGAGGGCACCGATACGGCTTGTCCCCTTGAAGAGCATGTGCTCCATGTAGTGGGCCAGGCCAGTGGCATCAGCCGGGTCCTGCTTAGAGCCCGCACGGACGACAATATTGGTGTGAATGCGTGGCTCTTCCGGATTGACGGACAGGAATAAGGTCATGCCATTCCGCAAGGTGTAAATCTGTACCTGAAGCGGATCGCCGGCAATGGTTTTGGGCGTCAGGGAGGTGGTTGCTGCCATAGTCGAATGCTTTTTAAACTGACTTTTGCAACAACACGGTGGCGTTGGATTAAGTTTTACAGATAGGAACTTCCCCGTTGGTATTTGCCCCTTCTTCAAACCAAAGGGTGGCAAGGCACTGTTTTTTTGTCTATATTGGTATCTAATTATCAACTATTACCATGCCTACGTTACTGTCCACTTCAATACCCATAACGCTGGAAGAACGCGCCCAATACGGTCAAGAGTTGCGCGTAGAGGCAAGCTGGGACGCCTTTCTCGATGCTGTAGCGGAGAGCGAGTATTCAATGCAGTACGACGATGGACACATCATTTCATTTATGGGATACGGAACCGAAGCCCACGAAAAATTAGTCATCCGTATCGGGCATTTGCTAACCCAACTGCTGGGTCTGACTGAATACGATATCTTTGGCAGCAACCTTGCCCTATCTACGCCGGATGAGGCGAAACGATATTTCAATGCAGACGTCACCGTGGTACGGGGAGAAGCTGAACGCAGACTTCTCAATGGAAACATGTCGGCTATCACCAATCCGGTTTTGCTGGTAGAAATCCTGTCTGCCAGCACCTTAAACTTTGACGTGGGACAGAAATTCATGCGCTACAAACACATCCCTGCCCTGCAGCAAGTACTGTATGTTAACAGCATGAAACCACAAGTCCTGAGTTATGCCCGTACAACAGACAACAACCAATGGGTGATTAGCGAATTTGCAAATGGAGACGATCAAATTCCTGTATTAGATAAGGGATACCTGGACTTTCAGACCCTTTACAAAGGAGTGAAATTTTAACCTTACTCCTCCAACTCCTTTAATTTGCGGCGAGCCACCATCCCATGCCGCATCCGCCACTTAGGGTTTTCCAGCAGAGCCGGGCGGGCACTGAAGTCGTAATCATCGCAGTACTGCGTGCAGTAGAAGCTGTTCTTATCAATGGCAATCGGCGAGGCGATCTCTGCGAGTTCGGGTATGATCTCGTACAGCTCCTCCGGAATATCGGGCAGGATAAAGTCTACCTGATCCATGCCTTCCATTTTGCCCCAGAGGTGCCAGCTTGCAAGGGGGCGGCCCTGCCCCAGGCTGTAGTAATAGGAAATGGCATAGTGCTGCCCTTCGTCGCTACCCGCAGCAAAGGTAAAGCTTTTGCTTTCCGAACGCAGGAAGGAAGGCTCAAAGCTGAACGTATCGATTTTAGCCGGCAGTGCATCCTTGTAGGTACCATAGACCGCGATGCCTTTGTTGTTGATGTCCGAAAGGAACAAGGTCAGAGAATCAAACCTGACGCCGCCGGGCGTGAAAAAGGGAATGGTATCCGTCGCTCCGATTTGTTTCTGTCCACTGTTGAACAAGTGGAATTCGTAACCGTCCAGCATCCCTTTGACCGTGCCCTGCCATTCGGTTTTATACGGCATGGCTATTTTACCCATGTAGACGGTTTTGCCCAGGCCCTCCCGGGACAGCTCGAAGTTATTATCAGCTGTCATGGGGCTGGTAAAGTGGCGCAGGAAGTTTTCGTCCGGCAGGCGCATGACTGCGAAAATTCCAGCATTATCCTCCAGCTTAGCGCCAATATTGAGCACGCCCCGGCTTACCCGGTACTCCGGCCGTCGGGCGAGTGGCCCAAACAATTGGAATTCTTCCACGCCATCCACATCCGCTACCCTTACATTGAATTCCCGGTAATTGGGTGCTTTCCGCGGAGCAGAAGCGGTATTGATCACTGCATTGTCACTCAGCCCAATATAAGTGGTATTCTCAAAACTGTAATACCCTTGGTCCTCGACTTCCTCCACTAGGGTAAGCGCCAGGGTCTCCCCTACCCGCTGCCGCACCTGAAAGGTATGAGCTGAGTCTTTGGGCAATTGCCCGGCGAAGGTAAAGTAGCGGAGCACCCCGTACTGATTGCTCACCATGATGGCTTTGAGGTCTTCAGACTGCAGGCGGTCTTTGGAGACGGACAGCGTAAGGGTTTGAGAAATTAAGGGTACTGCCAACAGCAGCAGAATAAAGCAGGTAAGGTACTTAGCCCGGGTCATGCATTTTGGTTTTGAGTTCTCGGACTAATATAATACGCCTTTCGGTAAAAAGATGTTGTGGAATTGTTAAGTGTGCATTACCAGCTCACGCCTGCCCCTCCACCACCGGATCGGCCGCCGCCAAATGAGCTGCCGCCGCCACCGCCAAAGGAGCCGCCTCCACTGGAAGAACGGGTTTTCTTGGGAATGACCACGATGCGCCGGTTGCGGTAGTTGCAGTTTTTGCAGGTGTGAATGACTTCCTTCTTACCAGAGTGGCTGTAGGTCGCACTGCGCAGCACATTGGTATCGGAAAGCGCATAGGTCCTGAACTGGCACTTCGGGCAGGCTTTGTATTTGCTCCAGCGTTTTTTGTAAGGCAAAATGAGGATATCCTCCTCGTCCGCTGTGATCCAGACATCGTAATCGACTGAGCCCAAGTGTTCTTCTACCACCTGCCCCAATTCCAGATAGCGGTCATCCTCGACTTCGTGCAGCTTATGCATAATGGCACCGGTTTTGCGCCCGTACCGGGGCTGGTTCCTGAGCTTCTTCAGGTGCCGGCTGAGGAGGGGGTAGAACAGGGCATAGGGAAGCGGGAACAAAAGGATAAATATCCAGCTGTGCACTTTGCGCACCATCATGTAGCGGTCGTACAGCTCCTGTTTGCTGTAATTGGTGTAGATGAGCCAGATGATTAAGAAGAGGACAAACAGGGTATCAATCACTGCATACCATACGAGGCCATCCGGTACTCCGTCTATCACCTGCCCAGGCTGACCGCTGGAGCGGATTTCCTCGATGGTCTCCGGATTTTCTAATGTTTCCTTAATGCGCTGCGTGGCGGCAATGAGCCCTGCGCCATAATTCCCCTCCCGGAAATAAGGCACCAGTTCCTGCATGCCGATGCGATAGCAGATCGCATCCGGCAGTACGCCTTCCAGCCCGTAGCCCGTCTCAAACTCTGTACGCCGCTGGTCCATGACTGAGAAGACCAGAAGCCCGTTATCCACATCAGCCTGCCCGATACCCCAGTGGTTGAACAAGCGGGTGGCAAAGTCCTTTGGATTTTCCTGCCCGATGGAATTGACGATAACTACCGCCACCTGAGCGGTGCTGTTCTGCTCCAGTTCCCGGCACAGAGCGTTGAGGGCGCTTCGGTCTTGTTCGTTGAGGATGCCATCAGGGTCGCTAACGTAGCCCCCACCGTTGTCTTTGGGGTTGGGAAGGTTTTCTACAGTATAGGCAGACTGCGCCGTTGCGGCAAAAGTCAGCATTAATAATACGGCCAGGAGCAGCCATCGGGTATGCATAGGAATAGGAATTAGCTGGCCACTAAGGTACAGCTTTCAGTTCAATTTTGTCGGTGGGGTTGAGGAGGCGATCGAAGTCGGAAAAATTATTGGTGTACAGTACCTTTGCCTCCGCCTTCAAAGCTGCCTGCAGGTGGAGGGCATCGTAAATTACACCACTGACCAGCCCTTTCTGGGCGCAGCGTTGGAGGGCGGTTTCGTAGTCAGACCTAGTCAATTCGACAATTTCGAAAATAGCCCCAATCTCTTTTGTAATCATCTGGAAAGCCAAATCCGGTGGAATAGCTAGCCCTTTGGGCAGCTTTGTCAGATTTGAATACAATTCGGCATAGGTATGTGTAACTGAGGTAACGCCTACTCCACTACTTAGCGCATTGTCCATTAATTGAAGACTTACTTTGTGCTGAGGGTGTGCCGAGACCAATGCAGGAAGCAAAATAGAAGTGTCAAAATAATGCCTGATCATAAGCCCATTATTTTTTGGTCTCTTTCCTCGCGTGAGGCCCTGATTAGCTCTGCTGCGTCGGGGGCGTCCTCTTCTTCCTGGTTTTCCTCAAATAAAAAAAATGGAAACCCCTCAGCAGAATGTATTAGTTGTGGTGCTGCTGCAGACTGCTTTTTAAGGTAAATCCCCTCCTGCTCGTTCACCTGCTCTATTTCCAGGTATTGCCCAGCCTTCAACCCCAGTTCCTCCCGGACTTTTTTGGGGATCAGAATGCGCCCAAACTTGTCTATTTTGACTTCCATAATCTTCATTTTGCCAATAAAACTAAAAAATTGGCAAAACAGTTCCAATACTGGAATGCTTAAACCCGACGCAACAATCCGGAATCAAAATTGTCCATTCCGGCATATCCTTCTATTTTAGCCGTTCAGAACCTAAAGATCAACCGTATGGCCATGCCCGACCAACAAGAACAGCAACCTTTGCCCGACGACGGGCCGCCGCCCATCCTGAAGACGTGGAACCGGATGTACCTCTTTGTGCTCATCCTGCACGCCATCATCATCACCTTATTCTACTGGTTTACACAAGCTTATTCCTAAGGCAGCTGCCTGCCATTGGGCTGCAACCTGCTGCCCATCCTCACTAAAAAAGACTAACCAAAGCGCACATGGAAACACTGGACTGGATCATAATGCTAGGTACGCTGCTGAGTATCGTGGCTTACGGGGTATGGTATACCCGCAAGGTAGACAACGTACAGAGCTATCTGCTGGGTGACCGCGACCTGCCCTGGTGGACGATCGGGCTCTCGGTCATGGCCACGCAGGCCAGCGCGATCACCTTTTTGTCCACGCCCGGTCAGGCCTATGAGGATGGGATGCGTTTTGCGCAGTTCTACTTCGGGCTGCCGGTGGCCATGGTTATTCTGTGTGTCTTTGTTTTGCCGATTTATTACCGGCTCAAGGTTTATACCGCCTATGAGTACCTGGAAGGGCGGTTTGACCTGCGTACCCGTACGTTTACTGCCATTCTCTTTCTCGTACAGCGGGGGCTGGCCGCCGGGCTGACCATCTACGCCCCGGCCATCATCCTGTCTACCATTTTGGGCTGGAGCCTGCGGTGGACTGTCATCTTTATCGGTGCGCTGGTCATATTCTATACGATGCTGGGCGGCACTAAGGCGGTGAGCGTGACCCAAAAGCAGCAGATGATCGTCATCCTGTCAGGTATGTTTATCGCGGCGATGATTTTGATTTTTCAGTTACCGCCAGATGTAGGCTTCGACGATGCCGTAGGCGTGGCAGGCAAAATGGGTAAGCTCAATGTAGTTGATTTTGAATTCGACCTGTCCAACCGATACAATTTCTGGTCGGGCATGCTGGGCGGAGTGTTCCTGTTCCTGTCCTACTTCGGCACTGATCAGTCGCAAGTGCAGCGCTACCTCAGCGGCAAATCGCTGAATGAAAGCCGGCTGGGGCTGTTGTTCAATGGCATTCTAAAAGTGCCTATGCAGTTTCTGGTGCTTTTTGTGGGCATACTGGTATTTGTATTCTTCCAGTTTAATCAGCCGCCCATCCACTTCAACTCCGCCAACCTGGAGAAGCTGGAAAATACAGAATATGCCGACGACCTGGCCAGCCTCAAAGCTCAGCACAACACCCTCTTCCTCACCCAACAGGAAGAGGTGCGGGCACTCATGGGCGCCATTGACCAAAACGACGAGACTGCCATTACCGAGATTCAGCAACGACTTGCCACCCTGCGGGCAACCGACAGCGAACTGCGCAAGGCAACGAAAGACCTCATTCTTCAAGCTGACCCGGCTTCCAAGATTAAGGATACCGATTATGTCTTCATCACCTTCGTCACGGAGTATCTTCCGGTGGGGCTCGTGGGGCTGCTGCTTGCAGTCATCTTTTCGGCAGCCATGTCCTCCACGGCTTCTGAGCTGAATGCCCTGGCCACCACTACGGTGGTTGACCTTTACCGGCGCAGCTTTGCCAAAGACAAGAGCGACCGGCACTACCTGAATGCCTCCAAGGCGTTTACGGTAGTCTGGGGCGGTATTGCACTGGTTTTTGCGGCTACTGCCAATCTGTTTGAAAACCTCATTCAAGCCGTCAACATCATCGGTTCCCTTTTCTACGGAGCGATACTGGGCATTTTTATGGTAGCCTTCTTCCTGAAGCAAATCGGTGGCCGGGCGGTCTTCATTGGTGCACTTTTAGCAGAGGCTATTGTTTTGGTCATTTTCACCCTCAACTCTATGGGTATTATCGAAATTGCCTACCTATGGCTGAACCTGATTGGGTGCATACTGGTGATGGGGTTTGCGTGGATCCTGGAGCAGGCGATGCCGAAAACGTTAAGCGCTTCATAAAAGCTCCCTGACAATCGTTAAAGGAGCGCTAAAGTGGGTAAGAGCGGGCCATGCTATGCTCAACGGTTTGTACTTTCAAAACCAAACCCTTGGTATGAAAAAATACATTTACCTACTGCTATTCCTCGCCGCCTGTCAGTCCCCACGACAAGCCTTTGAAGCCGGTGAGTATGATAAAGCCTTCAAAAAAGCCCTTGACCGGTTTGAGCACAGTCAGGGCGACCCCGAACTGCAGGCCCTGATGCGGCGGTCCGCCGAGCAAATTCTGCAACGAGAGCACGACAGGCGTGAGCAACTTTATGCCTCCGATGATCCTGCCGATTGGGCCAAAGCGCTTGACCGTAATGTACATTTGCAAAAACAGCTCTCCCCTGCCCTCCCCTACCTGGAAAGCACCCTGCAATTCGAACTGGACGGGCTGCAAAGCGAATACCAACGCACCCGCCCCTTGATCTATCAGGCTTACCTGGACCGTGGCAGGCAAAGGATGCTGGAATTCGACTCCTCTGGTCTTAAGGCCACCGCACAATCCGCCTATTTTGACTTCAAGTATGCGGAAGAGTATGCCGGTACCGCCGCAGAGGTTCCACTCGACTCTCTCATAAAAGCAGCACGCAAGGGGGGAACGCTTCAGGCCCGGGTGGAACTCGACCCGCCCTTTTTCTACCGTTTTGATACTGAGCGGGCGCTGGACCACCTTGCCGGGCCTGCCGGGGACTTTTATCAGCTGAGCTATAACTTACATCCCGCAGAGGCGGACTGCGTCATCCGGATCAACTTCAGTGATGTGGATATTGACGAATGGGAGGACAGTAGCGAAGACCACCATACCAAGGAGGTCATCACCGGGCACGAAACCAAACGTGACACAAGCGGTAATTCTTATGAAGTACCTGTTTACGAGGAAGTTTCCGGTACGGTGGCTTATATCACTCATCACAAGCGGGCAAGCCTTTCCGTATCGGTGAACATCATCAATCAGAGCGGGCAGTGCACGATGTCGGGCTGCTCCTTTTCCGATCGGGTGGAAGCCCGGGACGAGCAAGTCGAGATTTCCGGAGATACCCGTGCCATCCCCTCGCATATCACGGAAACCCACTTCAGCGATCTGCCCAGTGATGGTGATTTGGCAGAGGACCTGATTGATGCACTGGCACGAAGGGTTATCAGGTGTCTGCGGTAAGGAAAAATGGCATGCCGGCCTTATGGATTATTCCCTATCTTAGGAGGTACAAAATGCCTAAGTCATGAAAAAATATGCAACAGAAATCAAATGGGCGCTGATCTTTTGTGTGGCCGCCCTGGCTTGGATGGTTTTTGAGAAAGCCATGGGGTGGCATGGCCCCAAAATTGAGCAGCACCCTTATATGACTAATATTTTCGGGATTGTTGCCATCCTTATATATGTGTTGGCTTTACGGGAAAAGCGGCAAAAGCTGGGCGGGCAAATGACCTGGAAACAGGGTTTTATGTCGGGGCTGATTATCAGTATCATCGTTGCGCTGCTAAGCCCGCTGACGCAGTGGCTTACGCACACGTTGATTTCTCCGGAGTATTTCCCTAATGCCATTGCCTATTCAGTAGAAGTTGGGTATCACGACTCGCGCGAAGCCGCCGCTGAGTACTTTAACTTACAGTCTTACATGATGCAGGGCGGTATCGGCGCGGTTATAATGGGGGTGGTCACCTCGGCAGTAGTAGCTATTTTTCTAAAGCAGTGTCCGGCAACCACTTAAACACAGGAAGGGCTACAGTTTTGATACTGCAGCCCTTCGATTCTGTTTCTTTTTGGTCTCCCTTAGAACTCCGCATTGCCCGGCGTACGCGGGAAAGCAATCACGTCACGGATATTGCCCATGCCTGTGATGAACTGTACCATGCGCTCAAAGCCCAGCCCAAAGCCGGCGTGAGGCGCACCGCCGAACTTGCGCAGTTCGAGGTACCACCAAAGTTCTTCCTCGTGCACGTTCATATCAGCCATGCGTGCCTTCAGTACATCGAGCCGCTCTTCCCGCTGTGAGCCGCCGATCACCTCCCCAATACCCGGGAAGAGGACGTCCATTGCTGCTACGGTTTTGCCCGGCACGCCTTCCTGCTCATCGTTCATGCGCATGTAGAAAGCTTTGATGGATGCCGGGTAATCACGAACAATGACTGGCTTTTGGAATTTCTTTTCCACCAGGTAGCGCTCGTGCTCTGCCTGCAGGTCTTTGCCCCATTCCACCTCGTATTCGAACTTGCCTTTTTTGTAAGGCTTGGAATTGCGCAGAATGTTGACGGCGTCGGTATAGGTGATACGCTCAAAGTCATTGTCCACCACAAACCGCAGCGTCTCGATGAGCCCCATGGCGCGGCGCTCGTTTTTGGGCATGTTTTTCTCGAGGTTCTGAATGCGCTCATCCAGGAACTCAAGCTCTGCGCTGTAGTGGTCGAGAATATGGTTGATGAGGTACTTGCAGAAATCCTCTGCGAGGTCCATGTTGTCAAAAATATCGTAGAAGGCGACCTCCGGCTCAATCATCCAAAACTCAGCCAGGTGGCGGGAAGTGTTGGAATTTTCCGCACGGAAAGTCGGCCCAAAGGTGTATACCTTGCCCAGGGCGAGGGCACCGATTTCCGCCTGCAACTGCCCGGATACGGTAAGGTTGGTGGTTTTTTCAAAAAAGTCTTCTTTGAAGTCCACCTCGCCTTCTTCTGTCCTTGGCGGATTGCTGATGTCCAGGTTGGTCACCCGGAACATCTCACCGGCACCTTCTGCATCACTGCCCGTGATGATGGGGGTATGCATGTAGAAGTAGCCGTTATCGTTGAAATACTTATGCACCGCATAGGCAATACCGTGACGGATACGGAATACCGCACTGAATGTATTGGTACGCATACGGAAGTGCGCTTTTTCGCGCAAAAACTCCAGGGATTGTGCCTTCGGCTGCATAGGGTATTCCTCCGGGTTGGCAGCGCCCAGTATTTCGACTGTGTCGGCCAGCAGCTCCACATCCTGGCCCGCGCCCTGCGACTCCACCAGTTTGCCTGTAGCTTTAATACAGGCATGGAAGGAAACCTGCTTCAATATGTCCTCCGGGATCTGCTCAAAATCCACAACGACTTGCAGTGTACCCATGCTAGTGCCGTCATTCAGGGCAATGAACCGATTGGAGCGGAAAGCCCGGACCCAGCCCATAACGGTAAGCTCCTGCCCGATGCGGGGCTTAAAATCTTCAAGTATCGTTTGAATCTCTGTGCGCTTGCTCATTTTTTGTTTTTTAGCATGCCTTCAAATATGGGATCCCCGTAGCAACCTCTGTATTGGAAATCAGGTATCCTTTAACATTAACGATTGCCTGAACGCTCTAAACACAGGTTACCACGGATAAATTCCCCGCCAACCAGTTTGAGTGCGCGAAAATAGGGCTTTTGGGAAAAAGGGGGAAATTTAAAGGCCCGCTACTTTCGGGAATTGTGGCGGGCCTTTGGTTTCTGTCAGGATTGAAGGCTTTGGAGCACCGATACTATGGGTTTAAAATAGCGTATTGGATGCTCAGCTGCAGGGATTGGTTGAGGAGTTTGGGCTCACTCCCATTGACTAAGCTTTCTCCATTCCCATCAGTAAATTGAGTATCTATGACCGTCAGGAATCCATGAAAAGCCCGTAAATTGAGCGTAAGCCGCTCGTTGACATCATAGCCGAGCCCCAGCACAGCAGATAAATCGAAATCATTATAAAGCTCTCCCAATATTTCGTCATTCCCAACAGGCTCCCCTTCCTCAATCGTTTCTGCCCTAGCCATATAGCTGATAGCAGGTCCTGCTTCAATAAAAAAGCGGCCTACAGGAGCAAACCTGAATAATACAGGCAAATCAAAATAATCTAGGCGGACCCGAGACCCCACTCCAGATAGTTCTTCATTGGTACTAAAGCCTCGGCGAGAAAATGTGGGAGAGACTACGATTCCGAAGGCTGAGGAGACGGGGAATTCGACAGACAAACCTCCCTGAAACCCAAAAGCGGTTTCATCATATTCATTTGAAGGGATGGTCTGCCCATTCAATTCAAATGGATTATACCATCGTACCGTTGAAACATTCCCCCCGGCAGAAAGACTAATCTTTGGCCGAAGCTGGGCGGAAACGGAGGCTGCAGCCATAAGCAGCAGAGCGGTTAGCATAAGTGGTCTCATGATTTGATGTTTAGTTTATTAATAAACGAACAAATTAAGTACCGCTGCTGCCCTATCGAAAATTTAACAGGATTACGCTATAGGCTAATGCTCCTCCGGAGGGTTTAGCCTGACCTCTTGAATGAGCGCCTCCACTTTCTCCGCAGGCAGATCGACGAGCTCTGCGATATCCGCTACAGACATCCCTTTTCGGTCTGCCCGGAAAACAAACAGGCGTGTCTTTTGCCATTTGCCTTCTTCACGCCCTTCTTCACGACCTTCTTTGCGCCCTTCTTCACGACCTTCTTCACGACCTTCCTGAAGACCCTTTTCGATACCTTTCTGACGACCTTCTCTTAATGCCTGAGCCTTTAGTTCCTGTATGATTGCTTCTTCGATACCCATAGCTTTTCTAGATTTTGTGATCTTTTGTACCTGTTCTTCAAATTTAAAGCTAAATTCTGATTTTTGAAAAGGTAGGAAAATCCTCTGCCAAATCTTCTATTAACCCTTTCCAAAGTATATCGTGGGATACCATGCCACAATATAAACAAAAAAGATCAATTTATTTGTTTTTTCTTAAAAAAAGTCTTTCTGATCGCTCCATCATAGCTCTAAACTTTTCAGGCGGCGGAGCCTCCACCTTTACCTTGCCCTGTTCGCAAGGATGATCGAAAACAATAGAGACCGCACTCAGGAATAAGCCTTTTTTGTGCAATAGCGGCTTATCTTCAGGTGTGTAGGCTTCATCGCCAAGGATAGGCGTACCCAGGTGGGCCAGGTGCCGCCGTATCTGATGGGTACGACCGGTATGAAGGCGCAGTTCCAGCCAGGACAGCCACGCACAATTCAGGGAGCGGTATTCCTCCAACTTTCTGAAAGTAGTGAGTGCCGCTTTGCCATCCAGGGGTGCTTCTATTCGCCCCTCGTCTGACGTACGGCCGCAGACTACAGCCTGATATATTTTCTGAACCTCCCGTTCTTCAAATGCCTTCCCTAACTTGACCTGAGCGGAACGGGTCTTTGCAATCACTACCGGGCCCGAGGTGGGCGCATCCAACCGGTGTACTGGCATTCCCCAGGGCAATGCATCTGAAAGAGGAGAAGGTTGCAGCTGCCCGACCAAAGCATTTACAAGCGTACGGTAATGATTCCCGCTTACCGGGAGGCCGGGCGGCTTGTGGACGACAGCCAGAAAGTCATCTTCGTAGAGGACCGAAACCGGAACAGGAAATGGTTTAGGAGGCGTCAGGTGCAATTCAAGCAAAACAATGTGCATGCCGGGTTTTACCCAAAGGGCCGTAGTTGCCCGTTCTCCATCCACTTGAACGGCACCTCGCTGAATGGCCTTCTTGCCCCCTTTCCGGCTGGGCAGGGTTTCAAAAACCTGATGGATGTAGTCGCTCAGCCTGACCGGGGCTATATCCGGAGGTACGATATGTTCCTCAACAACCTCCACTTCTTAAAGAAAACGGGATTTCAAATCGGGCGAAGGGATCATGCAAGCGTCCTTTTTCCCAAACCAGCGGTAGCGGTTGCGGGCAATCCAGTCATAGACGGCATCACGTATGGGGCGGGGTACCACAATGAAGGCATAGAGCAAAGACCAGCCTCCACCAAGCTGCCGGGCAACCCGGAGCGCCGCTTCCGACCTTGCATACAGCTGCTCATCCTGCACCAGTACCACCGAGCTCAGGTCTGCCGGGCGGTTTTCAAAGCGGCTAAGCAGTGCCTGCCCTTCTTCCGACTGCAAAGAGGCAAAACGGAAGCGGGCATTAGGGTCCCGCTCAATAATAAATTGAACAGAGCTATTGCAAAGATTGCAGACCCCATCAAAAAGCAGTACAGGATGTTCGGTGGTATTCATACGCTTAGAACAGATTTGCCAAGGCAGAGTTTTTTACTTGAACAGGCCGTAGTACAGCTCCTGCACCTTCGATACTGCTTTCACCTCAATATCGTAGCGCCCTGCGTCCAAGCCTTTGGTGTTGTACTTGGAGATGTAGATTTCCTTAAAGCCCAACCGGTTGGCTTCCTGAATACGCTGCTCCACCCGGTTGACCGCACGGATTTCCCCGGAAAGCCCCACCTCACCCGCGAAACATACATCGGTGGGGATAGCGACATCCTCCAGGGAAGAGATAAGTGCGGCTACAATCGACAGGTCAATGGCCGGGTCATCCACGCGTATGCCCCCGGCGATATTCAGGAAAACATCGTTTTGGGCGAAGAACAGCCCGGCCCGCTTCTCCAGCACAGCCAGCAGCATCCCCAAACGTCTAAGGTCAAAGCCGGTAGCCGACCGCTGCGGCGCACTGTAAACCGAAGTACTGACCAACGCCTGCGTTTCAATCAGCATAGGGCGCAGCCCTTCTATGGTAGCGGCCACGGCACTACCGCTCAGGTCTTCATCCTTTTGGGAAAGCAAGAGCTCGGAGGGATTGGAGACTTCCCGGAGCCCGCTGGCCTGCATTTCATAAATCCCTAATTCGTCGGTGCTGCCGAAGCGGTTTTTGATGGTGCGAAGAATGCGGTAGGTATAGTTGCGGTCGCCCTCGAACTGCAGTACGGCATCCACAATATGCTCCAAAAGCTTTGGCCCGGCAATAGAACCTTCCTTGGTAATGTGCCCAATGATAAAAACCGGGATATGCTCCTCTTTTGCAAACCGCTGCAGCTCGCCCGCACACTCCCGCACCTGAGAGACACTGCCCGGCATGGAGTCAATATGCGGGCTCGACAGGGTTTGGATAGAGTCAATGATTACCAAAGACGGGCGCAGGTTTTGAGCATGTTTCAGAATCTTGCTCGTGTTGGTCTCCGACAGGATGTAGCAGTTCTTCGCTTCCCCGCCGATGCGGTCGGCGCGCATTTTGATTTGCTCGTCACTTTCTTCCCCCGATATGTATAATATGGTGAAAGGCACGTGCAGAGCCAACTGCAGAAGCAAGGTAGACTTACCTATGCCGGGCTGCCCTCCGATGAGTACGAGAGAGCCAGGCACAATTCCTCCGCCAAGTACCCGGTTGAGCTCGGCATCTGGTGTAGTAAGCCGGGTCGTTTCCCCCGCCTTTATTTCCGGCAGTGGCACAGGCTTGCTTTTCGATGCTTTTTCCTGAGTCCGCCAGCTTTTATCCTTTGATTCGGTTACGGTGTCTCTCGAAATCACTTCCTCAATGTAAGTATTCCATTCACCACAATGTGGGCACTTCCCAATCCACTTTGGTGAGGTGGCTCCACAATTACTGCAAGCAAAAATTTTTTTGACCTTCGCCAACCTTTTTCTGTTTTTGATGTTACGTTCTCAAATTCAGGCACTAAGATAAAATTGTAGAAAATAAAAGTAGCCTAAAAACAAGATGGTGTTTTTAAAAAAATTTATTTTTTACTATATTTACACTATCAAAGATAGCTTGACCTTTTACTGAGCGAAATGAAAAACTCCGACAAAGTGTAGCCAATCAGACAAGTATCGGGCTCAATTTTTAAAACGGAGATGCGTGAAATTTCGTTTATTACTCGTAAATTACCGTGAAGAAAAATATTCCTGTTTTAAACAGGAACCTTTAAGATATATGTAGATTGTTTTCATTTGGTTTTTTGGGGTTATACAGGGTGCTGTACTTAGGTACAGTAACCCTGTTTTTTTTGCCTTGATGCGTCGGGTTTAATGATCCGCACATCTGACGCACCTCGTGCTCTCCGGCATGTACATGAGGCGGGCAGGAGCGATCGGGCGCTTGCAACGGTCGCAAACACCAAAGTTCTCCGCATCAATTTTCGTTAGTGCAATTTTAAGGTTGGTCAGTTTCCGTTTGGCTGAGCGCAAGGCTGCTTCAGATACGCCTTTATTGTTGATCGCATCCATCCGGCTGACTCTGCCTATCGCATTTTCAGGAGCAATGGGCTTTGTCGCCTCTTCCAACCGCTCCAATTCGGCAGTGGTTTTTATAATTGCGGCTTCAATCTTCGCTTTTAATGCACTTCGTTCCGCTCGTTCCATGGCTATCCCGTTAAAATATGTCGTAAAAAAAACGTGGGAAGCTGTTATTGCTACCCACGTTCCTGTGCTCAGGACTGCCAGGCTATACAAGCCCAACCCTCCCTGTATACATTCCTTCAGGCTTACAGCCTTAATCATTCGATGAGAAAATGGCAATCAGCCTTAGGATTTCAATGTAAAGCCAGACCAGCGTAATCAGCAGCCCCATGGCAGAAAACCACTCCATGTATGCAGGTGCGCCGTACTGCTCGCCTTTGTCAAAGTTGTCGAAATCCAGCAGCAGGTTCATCGCTGCCACGCCAATAATCAGCAAGCTGATACCAATGCCAATCATACCGCCATCATGGAGGTAAGGCAAATTGATGCCAAAGAAGCTGAGCACGAAATTCAACAAATAGACCACGAAAATAGCGCCGGTAGCCATAATGATGCCACTGCGCAGCTTTTGGGTCACTTTGATGATGCCCGTTTTGTAGAAAAACAGCATCAGGAAAAACACAGCACTCGTCAGCGTAACCGCCTGAAAAATGATGCCATCAAAGGCACTCGCGTATACGGCTGAAATACCGCCAACGAAGAGGCCCTCAAGGGCCGCATAAATAGGGGCAAGAATGGGAGAATACTCCAGCTTAAAGGTGGCAATCAATACCACGATAAGCCCGCCTATAGCGCCGCCCCACATCAGGAGTGGATTAGCCGCAGCGTAGCTGAGTACAGCCGTTGCGATCATCAGTGCGCCCAACAATAACGACTTGTTGACGGCACCGGACACCGTCATCCGGTCGGTTTGTGTGCCTGCCTGCGTCATATCGGCATCAAGGACCTGATCAGAGGCTTTCTGGAAAGCCTTTTCGCTCATGACAGGATTACGCGATTGGAAAAAACCTTTCTTTCTACTCATTTTAGTACATAGGTTAGTGAAATGCTGTTCTAATATAGAACGCGCTCTTCAAAACTACAATTAATTCTGCTTTTTGTTGCCTGCTCTGATTGAACCTCCGGTATCTAAAGGTGTTTCTTTCCTGATACCAGGCTCAAGCGTAAGTATTTTTACGTACTTTCGCGGCTGCATAAGAAAATTTGTGCCTTATATTCTCCCAGTATACCATTATTGCACAAATACACCTATACAATAACTTTCGAACAACCAACTGCTTACAAGTATATAGATTCAAGAAAAGATAAAACACTTCAGTATTAAATGACAAATACCAACGGGATACCACTCATTAAGATTGGCGTTTTTTACGATGGAAATTACTTCTACCATGTCAGTAATTTCTACAATTATGTTCATGAACGCAAAACCCGCATCAGCATTAAGGGGCTTCACGAATTTGTCCGCCATAAAGTTGCAGAACTCGAAGGGGACGGCACCAACGTCAACCACTGCCAAATTGTCGATGCGCACTATTTCAGAGGCCGGCTGAGCGCTTCTGAGGTGAGCCACAAAGGCAAGCAGCTCTACTATGAGCGCGTGTTTGACGACATCCTCATGTCTGAAGGGGTAACGACCCACTATCTGCCCCTGCGCAACAACAACTACGGGCGCAAGGCTGAAAAAGGCATTGATGTTTTGCTGGCGCTCGAAGCTTTTGAGCAGGTCTTCTACAAGCAATTTGATGTACTGGTACTGATTGCTTCCGACAGCGATTACGTTCCGCTCATCCGCAAGGTCAACTCCCGGGGCACAAGGGTAATGGTGCTTTCCTGGGACTTCGAATACACCGATGACTATGGCAATCAGCGGTCTACCCGTACTTCTCAGGACCTGCTGGAAGAGGTGACCTACCCGCTGGCGATGCACGAAATCATCGACAACCGGGTAACCCGGGACTCTCATATTGTCAACAATCTTTTTGTCCCCAAAACAGACCACTACACCAAAAAAGATTACCGGGAAAAAAATGACAGCCATCAGGAACGGTTTGAAAAGGGGGAAGAAGATACAGCAGAAGTAATGGTCACTCAGGATGGCGCTTACCATTCCAGCACCATCCTCTCCCTTAAAGATGGCTTTGGCTTCATTGCTTATCCACCGAACAACCTCTTTTTCCACCACTCTGAGGTACAAAATTGTGATTTCAACGACTTGCTGGTCAACGACCGGGTGGAATTCCGCCTGGGCAAAAATCAGGAGACCGGCCAGGACATCGCCATAGATGTGTACCTGCAGGAAGATGATGAGGAATAAAATGCTTTCCAACCGGGCGTAGCGCCTCCTAACGGAGCACCCTACGCCCGGTTCTCCTTCCCAAACCTATTTCCCATGCTCCAGCTAAGAGATTGGTACGAATCCGGACAATACTTCCAATTCGATGACTATCGGATCTTTTACCAGGAAGCCAGCCCTGAAAAGTCCCGCACGCTGGTACTGCTTCATGGTTTCCCCACCTCAAGCTGGGATTGGCGGGCACTCTGGGAGGAGCTAGCCCTTGAATACCACCTTATTGCGCCTGATTTCCTGGGATTTGGGTACTCGGACAAACCAACTGATATTGACTATGAAATTTCAGAGCAGGCAAATCTGGTAGAAGCGCTGCTCGATTCCATAGGCGTCACTCAATATCACCTGCTTGCCCACGACTACGGAGATACCGTGGCTCAGGAGTTGCTCGCACGGGAGTCCGGGAGCGATGCGCCATTAAAAATACAATCCATCATTCTGCTCAACGGCGGGCTGTTTCCGGAAACCCATAAGCCCCGCCCCATCCAAAAGCTGCTGCTCAGCCCCATTGGACAATGGCTCACGCCATTCCTGTCCAGAAATACCCTGAAGCGGAATTTTGACAAAATATTTGGCCCCAACACCCGCCCCTCTGTCCGGGAGATAGACGAGTGGTGGTCGCTCATCCGTTACAATGGCGGTCAGCGGGCCTTTCACCTGCTCATCCGGTATATGGAAGAGCGGGAACAATACCGGGAGCGCTGGGTAAAGCCCCTGTTCGAACCTCCGGTGATGGTCCGGCTTATTGTTGGAGAAGCAGACCCCATTTCCGGCAGGCATATGGCCATGCGGTACAAAGAACTTGTCCGCACCCCTGACATCCAATTGCTGCCTGGCGTAGGCCATTATCCACAAACCGAAATGCCCAAACTGGTCCTCGAACATTGCTGGGCGTTTTGGGAAAACCTGTAACGCTTTCTACAGCCTGCATTATGTTACTGCTATGAGCACATACCAAGTCCTGCTAGTTACGATTCTTACCGCAGGCCTCCTTACCGGTTGCCAGCCTGAATCAGCCCCGCCAGCGGTAAGCTGTTATTACTGGAAGTCAGCTTTTGACCTCAGCCCCGGCGAACGGGAATGGCTGGAGACGCACAAGGTGGAACGCCTGTACGTCAGGTACCTCGATGTGGATGTTGAGAACGGACAGGCAGTACCCAAGGCCCCCATCCGGTTTGCTGACCCAACCTATAAAGACTTTGAAATTGTGCCCTGTGTGTTCATCACCAACCGGACCTTTCAGGCGGCCGTCAATCCGGAAAACCTGGCCGAACGGGTATGGAAATACCTGCAGGAGATCAATACGGCCAGCCACCTCTCCCCAACCGTTTATCAGCTAGACTGTGACTGGAGCCCCTCTACTCAGGCGGCCTATTTCCGGTTTTTGGACCGGTTCCGGCAGCTTGCAGCCGGCCATACGCTGACTGCCACTATCCGGTTGCATCAGTTGCGGTATCCGGAGCAGACCGGTGTGCCTCCGGTAGACCGGGGCGTGCTGATGTACTATAATATGGGAGATGTGCAAAACGTTGAAGAGCCCAACAGCATTCTCAATACCCAAACTGCTGCCACATACCTGACGACTGACATGCAATACGATCTGCCACTGGATTATGCCCTGCCGATGTTTTCCTGGGTCCTGGCTTACCGGCTTGGCGAGCTGCATGCCATTATCAATCAGGGTACCTGCCAGGAGCTGGATACGCTAACTACAGCTAAGGCCATCAGCCCCAACCGGTACCGCATGCAGCAAAATGCCTATTTTGGGAATCATTACCTTAACCGGGGCGATCAGCTACGCTGCGAAGCTCCAACGGTAGCCGACCTTGAAACGGCCATCGATCAATTAAAACAGATTGACAACCACTGTGAGCACCTTCTCTTTTACCACCTTGACGAAAACCTATCCAATGCATTTCCGAAAAACCTACCGCAGCGTCTGGCTAACCGCCTCGCTGCTCCTTAGTGTGGGCGTGCAATCCCTGAGTGCCTGCGGCCCGTATGACGATTCGTACCATTATTTCAACCTGTTCGTGCCGGAGTGGCTGTTCAGTGATGAGTATGAACCTACTTTCTACACCTCAGACGACTACTATCATATCTGGGCAGAGGCGGACTATCCGGATGCCAACCTGCAGAGCTGGCAGCAGTTTTTTGAGAAGCCCCTGAAGGAAGAACCGCTCCGCAAAGTGCTGTACGACAGCTGGATTGAAGGGTACGAAAATGTTAGCCGGGAAGTACTGGTCAAATCGCTGCTCTTTGACGGCTCGCTCATTTCCATCCCTAAACAGGAAGCCTCCAGGCAATACCTGCTGCTTGCCCTGGAAATGGAAGCGCTGGCCAACCGGCCCACCGATACCTGGGGGTATCAGGGGCAGGAAAAGCTCAGCCCGGCTGCCGCTGAAGATTTGGTGCAGCGCCTGAAGGAAGCCCTGGAGCGCGAAAAGTTCCCCTTTTTGAAAAACCGCTATGCCTTTCAGTTGCTAAAGGCATACCGATACACCGGTCAGATACAGGAAGCGATTCAGTTTTACAAAAAGTATTTTGCCCCGCTCGAACAAAAGGACCTGATCAGCTACTGGGCTATGGACCACTATGCCGGATTGTTGCTGCAAACCGGGGCAAACGGAGAAGGCTATTACCACTTCCTGAAGGTCTTCGAGCAGGCCCCAAGCCGGCGGCACAGCGCCTACTACAGCTTCAATATTTCCACAGAGGAGGACTGGGCTGCCACTTACAAGCAATGCCAAACCCCTAAAGAGAAGGCATTGATGCATTTCATACGGGGGACGCGGCAGGAGGTTTTGGGGCTCGAAGATATGCGGTCTGTTTTTGGCCTGCTGGGCAACCATGAGTGGCTGCGCATCGTGATGGCCAGAGAGATCAACAAGCTGGAAGGCAACAACCTGAGCTACTACGATCAGCAGCCCATTGCGCAGCTTATACAGCGGGTAGATCAGGGGCGGAGCCTGCTCAAAAATGAGGAGTACGAAGATTATGCCGGGCAGTTGCTCCGGTTTGCCACCACGGCTTACTACAATAACCGGGACGATAGCTTCTGGGCGCTCGCTAAAGGCTACCTCGAGCTGTTGCTCGGCCGGCTGCCCACCGCGCAAATCACCCTGGAGCAGGCCGGAAAGCTGGATGGCCCCCACAAGCGGATTCAAGGTGAACTGCTGCTCGCCATTCAGCTGATGCAACAGGCAGCGCCTCTGTCGGAAACCCAGGAGAACACCATTGCCACTCAATTGGTGGAGCTGTTTGCAGACCCCATGGCCAATTGGTCCACCCAGCAAAACAATCAGGAATTCATACTGGAGCTGCTTGCCTACCGCAAACGGCAGGCTGGCGAAAGCATTATGGCCCGCCTGCTCGCCCGGGAAGTGCTTAGCCACACTAAAACAGACCCTACAGCATCCGGTGTCGACAGCCTCCTGGCTTTCATCAACAAGCCGGCACACAGCGAGCTGGAACTGCTTGCCCTTAAGCACTTCACTGGCGATGAGAGCACCTGGTCCACCTTCGTAAGGAACCCGGAAGCGGCGCTGAGCGCAGTGCGGTACGATGTTTTGGATATCAAAGGGCGATTGCTGATGCGCGACCCGGAAAAACTGGAAGCTGCCGTGGCATTGTTCGACAGTTTGCCGGCTGCGTATGACTTTCCCCTGAAGGTAAACCCTTTCAATATGAGCATTAACGACTGTGTGCATTGTGCCTCCTACACCACGGCCTCCTTTACGCGTAATAGTTTTGTGCGGAAGCTGGCGGAGATTTACCAGATTGCGCAGGAGACGAACAGCCCAACCGACTACTATCTCCTGGGCAATGCCTACTACAATATGACTTACTTTGGCCCGGCATATGAGATCATGAACTACTACCGCAGCGGCGTGTCCTACGATGGCTTCTACGACTGCCGGGTGGCGTTAAGTTTTTATGATAAAGCCATGAAATATGCCCAGGATTCCGAAAGTGCTGCTCAGGCGTGCTTCATGGCCGCTAAAGCCCAGCAAAAGGTCTTTTATGTAAAATCGCTTGCGGAGATGGACCAGACTGATTATTGGTACGATAAGTTCATTATGGACGATTGGTCGGGCTCTGCGCTCACCTTTGAACAGGTGATGGGGAAAATGCAGGCACAGGGGTATATGTCCTATTTCAAGCGGCTGGAAGAACAATACCGGCAAACCCGGTTTTTCCAGCGGGCCATCCGGGAATGCAACTACCTGAATTACTATGTGAGCCGATAAAAAAAGCGCTGCCGCCAGTTTGTGGTACTGACGGCAGCGCTCTGTTTTTATGCGAGGCGATGAATGCTTAGAGGTTATCGATGATGCGCTTCACCTCGTCTTTGCTCTCACCGATTCGTTGCTGAATACGGCCGATGAGCTCATCTTCCTTGCCTTTCTGATAGGCCAGGTCATCATCGGTAAGCTCACCGTATCTGGCTTGAAGTTTGCCTTTTAGCTCATTCCAGTTGCCTCTGATTTTATCATTTGTGGATCCCATATCACTTGGTTTTGGTTAAAAAAATTAGTCGTTATCTGATAATTCACGGTCAATTTCCTCAAGGGTAGAATTGACATTTGTCTTGAAATCATTCCATCCATCTTTGGCGACGTTGCCAAGGTTTTGGAACTTCTGGTCCAGGTCATTGCTCCAGGCTTCCAGTTCGCCGATCTCTTTCTGTATCTCCGCTCTTGCATCTTCCGATGCATTTTCGAGATTGCTTTCCAGTTCTTCGATTTCTTCGTTCACTTCTTCACGGGCACGGTCAATTTCGGCTCTCATTTCTTCTTTGTCAGACCGGAAGTTGTCCGCGAAGTCATTTGCGGCGTTTTCTACCGAGTCTTCGGCATCGTCCATAGTGTCGTTGCTTTCGCTACCACAGGCGGCCAGCCCAAAACTCAGTAACAAGGCGAAGAGGATTTTTGAAATTGCAATAGATTTCATAATTATTGGATTTTGATTGTTTTCGATTGAGGATTAATAAAACCGGCTGTCCGGATCGGCTTCGTTGTCAGGTTCAGGGGTTGGCGCTGCGTCATTCACACGCTGAAGACGGGTGAAGTATACCTGAAAACCGATTGAAAAGTCAAGCTGGTTTGTGTAAGTGGTGGTTTCGTTGCGGGTGCCCTGGTACTCAAAACTGGCATTACTGCGCGCCCAGTTATACTTGACAATTGCTTCAATGCCAATCCCATCTGAACTAAAGATGGTAAAGCCCGGGCCAAAGCTGGCAGCCAGCACATCCGTACTTGTGGTCTGAGGGTCGTCCCCCACACGAATGCGGTCCTGCGAGCTTCCGAAGCCAAAATTGCCCTGCAGGAAGAATGCTTTGTCTTCAGCAATGGGGAAATAAACCCTGCCAAATGGGCCGAAAAGCAAGTCACTGTCGTACTCAGTTTCGTAATCCGTTTGCGGGTCAGAAAGATCAACAGGCTCTCTCAGGCGATTAAGCGTGTAGTCCATACCGATACCGAGCGCAAAGTTATTGGTCACGAAATAACCAATCCGGGGCGAAATATTAAATTGAGTACTCCGGGTGCCTTCATTGTCTACAGATGCTCCATCTGCCTCAATTTTCACATTAGAATCGGCAGTGGAGAAGCCAAGTGTACCTCCCATCATAAAGTTCCCCTGAGAAGTTACGTCTTGGGCATTCAGGGTATTTAGTGCCAGGCATAACAATATTGCCCAGCTTCCGACACAAAAGTATCTGCTGTTCATGGTGCTGCTTTTGGATTTCTGAAGGGAACGTATGCTGTTGTTTCCCGTGACTGATTCCAATTAAGGAACGAGCAGCCCATTCTGATGTTCGTTTTGTGTCAGAAAGTAATTGCTTTTTGTATCAGGTCTGCAGCCTTTTCTGCAATCATCATAGCCGGCGCATTCGTATTGCCCCTTACGATAACCGGCATGATACTGGCATCCACGACCCTCAGGTTTTGAACGCCACGGACGGACAGGTGCTCATCCACAACGGCCAGTTCGTCCTGCCCCATTTTGCACGTCCCTACCGGATGGTAAAGGGATTGGGCCCAGTCGCGGAGATACTGCACTACCGCAGGCTCGGTCTCTACTTGTGGAGGAGGCATAAAACGGGCCTTCAGATAAGGTGCCAGGGCTGCCTGAGCCATGATGCGCTCCGTGATGCGGTAGCCTCTGATCAGGGTCTCTATATCGCGCTCGTCTGCCAGGTAGTTGGGGTCAATGAGCGGCCGGTCTTTCGGGTCAGGCGATTGGAGCTGCACTTTGCCACGGCTGTAGGGGTAAATCAGTGTCATCCCCAAACCAAGGCCATTACCAGTCTTCGGGTTGTCAAAACCGTGCCTCAGAAAATAGCCGGGCGAGAAGTGCCACTGCAAATCGGGTGCTTCCACTTCAGGATGGCTCCTGAGAAAACCGCCGCACTCTGCCACGTTGGAAGACAGCAATCCATTTTTCCAAATGAAATATTGCAGCAGGTACCTGACAGACCAGGGGAAACGTTCGGCCCTGTCGAGGGTATTTTTCAGGTGGGTATGATAAACACAGCCTGCCAGCAAGTGGTCCTGAAGGTTTTGCCCCACCCCCGGCAGGTGATGTACCACTTCTATGCCCTGCTGCTGCAATTCCTCACCAGGCCCAACACCTGAAAGCATTAAGAGCTGAGGGCTGTTGAAGCTGCCTGCACAGAGGATCACTTCCCGTTTTGCGTAAGCTTTTAGCAGTTGATTGTCTTGTTCGTATTCCAGGCCAACCGCCTTGTTGCCGTCCCAGTGTATCCGGTGTGCCGTTGCGTTGGTGGCTACCGTTAAGTTGCTGCGGTGGCGGATTGGCTCCAGGAAGGCTTTTGCTGCGCTGCACCGTTGCCCCGCTCTCTGTGTAACCTGATAGAAACCGAAGCCTTCCTGTACCGCCCCATTGAAGTCTGAATTCAGTGGATAGCCTGCTTGGGCTGCGGCCTCCAGCAACAACCTGCTCAACCGGTGGTGGTGGCGCCCCTGGCTGACCGTCAGCTCCCCGGAGGTACCGTGGTAGGCATCATCAAATTCCAGGTTCTGCTCAAATCGCTTGAAGTGTGGAAGGACCTCGTCGTAACTCCAGCCCGGATTGCCAAGGGCCGCCCATTGATCGTAGTCTGCCCGGTGCCCCCGTATGTAAATCATGGCATTGATGCTGCTGCTGCCCCCCAGCACCTTGCCCCTCGGCTGATACATCCGGCGGTTGTTCATATGCGCCTGAGGAACGGAGTCGTCACTCCAGTCGAAGGCAGTCCGGAAAAGCTTGCTGAAGGCCAGTGGAATATGGATGGATGGATCACTGTCCTCACCGCCAGCTTCCAGCAGGAGGACCCGGTGGTTGGATTGGGCAGACAGGCGGTTAGCCAGCAGGCATCCTGAGGAGCCCGCCCCTACAATGATGTAGTCGAAAGTCATAGCGGTGCAATTTGGTTAAGACTATGTTTGGAGCGGGTTCGTCGTGAAAATCAAGGAATTGTGGTTCTGGCTAAATCTTTTTTAGCGCGTTTGGCGGGTCAAATAAGCTAAAAAAGATGACGCCAGAGCCTGCCCCGCATTTCAGCGGGGTTCATAAGTCCTTGGTTTGCAATAGGAGTAAGCTCCAAACATAGTCT
>JANSXW010000410.1 GCA_024742755.1 bacterium | reverse complement strand
AGCACGGTGCCCCCATTGCCCGCTACGGTAACCGGTGCCGCCGGGCTGCCCTGCAGGTACTCCTGACCGGGGTCCAATATACCGGACAACCGCAGCGTGATAGAATCTATAGGGATTTGCCCGTACACCTGCAGGTCCGTATCTGACAACGGGATAGGGCCACGGCAGGAAGGCGCAGGGGCAAAGTCCAGCCCGGCGCTGCTGCTGTCGTCAATGTCCAGGTCTGCGTAGAGGTCACAGGGGGGCGTGATGACTTCCTCGGGCAGGGCGGTGCCTGTGATGAAATAACCTATGGTGCAGACCGGGCTAAGGGAATAGTCATTAAAGTCCAGCACATGCAGCACTGACGGGCCAAAATCATCCCCAATGTGCTCAAAAGCATAGGTGACGATGCTGTCGCAGGCAAAAGGGTAAGTCGACATCGACTCTATGCGCCCCACACTGTCCGGGAAACTGTGCAGCAGCTCGCTCTGCTCCGGGTCGGTGCAGTTGATGCGGACCAGGTCATTCTCCGTAGTCGTCATATATAGCTCCCCTTCCCGCAGGGTCATGCTCCGGGCCTGCCCGACAAAAGGAGGGAACGGGCCAATGTCCCACTCCGTGCCGTCCATCGGGCTGTAAGCCTTTAGAGCATGGCCACCGCTGTAGACAATGGAGTCCAGGCCGGATGCCAGGGCGTGGATGGAGGAGTCGCGGTCCCAATCGGCAGTAGTGGTACCAAGGTTTCCAATTTCCCAGTTAGTACCGGTTACATACATCTGAGTCCCTTGCTCTTGATAGGTTAAAGGGTCTAGTTTATATCCACTAGCAAATGCGTAAATATTGGTATTCTGGTTAGGTGTTAATGCAGAAACAATTTCTTCTGTTGTGGTCAGAATAGGCCCTTCATTACAGGCATCCAAATCCATGTAAAACAACTGGGTACTAGAGACAAAGAATGGTGTAGATTCCCCTCCCTTGTAAGTAAACACCCTAAACTCCGGCACCTGCCCTGCCCCATTGCTCATGGCCATGAGCAGCAGGAGGCAGGGCAGCAGGGCTTTGCGAGGGTATTGAAAAAGCAAACGAAACCGGTACGAGAGGAGGTACATCAAGGCTGGT
>JANSXW010000261.1 GCA_024742755.1 bacterium | reverse complement strand
TCAAAGACCTACAGGAACAACTGAAAAACAGCCAGTAATGGAATTGCTTTTACTCGATGCTCACGGGCCTGCCTACTGGGCGCTGAAGTTCATCCTCAACGCGCTGGCACTCATGGCTGGCGCCCATTTTCTAAACGGCGTCCGCATAGACGACTTTGTACGGGCTATGCTGGTGGCTATAGTTCTGGCCGTCCTGAACGCTACGCTGGGCGGTGTGCTGGACTTTATCACCACGCCCCTGCGCTACCTCACCCTGGGGCTCTTTAGCTTTGTGGTGGATGGTGCATTGCTGCTTATTGCGGCCTACTTCCTGAAAGGGTTCCATATTGACAATTTCAAATCTGCCTTTTTCCTGGCCATCCTGCTGGCTATTTTCAATACGGTACTATACGGGATTTTTCTTTAGGACTTATCCCGCTGCAATGCAATTTGCAGGCCCAGGTAGACATTCCGCCCGGGCGCTGCCTCAAAAAAGCGCCCTCCGAAGGCGTTCGGGCGGACGTTGCTGACATACCGGGCATCCAGTAGGTTATTGAGACCGCCAAAGGCTTGCACTTCGCCCCAGGCAAATGCGATGCCATACGTAGCCCGGAGGTTGAGTTCCACAAAAGCCGCTGCTGTGGCAGTATTCGCGTCATCGGCAAACAGCTCGCTCAGGTAACGCCCCTCCAGCGTTAGCGTGCCTTTCGGCAAATACTGCCATTCGGCCATGCCTGCCCAAAGGTGGCGTGGAATCCCCGGCAGCACATTCCCATCCAACACTAAGCCTGACACCTCATAGTCCTGATAGACAAAATCCGAGAAGGTGTAAGACAGCCGCCCCTTCCAGTTAGCGAAAGGCGACCATTGCAGCCACGACTCCACGCCCTGCCGACGGGAGCGCCCCGCATTGCGGTAAAATACGCGGCCCGGGCTATCGCTCAGCTCATAGGGCAGGCGTTCCTGCTCCAGTTGGATGTAAAAAGCAGCGATCCGGTACGCCAGCTTTGAGGCGAACTGCCCCTTCAGCCCTGCCTCGTAATTATGAGCCTGTTGCGGCTGTAAATCTTCGTTGAACCCCTGCGCCCCGCCCGGATTAGCCGACAGCTCGCTGAGCGCAGGCGTCTCAAAGCTGTAGCTGTAGCTGAAGTAGGCATGCTGCCCCGGCGCAAAACCATAGCTGATGCCGGCAGAAGGGCTGAAATTTTGGTAAGACCGCTCTCCGGAGTCATTCCCATCGGACAGGAAAGCATCCTCTGCCGACAGGTGATTGGCGTCGTAGCGCAAGGCCGCGGTCAGCCAGATTCGGCTGACCGGCTGCCATTCCTGTACCGTGTACAAGCCTAAGCTCCGGAATACTTCGTCCTGATTAAAGACAAGATCGCCCCGTTCTCCCTCCAGGTTATCGAAGCGTTCCCGCTGATCGCGCTGTGCCTGTGCATCCACGCCCCATACCTGCCGCCAGGGCTGCCCAAGCAGGGCCCCTGTATGCCGCAAGCGCCCGCCCAGCCCGCTGAACTGCCGGAAAAGGTCTACGGCCCCGCCCCCTTCAAAAGGCAACAGATTGGAAAAATCGCGGAACAACGCGAAGCCGTAAGCTTCCAGTTGCCAGTCCTCCGTCAGGGCATAGTCCAGGGTCAGCCCTGCCCTGCCCTGCTCTACGGATTCCCCTGCATCGTAGAGGAGATTGCGCCCCCAGGCCTGCCGGCGGTCTTCCGAAAGTGCATCGGCAGGCAATCCACCGGGGTCCTGTGCGATGGGGCTATTGACATAATTCAGCAACAGCTCGACCTGCCCGCGATCGCCCAGCTGCCGACGCAACCGGCCATTGAGCAAGGTGTTTTCCACCCTGCTGTGTTCCCTGTAGCCCTCCTGCCGGGTGTGGGCGCCATAGGCCAGCCAGCTGTAAACCCCACTTCCGCCACCGCCCTTCAGCGTGTACCTTTGAAAACCATAGCTGCCCGCACTTAGCCGGGCTTCCGCCATCGTGGATTCCGGAGGGGTCTCCGTTCGCAACTGAAGGACGCCCCCTGCTGCATTCCCATACATCCCTGAAGCCGGCCCGCTGAGCAGGCTGGCCTGATTCAAAATGCCCCCATCAAGGTTATCGACCTGCCCCTGCCCATCGGGCGTGGTCTCCGGCAGCCCGTCCACCCATATCTGAATGCCACGGATGCCAAAAGCCGAGCGGGCACCAAAGCCCCGCACAGACAGCCGAAGGTCCTGCGCAAAATTATTGGGGTTGAGGACGAGCAAGCCGGGCAGCTGATGGAGCGCCGGAGCCAGCGAAAGGTGCTGCCGACCGTTCTGCCAGTCCGCTTCCTCTAATTGATGAATGCTGTAGGGAGCTCTGATCGCAGGTACCGGCAGGCGTGTAGCCCGGACCACAATTGCAGAGTCCAGGCCCGTGGCGGGCAGGGTATCGGACTGTGCAGCAGCGATAGCTACCCCTAATAATTGCAGGCTCAAAATAATAACGAAGGAGCGGAACATGCTTTTTAGGAGAAAACCCGAAACTAAACCAAAGGTTTTGTGGCGAGGGGCTCCGCGTAGATCAGGCATAGATGGCATGGTGAGGCGGCCCTGCTTTTATCATAGTCTGACCCGGACAAAAAAAGGCAGGACCTGAGCCCTGCCGGAAATAATTAATTGCACAAATTCTAGTTTAATCTTATTACAGAACAGAGCTTTCGTATTATAAAACCTAACTTGACACAAGTGATTACTCGTTTTTTACAAGATAAATTTAAGCTCATCGCCAGGTCTTTTAAACCTAAACAGGCGCAAACAAGAGTATACCCAAAGTGAAACGCGTTATTTGTTTGATGAACCAAAAACTGCGCTTTTCATGATGCCAGTCATATAGCCCTGCATTAGACCATCCTTCTATTGATTTATCTGTTTCTTTCTCTCAAATGAGAGGCTCAAATTCATTCTTATTTTCTCAGCCAAACATTAGCGGATATTATTTGTCCTTCCATCCATTTTCACTAATTTGCATCGGTTTTATTCACTATCATAGCATTCCCCCGATACGCAAAAGAACCTTCATAAGCAATAAATTCTATTGCTTATTTTCCGAAGTATGTCCAAAAAGGTTCAGTTCATACACTTTAAAGCTCATCAAGATTTTCCTTAATCACTGTCTGCCCCTTATAAGCAGAGACTAGAACTATGCTATCAACGAAAACTTCTTTATTTGCACAAAATGACTAGATCCGAGATGAATGATGTCCGCATCCTCCTTGTGGACGACAACCAGGGCTTCCTTATTCTCCTTGAGTTTTTGATAAAAGAGCTCGGTGTTGAGCAGCTTGAAAAGGCTCATTCCTTTGAGGAAGGATTAACCCATTTTCAGAAAAAAGAATTTGATATCTATATTTTAGATATCGATTTAGGAACCAGCGCAAACAATGGCATCCATTTGGCCGAAAAAATCCGGGAAAAGGACGCTGATGCTGTTATAATTTTCATTACTTCCAATTACACAGAGCATTACTATGAAGCTTCCAGGCATGTTCGCCCCAGCAGCTTTATGAACAAAGAGCTTTCCCGCCTCAAAATTACTCAGGCCATTGATCTTGCAATGTTCAATCTTGCTCATCAGGAATCTGTCTATGTCAAAGAGGAAGGCTCTACCAGCCCCCCTGCCCACTCAGCTTCCATTGTCCCTCCTTTTATTACTCAGAAAAAAGTCTTTTTCAAGATTGGAGATACCTACAAAGCAATTGCACTGGAAGACATTGCGTTTTTCTTTTCCAAAGATAAACTCACCTATGCTAAAATCGGGAAACGCAATTACCCGACTAATGTAAAACTGAAAGTGCTGGAAACGGAACTCTCCCCCACCTTCCTGCGTATCCACAAGACGTATATTGTCAACAGGAATCATATTGAGGCTATCAACCCTAAAGACAGTACCGTCTCTATTGCTAATGAAGACCTTCCCATCGGCTACGCTTACCGTAAGACATTCATGGAGCAACTCAATCTTCTGAAATAGTGATTTAAACGCTTTTTAGGTTGTCCCGATCATAGCTCATGCCTTTTCACTAGCAAAAGGCATAGACCAACCGCTTATTACCTAACGCCTTTAAGGACCATTAAAAAGGGGCATCCCGCAGTTTGCAGGATGCCCCAATCTTCATTCAGCTAAGCCTGCTGAATTCTGGAAACGTTGTTATTCCACCACAACCATCTTCTTCGTTGCAGTATGGTCCTCCGTAGATACCGTGTAGGACAGCACACCGGTTGCAGCAAGGTCAGACACCTTGATAGCGATCTGATTGTAGCCCTTCGCACCATCTACCTGGTAAGAACGGACCACCCGTCCGGCCACATCACTAATGGTGACCGTGGCAGGCACCGCTTCCGGCAGCTCAAACCCGATCACTGTTTCATTGCGGAACGGGTTCGGCTGGTTCTGGTAGAGTACGAATGCGCTTGCTTCAGCGGCCTCGCCGAAGTGCAGGGCCACATCCTCAAACGTGCCGGTATTGCCGTAAGC
>JANSXW010000219.1 GCA_024742755.1 bacterium | reverse complement strand
TGCCTGGATAGATGGATTCAAGTCCCTTTTAGTCCGTTATGAAACGTCTGCCCGAAATTGGATGAACGCTCATTTTATTGCCTTTTCAATCATTTTGTTGAGGAAAAATAAAGTTGCTACAAATCATTTTTAGACAACTTCGTAATGAATATACTTCAATCAGAAGCCACAACCATGCCTTTGCGCGATGATTTTCCGCCGTCGGGCAGCGATTACCTGGGCGGCGAAAGTGATGGATACGAATACCGGACGGTTTTCGGGGGCTCCCGCCTCGAAAGCACCTATGAGATGGTACGGCAATTTCTGGCAGAAGAGGGGTATGAAGACGTGCCACTGCCTAAAGATGCCGAGGAACTCCGGTTGTTCCGCCTGCCAACGCGCAACAAACAAATCCTGATGTTTGAGGACAATGGCTACGTGCATAACCCAATAAAAATCCTCTTCCCGCAGGACCGCCGGAAGAGGAGTACGTTGATTCTTTGTATCTACAATGAGGCTGACCCGCAGCACTTGCTTAAGTTCCACCGCATTCTGGAACGGGTGGAGGCAGCGAAATCAGATTAGCCCCTCTATTCCAGCCCTTTCAGCTTGCTGATGCTCAGCGCATCAAGGGCTTCGCGCAGGGCACTTTCTTCAATATTCCGGCCTTCTACCGTAATGATGTACCGGTCTTCGGCAATGATGCTGACCTGCCCTTCCTTTCTTTTGCTGTCGTATTCTTCGAAAGCCTTGTAGCCATCGATCATAGTGGTCCGCTCATAGCCGCTTTCGGTCTCTTTGTCAATCTCTACCGACGACCAGGCCGCGGCACTGGCTAAAATCATGGAAACACCGGCAAAATCAACTACAGAAACTTCCAGCGATTGGTCGCCGTCTCCATATTCCGCCTGCGCTGTTGACATCTTGAAGCCCATAGCACCTACCTTCTCCCCGGTATGCGAAGTCCGGTCCATACCCGCAATGCGCTCGGGCAAAAGGGCTTTTAGTTCTCGAAAGTCCACCACTTCTTTGGTTTCCCCATCGCCGCCTAATTGCTTCATGGCATCGCTCATGGCTTTTTCCATGGTGGCTGCCGGGTCGTTGGAAGACGTGCCTTCAGAAGAGGAAGAGGCCTCAGCAGAATCGGTGGTTGCAGAAGTATCCTCACTGCCACCACAGGCAGTCAGCAGGCCAGCCGCCAGGAAAAGAAGTGGGAAAATCAGTTTTCGGGTTTGCATAGTATTTGAGGTTTTTGATTTGGTACCAAACTTACAAAAATCCACTACCGCTACCAACTGCTTTCGACGAATGCCCTGCCGGAAGCTTTATTCACAGCCTAACCGGACTACCTGCTTCTGAGTATTCAATACATCCCATTCTTCCTGATCATCCTGAAACAGCTCATAGGATGCTTTCTGCGCCAGCCCGGGATCCTTTATGTTTAGCACCGCTTCCATCGGGTCTTCATAGCTACTTTCCAGGTCAAATTAATGGATGCCCCGATTGGTCATTAAGTAAAGGTACTGGCCTTTGATTACTGCCTTGCCGGCAATAAGAAAGGCAACACCTCAATGGCATTGCCTTTCTCCTCTCTTGCGCAATGGCTTATTCAGCAGTATCCTCCGGCGCTTCTTCCTGCTTCTTCTGCGGGCGCATCTGCGGGAAGAACAACACCTCCTGTATAGAATGCTGATTGGTCATGAGCATGGTCAGGCGGTCGATGCCGATGCCGAGGCCTGAGGTCGGGGGCATACCGTATTCCAAAGACCGGAGGAAAGCATCATCCAATGCCATGGCTTCCTCATCCCCACGCGCTGCGAGCTTGAGCTGCTCTTCGAAGCGCCCCCGCTGATCGATCGGGTCGTTCAGCTCCGTGTAGGCATTGGCGATTTCCTTGCCGTTGACAAACAGTTCGAAGCGCTCCACCAGGCCGGGCTCACTGCGGTGTTTCTTAGCCAGGGGCGTCATCTCAATCGGATAATCGGTGATATAAGTTGGCTGAATCAGATTGGCCTCTACTTTCTCCCCGAAAATCTCATCGATCAGCTTGCCACGGCCCATGCTTTCGTCTACCTCAACGTGCAGCTTTTTGCAGGTGGCACGCAGCTCAGCTTCGTCCATTCCGGAAATATCGATACCGGTGTATTCTTCGATCGACTCATACATGGTCAGGCGGCGGTACGGGCCAGCGTAGTTGATCAGGTTGCCCTCATATTCTACTTTGGTGTGCCCGGTCACTTCTATGGCGATGTACTCCAGGAGTTTCTCGACCATCTCCATCATCCAGTTGTAGTCTTTGTAGGCCACATAGATTTCCATGGAGGTAAACTCCGGGTTGTGGGTGCGGTCCATGCCTTCGTTGCGGAACATCTTTCCAATCTCATAAACGCCCTCAAACCCGCCAACGATGAGGCGCTTGAGGTAGAGCTCGTTCGCAATCCGCATGTAGAGCGGCATGTCGAGCGTATTGTGGTGCGTTTTGAACGGCCGGGCCGCTGCTCCACCGTGGATAGGCTGCAGAATAGGCGTTTCCACCTCAAGCCAGCCACGGTCATCAAAGAAACGGCGCATGGCCGAAACAAGCCGGCTACGCTTGATGAAAATCTCCCGGACGTGTGGGTTGACAGTGAGATCGAGATAGCGCTGACGGTAGCGTTGCTCAGGATCGGTGAAGGCATCGTATACGTTGCCCTCTTCGTCCCGCTTGACCACGGGAAGTGGAGACAAGGTTTTGCCCAGCACTTTCAGCTCCGTGACATGCACCGTGATCTCGCCCATACGGGTACGGAACACATGCCCCTTCACCCCGATGTAGTCACCGATATCCAGCAGCTTTTTGAAAACCTTATTGTACATATCCTTGTCTTCGCCCGGGCAGATTTCATCCCGCGCGATGTAGACCTGAATACGGCCAGTGCTGTCCTGCAGTTCAGCGAAGGAAGCTTTGCCCATGACCCGGCTGCCCATGAGGCGCCCAGCCAGGCTGACATCCTGGAAATTCGGTTTATCGCCTTCGTCATTGAATTCTTCCTGGATTTCTTTGGCGTAAGCGGTCACGTCAAAGGCTTCGGGAGGGAAAGGGTCAATGCCGAGCTCACGGAGTTTCTCCATATTTTCACGGCGCAAGATTTCCTGTTCGCTGAGTTGCATGTGGTTTTGCGTTGATTTTTTATTGATTAGCACATCTTGCTAAATAAAGCTGCAAAAGTAGTGTTAATTAAAAAATTGCAGAAATATATGGTTGTAAACCTTCGGCCGCTCTTATGAGTTCATTCTTCTGATTGCTAATTGGAATTATGCTGAAGATTGCGTTTTCGCCCATCTACAAATACGAACTGCCGGAAAAACACCGCTTTCCGATGATCAAGTACGAGCTCATCCCGGAGCAGCTGCTGTACGAGGGGACGGTCTCGGAGGATCAGTTTTTCCACCCCGACCCGCTGACGGAGGAGGAAATCCTGTGGACGCACGATGCCGCATATTGGGAAAAACTTAAAAATCAGACGCTGAGCCAAAAGGAAATTCGCGCCATTGGCTTTCCGATGTCTGAAAAGCTCATCCACCGGGGGCGGCACATTGCGAACGGAACCGTGCAGTGTGCACTGTTTTCGCGGCAGCACGGGGTTGCCATGAATGTAGCCGGGGGCACACACCACTCCTTCACCCACAAAGGCGAGGGTTTTTGTGTATTCAACGACATCGCTATTGCCTCCAACTACCTGCTCCACCACGGTATTGCAAAAAAAATCCTCGTGGTCGACCTGGATGTGCATCAGGGCAATGGCACGGCGCAAATCTTTCAGCACGACGACCGGGTCTTCACCTTCAGCATGCACGGCGAGAAAAACTACCCGCACCGCAAAGTCCCTTCCAACCTCGACATCGGGCTGCCGGACAAGACCGAGGATGGCCCCTACCTAAAAGCCCTGCGCGAAACCCTGCCCCGCCTTATCGACGACGTGCAGCCCGATCAGGTATTTTATCTGTCCGGTGTGGACGTGATCTACTCCGACAAGCTCGGCCGTCTCAGCCTGAGCCTGCAGGGCTGCCGGGAGCGCGATGAGTTTGTGCTCAAAACCTGCAAGGCCAATAATTTGCCGGTCGCCATCAGCATGGGCGGTGGGTACTCAGAGCGGCTGGCGCATATTGTGGAGGCGCATGCCAATACGTTCCGGGTGGCGGAGGAGGTGTTTTTTTAGGGGCTTGAGCCTCAAATGCCTGACCATTTAAAGTGCAGCATCTGCGGAGCTTCAGGGCAATAAGACTAGTGGATCGAGCCTTAAATATTTGACAGTTAAACGACCAGGCACTACAGAAGGCTTGAGCTTGAAAATACTATCAAATAACTCGGTCTAGTGGGTTTGGAAAAGACAAAACCGGTAACAAGCTCCTGAAGCTACTGCTACCGGTTTTGTGCCCTCAGGTTACTCCTTCACTAATTTTCTGACCACCTGCCGCCCCTCAGCCGTCAAAAGCTGAACCAGGTACATACCGGGTGGCAGCCCGTTCAGATTTACGGTGGCGCGCTGCCCCTGCAAGCGGAAAGCGCGCACAGCCTGGGCATTGGTATTAATTAGCCGGCCCTGCACGAAACGACCGGGCGCATTCCATTCCAAATAGAGGCGGCCTGCTGCGGGGTTGGGGAATAACTTCAGCCCGTCTGCCCAATCCAGATCTGAGGAATTCGTGAGGCCCATACAAATATCGTCTTCGAAACAGACTGCCCCATCAGCACCATACTCCAGTACCGTGATGTGTACGATGTAGACTCCACTTGAAGCAAAAGTGTGAGTGACCCCCATATCTTGTGCATTTACCTGCTCCGTCTGCCCATCGCCCCAGTCGATGACAACTTCGCTACAGTGGGTCAGCAGCGGGTTGTCGAGGGTGGCAATGTGGCCGTTTGTGGTATAGGCAAAGCCATTCTGAACGGCGTTGTCGAAAGCCGCCTCATCCCGGCAGCAAAGGCTGTGCAGGCATACATCATCGAGCGCCAGATAGGCCCCGGGCTGTACGCCATCGGTACGGGTAAAAAACAGGGCGTTGGCACCGGAAGCCGGAAATGCCGGGTCGCTGGAATCAATAATATAGGTGTAGGTTGTAAAGTTGTTGTCGCAACCGGAGAGTATAGGTTCCACAACCACCTCCCAGCTATCGGCAAACAGCGCTGTATTGAGGGGGGTCGTGCCACTCGTTACCGTAGCGCCCCCGTTGATGCTGCCATTGGCCAGGAAGACACTCAGCGATGCCGGTGTGTTTGGTGAAAAGAGGCAGGCTATTTTAAATTCCAGTTCGTATACGCCGGTATTGGGCAGTATAGTGGTACTGAGTTCATTCAATACCCCTTCCCGATAAACGTCACCGCCCTGTATCCTGGACCAAAAGCCGGCAAACTGCCCCTGAGACAGCGGCAGAGGTGCTGTGAGTGATGCAGGCACACCGGTCAGGTCACTGTAGAAATCCGCTGAACTGGCACCAGCGCCGGCGTTGCTCCAGATGCCGCCCCAGTTGGCCGCATTTGAAATATCCTCATCTCCGGTGGTCGGTGTGCCGGTCTCGAAATCACCATTTTGCACCAGATTCCCTTCGCAAAAGAACCCTTCTTCACCACTAAAGCATAGCGTATCCAGGCCAGTACCCTCAGGTGCGACGGTCGTAGGCGGCATCATTTCGGCGGAAGCCGGGCTGTTGTACGCAAAGGGATCCCCTGTAACCCCACTGGCTTCCCACATCGTATCGAGTACCATCGTATCTCTTGCGCCACAGAAAAGGTATTCGTCAGGACTTGAGTGGGCAAATTGCCGGACAATCAGGCTAATATCCTGCCCTTGTGCTCCGGAGTAAGAGACCATCGCGCTATGCTGTGCATTAATGTTCACCAGCGACTGCGGGTAGTAAAAGGTGCGCAGTGCTCCCGGAAAAAAAGGCGCTTCTGTGCTTACGCCATTCAGAGCCTGTGAAACATTGGTCTCGGCATAATGAACCCCAAATGCCTGTGTGGATAAATCATAGTCTACCAAAAAGGCCGGTTGTCCACGCCCCTCATCGTCGGCCCATTGCCCGTCGCGCCCCCGGCCCTGTATAAGCAGCTTATCTGTAAAGGGCGCTTTGATCAAAGTATGCCCATATTTGTCCAGATCTAAATTCGCAGAAAAGGATTCAAAGGAAGCGGTATTGTCCAGGGCTCCGGTCGCTGCATCAAACACACTAATCCCCAGATGGTGTGTCACTGAGATATTAGTCAGCACATAAACCTGCTGCGCTACCTGATCGTAGTAAGCACTTGCGCCGTTGTCTATCGAATTGCCCGTGTAATAGCTGGCGTCCCAAAGCTCCGTACCATTTGCATCCAGCATAAGCGCCAGGATACCCTGCCGCTGCAACCCGAAACCTGTCAGGATATTCTTGCCACCTGTGATAAAATATCCCTGATCCGTCAGTGTCACATGGGAAGCGACATCGTAATCCCGGAGGTAACCACTCCCAAGGGGTGTATCAAAATACTGTTCCCAAATTATACTCAGGCTTTGGTCAAGCTTAACACAAAACCCTTGCTTCTGAGTATTCTGCAGGCTCGACAGCCCCGTGTCTTCGTGGATCATCCCTACCAAAACAAAGCCCTGCCCGGCAACATTGGGTGTCGCTTTGATGTGCAGCCCCATGCCATTGAGGTTAGGGTCGTTGCCCTGCTCCAGCACCCGGCTCAATTGCAGGTTGCCAGTTCCGTCAATGGTAAAAATGACCGTACGCCGCACGCCGGCAATCTCTGCATATCCGGTGACAGCGTACCCAGGAGTCCCGCCAGCAAGAAATGGGGCAATGCTCATCGCCCAAGTGCCGTTGCCTATTTGGTAGGTTTGCTCGAAAACGATGGACGCATCCGCATTATCAATTCGGATGATGTGCGCCTGGTACTCGTCTGTAACTTTATTGTGAAGGGTGCCTGCCAGTAGCATGTCCTCAGACCCATCTCCTGCGGTGGTGATGGAATAATCCTTGAAATCGTAGCCGGCCTTGGCAAAAGTACGTTCCCAGATCGTCTGGGCGTTCAGGCTCGTAAAGATGGTAAAGATCAGCAATGAAATTAATGATTGGAGTTTCATAACCTGTAAATTTGTATGCGTTGGCAAAAAAGGCTTTCATCCCTATATCACGGGAATCGTGAAAATCTTACCCTTTGCAGTCAAAAATCTTCCGAGCCGTAATATTTCAAGCCGTAGCCAGGTCTGATTATTGAAGAGCTTGTGCCCGGTTCGCATTAACGGTACCGTCTTTCTCTGCAGCAAGGAATTTATTTGCATTTATGCTGTAAATTGAAATGACGTCTCTAAGACTATGTTTGGAGCGGGTTCGTCATGAAAATCAAGGAATTGTGGTTCTGGCTAAATCTTTTTTAGCGCGTTTGGCGGGTGTTTACATCCAGACATTTATCGTCAGGGTCAAATAAGCTAAAAAAGATGACGCCAGGTTC
>JANSXW010000183.1 GCA_024742755.1 bacterium | reverse complement strand
TTTTCAACCCCAAACTCTTTTGACAGCAAAGGAGAAACGGGCGAATTGAACACCATTAGAATAATCGTTTAAGCCATTCGGTTCGCTGCGGGGCTCGCTTTATATTTTTCCGCGAAACGTCAGGCTGCTGACATTTAATGCTGCAGCTAATGACTTCCCTTCCCGCTCCATCCGGCTCAAAAGTTGCAAACTCTGCCCAAGCTGCAGATTGTCTAACTGACGATAGGCTGGCTTAGACCGGCTGAGATGGTTGTACCAGCAATCCTGAAACAAGGCATCTAAGACCACGCGTTGCAGGCAATGATCTTCCTGAATGGGCCATTGCTCCAATTGCGCCTGTTGTGGCAGCTTCTCCCGGGTAAGCAAAAGGTACCATTGCTCCAAAAGCTGACGGTGGCTTTTGAGCGCTTCGAAGGGCACCGGCCGCACCTGCAGGTAATCGGTCTTGCTATACGCCACGTATAATTTACCGGTGGGTTTATCAAAATCGGCAGCTGTAATCTGATAGTGGTTTTGCTGCAGGCCTTCTTTTTCGGGCGTTAGTGTTGAGAATTCCTTCCAGTCTTCAGCTGCTTCCGCAAAAAGCAACGGAGCTTTTCCACCGGGATGAAAAAGCTCCGCGCCCTGCTTTAGCAAATGATGGAGTTGTTTAGTGAGGTCAGCCATTCGAAGGTTTTTTTACCATCAAAATAGCGGGGCCGCTGCTTTGTTCAGCTAAGCTTCAGCATAAATGGCTTCGATGTCCTGCTGATACTTGTCACGGATGACCCGCCGCTTGAGCTTCATCGTTGGCGTCAGTTCAGCAGCTGTGCCGTCCGCCCGGTTGGGCTCCCAGGAGGCTGCAATCAGGCAGAACTTTTTGATCTGCTCTATTTTGCTGAAATTCGGATTGTACTGATCAATGATCGATTGGTACTTCGCAATCACCTTGGGCTGTTGCACGGCATCCTGCAACCCTTTCCACTCCACCCCGTGACGGCCGCACCAGTCTTTGAGTGCATCTTCGGCGGGCAGGATGATGGCAGAAACAAACTTGCGCTGCTCACCTACCACCATGACCTGCTCTACTAGGAAGTCTTCCTTGAGCTTATTCTCGATGGGTGCCGGCGCTACGTATTTGCCACCGGAGGTCTTGAGCAGTTCTTTCTTGCGGTCGGTGATTTTCAGGAACGGCTTGCCGCCCGGACCGGGCACCAGCGTACCTACATCTCCGGTGCGGAACCACCGCTCTCCGTCAATATCTTTAAACACCTCGGCGGTCGCTTCGGGCTTATTGTAGTAGCCCATCATCACGTTTGGCCCTTTTGCCAGGATTTCGCCTTCGCCGGCGTTGTAGGTGCCTTCAGAATCATCGATGCGCAATTCCACGCTCTTCAAAGCCGGCCCAATCGTGCCCAACATGCCTCCGCCCGGTGTGAAGTGCCCGATAGCCAGGCCCGGTGAAGTCTCCGTCAGCCCGTACCCTTCACGTATCGGCACACCGGCAGCGGAGAATACCTTCGCCATTTTAACCGGGCAGGGGGCTGCCCCTGTGATGATGCCTCTGACGTTACCACCCAAGGCTTCCCGCCATTTGCTGAAAATCAGTTTGTCGGCGATTTTCATCTTGATGGCTTTTAAGCCACCGTAGGATTTGTCATATTCATAGTCCTCTGTCAGGCTGAGCGCCCAGAAGAACAGTGATTTTTTCACGCCTGTCAGTTCCAGTCCTTTGTTGTAGATCTTTTCGTAGACCTTTTCCAGCAGGCGGGGCACCGTAGTAAAAAAGTGCGGCTGTACAGCTTTCAGGTCACCCTCATCCCCACCGAGGTTGTCCGTACCGGTGAAGGTGATGCTCGCGCCCAGGAAAGTATAGGCGTAGAGTGCAGCCCGTTCGAAAATATGGCACAGCGGCAGGAAGCTTAGCACCTTGTGCTCGTCGTCTATCGGGAAGATGTCCATCACATCCGTTACGTTGCTCACGATATTGCGGTGAGACAGCATGACGCCCTTCGGCTCACCGGTAGTGCCCGAGGTGTAAATGATGGTTGCCAGCTCGCTGGGCTTGATTTTAGCCATGATCGCTTCCACTTCCACCTGCCCTTCCTCCGAGAAGATGTCTTCCCAGTAGGGCCGCCCATCCTGACGGTCGAAAGTATAAATATCCAGGAGGGAAGGGACTTTAGCTTTGGCAGTGTTTACCTTGTCGTAAAGGTCATCTTTGCCCACAAAAACATACTTCACCTCCGCATCATTGAAGATGTACTCATATTCCGCAGGGCTGATCGTTGGGTAGACCGGCACGTTGATGGCCCCAATTTGCTGTATGCCCAGGTCCAGCACGGCCCACTCCGGCCGGTTTTGATAGACCGCCATAGCAATTTTATCGCCTGGCTTCACCCCAAGCTTGAGCAAGCCCCGGCTGACCTTATTGGCTTTATCAACAGTTTCCTGAGTGCTGTAGTACACCCATTGCCCGTTTTGGCGGTACCCGTAAGCCTGGTCCTGAGGATTGTGCTTGAGCTGGTACTGTATGAAGTCAAATAACCTCGTTGGATGGTCCATATTGTCCTGCAAGTTTTGGTTAGGTATCCGAAAGATAATTGGCAGACAGCAAATGTGCGAAATAAAGCAGCAAAAAAACAATTACCTGCCAACAAATCATTTAAGCCAAACAATCAACCCCGAAGGACGGCACCCTGTTCGTAGAGGGCATCGATTTCTTTTTGGAACTTTTCGGCAATGCGCTCCCGGCGGGGCTTGAGGGTCGGGGTAAGGTCGCCACTGGCTGCGGTCCAGGGCTCGTGGAGCAGGTGGATTTGGCCGACCTGTTTGTAATGCGGCAATTGGGCATTCACGATAGCCATTTGCTCCTGCATGAAGTTGACCACCTTGTGGTTGTGCACCATAAACTGCGGGGCGGTCCAGTGTACGTTGTGCGCCTCGCACCATTGCTTCAGCAATCCAAACTGAGGCAGGATGAGCGCAACCGGAAACGGCCGCTGTGCACCGAGCACCATACACTCTTCTATATATGGTGTGCTTTTGGCCAGGTTTTCGATTTCTTCCGGAGCGACGTACCTGCCGTTGGTGGTTTTGAATATGTCTTTTTGCCGGCCCGTTATTTTCAGGAACCGCTTATGCACCCATTGCCCGCGGTCGCCGGTTTGCAGCCAGCCATCTTCCGAAAGCACGCGTTGGGTGTCCTCCGGCCGGTTGTAGTAGCCCAGCATTACATTGGGGCCGCGCACCAGTATCTCGCCCTCTTCCTCCCCTTGCCCTTCAATTTTCACTTCTATGCCCGGTATAGGCCGCCCGACGGTGCCAAAGCGGGTGCCGCCCGGCTCAAACCGGTTGAAGGCGATCACGGGCGAAGTCTCAGTCATGCCATAGCCTTCATGAATGGAAAGCCCGGCAGCCGAAAACAACCGCGCCAGCCGGGGCTGCAGAGCGGCAGCGCCGACCAAAATGCCTTTTACGCGCCCGCCCAGCAAACGCCTCCATACCCTAAACACCAGCAGGTTGGCCACGCCCAGTTGCATACGGTACAAAAGATGGCCCCGATGCCGCATCCGGTACTGCATCCCTACCCGGATGGCCCACTGTGCCACCCAGCGAGGAAGCACCGGCAATTGCCCGATACGCTCCTGAATTTCGTCATAGGCACGTTCCAGCAAGCGGGGCACGGCCGTAAAGTAATGCGGCTTCACTTTGCGCATCAGGTAGCGGGTTTCTTCGGGATTGTTGGAGTAGTACACCGAAGCGCCGCAGGCCAGGTAAGCGTAATTGACCATGCGCTCGAAGATGTGGCTGGGCGGCAGAAAGCTGATCACCCGGCTGTTCGCATTGACCGGTACAAGGCTGATGGTGGCTTTGATGTTGCTGACAATATTGCGGTGGGAAAGCATGACGCCCTTGGGCTCGCCGGCAGTACCGGAAGTGTAGACGATGGTCGCCAGGTCTTCTTCATGGATAGCGGCCCGGAGCACCTGCAGTTTTTCCTGATCGGAGGCAGTAGGCTCGTTCAGCAGGTCGTCCCAGCTCGGATGATCGGGCAGGGGCTGCATGCAATACACTTCCTTTAGATCGGGTAATTGCTCCTTTATCTGCTGCACTTTTTCGGTCGCTTCCCGATTGGCCGTCACCACGTAGCCTGCACCGGCATCCCTGAGTATAAACTGTAGCTCCCGGTCGCTGCAGTGGCTGTGTATGGGCACAGGGATGAGCCCGGCCTGCATCAGCGCAATGTCCATGAGCAGCCAGCGCGGGCTGCAGCGTTCAGCCAGGAGTGCCACGCGGTCGCCCCGCTTAAGCCCCAGCGCCAGCCAGCCGGCACTGATGCGGGCAGCAATTTGCTCACAGTCTTGGGTGCTGAAATACTGCCAGCCTACGCTTTCGCGAATGGCGAGGGCTTTCTTGTTGGGAAAGCAGTGCTGTTGATAAGGCAAGATGTCGAATAATCGCCGGAAATCCATATCAGGGGGCTTAGTATAGGTTTCGACTTGGGGCTCCCTGAAAGATAGGGTTTTTTGTAGACTTCACAGTGTTTTATCAAGCTTGAAATGGGTAGCTATATTTGGGGCTGCCGCGCCATTGGATGCCCATCGCTGAACCATGCGGAGCTGCTGCCCCGTCAGGGGCAAAATATCGGTAACCCAAAGGTCAACGCACAGGTGCCGCGCCGTTAGGTGCGGAAGGTAAGCTACTGATGATCGGGATTGATCTTAAACCCTTTGGGGAAAACACATTCCGCACCTATGGCGCGGGGAGAAACTTATAGATTGGAGATTACCCACATATAGTCCCCAAAGGGACTCGGCCCCCCTCTGTCAGCAAAGCCGATCGGGCAAGAATCTAACTACTGCATTGAGCTACAAGCGCATGCCCCTTAAACCCCGATAGTTATCGGGGTTTAATTGTCAAATATTTACGGCTCAATCCACTAGGATTTCGGCATAATCCAGCGGATCAGCAATGGGATGAGCAGCAAATCGCTAATCAGGGCACTCAAAAGTGTCAGGCTGATCAGCAGCCCGATCGTCACACTCGGCGGGTGCACGGAGAACAACATCACCATGAAGCCAAAAAACAGGATAATGGAGGTTAGCACAATAGCCTTCCCGGTTTCCAGAAAGGTGATGCGCATAGCGGGCTCCAGTTCCAGCCCCTTGTTTTTAGCCAGTTTGTACTTGCTGAGGAAGTGTATGGTATCATCGACTGCGATGCCAAAAATCACAGCAAAGACAATAGACACACCGGCTTCCAGCTCAATACCCAGGAAGCCCAGCAGTGCCCCGGCCAGCAGTAGCGGGAATATATTCGGCAGCAGCGAGATAAGCAGCATCTTGATATTCTGGAAGAGCAGCGCCATCAGCACGCTCACGATGAGAATGGCCATGCCGAGCCCATAGAGCAGATCGCGGCGCACATACTCGGCATTTTTATCGATAATCAACCCGGTGCCGGTCCGCTGAAAGGCCACCACCGAAGTGTCGGTGTTCATCGTGATCCACCGGTCAATATCCTCGCCAATGGCTTTGATGCTGTCAGCGCCGATGTCCTGCACCCGTGAGGTGATGCGGGCTTTGGTCTCGTCTTTGCTTAGGAGCACATTCACATTCAGCTTGGGCACCCGGCGGGCCATTTGCTGATAGCGCTCAAAGTCTGCCTCCGTTTCGGGCATGGCGTAGGCTTCGGGCGCGTTGTTTTTCATCATCTGATTGATGCTTTTGTAGACTGCCGTAATGGAAGCTACGGCCTGTACGGAGGGATACTCCTTCAGGTGGTTTTCCACTTTGGCAATTTCCCGCATCACTGCCCAGTCGGTAGCTTTGTAGCCCTCTTTGGCAAATACCGCGAACTCCATGGGGCGGAAGCCGGTCAGGTTTTTTTCGAAAAATTTGAAATCCTCCGTAATTTTCTCGCCAATCGGCATATTGTTGATGATGCCGTAGTTGGTCGTAATGCGGGAGATGCCCCAGAAGGCAATGCCCAGGGTCACAACGGCAGCCAATGCAATCCGGCTGGGATGGCGCAGGGTAAAGTGGTACGCCCAGTCCATGGACTTTTCCCAGAAAGCCTGCCCTTTGCCCAGTTTGATGATCTGATCGGCGCGGAACCAAGAGAGCACCGCTGTGGTAAAGAAGATGACCGTGACGTAGGCGACCATCACTCCTATCGCTGCATTAATGCCAAAATCGCGGATGGGCCCCACCTTACTGGTAAGCAGGGAGGCAAACCCGATAGCCGTGGTGATGGATGTCAGGAGCGTGGCCAACCCGATTTCCTTAATGGCGGTTACGATGGCTTTATCCTGCCGCTCGCCCTTCCGCAGTTCATCGATGTATTTGGACATAATGTGGATGACGTCCGAAGTGCCCACGATAATCATTAGCACAGGGTAGAGCGCAGCCATGGCATTCAGCTCCCGACCGGTAGCGCCCAACAGCCCCATAAACAGCAGCATGCCCAGCCCGATAGATACCAAAGCCACGAAGATGCCCCAGGGCTTGCGGAAGATGACGAACATGATCAGCGTGACCAAGATACCCGAGATGATAGCAGATACGGTGATTTCCCGCTTTTGCATATCCACCAGTTCCTTTTGAAAATAGGGCCGCCCGAGGTAGTGGTACTCTTCGAAGTTGTAGGTATTGATTTGCTCGTCCAGAGCGGCCATCAGCTCCCGTGCCTGATCAAGCTGTATGCTGGGAATGGTCTTCAGAAACACCACGAGCGTCTTCCCATCCTCTGAAATCAGGTTGTGCACAAAGCGTTCATCCGAAAGAATGCGGGCGCTATCGGCCGGAAGACGTTCTGGCTGATCAATGTGAATCGCCGGCACGGTAGTAATTGCAAATGGCGTGCGTACCGGGTAGGAGAACTTGGTCAGCGACTGGCTCTCTTCGATGTAGGGCAAATCGCGGGTAGATAGCGTAAAATCGTGAAACTGCTCCAGGAAATCCTGTTCGAAGACGCCCTGCTCCCGGCGTACCGCGACGAGCAGGAAGTTGTCGTCTCCCTCGAAGTTTTCCACAAAGTCCCGGAAGAATTCCAGGTCTTCGTCCCCTTCCGGGAAAAACTGTTCGAAATCAAAGGAGAATTGCAATTGGGTAACGTAGTACCCGCTGATGGCTGCCAGTACCAGGAAAGTGGCGACAGAGATAATCCGCAGTTTGCTTTTCATGCGAGTTTGATGCTCAGTTGTTGACTTGTTCGACGGTATAACCACGCCGGGCAAATTTAGTTGAGCACGCCATGCAGGTGGAGAAACACTACAGGCCGTATGCACTTCTGTACACACGGCCTGCGGGTCCATCCCTGTTCGGATTTTGCGCTACACGAAACGCTGCATGTGGTAAGCCACCAGCGTATGTAAAGCAGCGAGTGCCAGTGCTTTGGCTTCTTTGGGCTTATACCCCTTGTCCATAAAGTAATCCTCAAGCCGCACCTGGCTTTGGAAATACATCGCCTGGAAGGCTGTGCCCAGCTGTTCTGTGAGCAGATCTTTTTTTGACCAGTTGCTGACACCTTTCATCAGGTTCTCATGCCAGTTCTCCACCGATTCCCGCTCCTTGTCATTGAGGGTTTTGGGAGCAGTGTATAAACGGGAGCGCTCCGTAGCCGCCTGGGCCAAACGCTTTTGGTCGAATGAACTTCGGGCACCCAAATCTGCAGCAATCGCAACCATAATCCGGACTTCCGGCCAGCTTTCAAACTGCCCGCAGCCCTGTAGCTTCAATTCATTGCCAATCAAAGTAGACAATGAAGTGTAGGCTTCTGCTGATTCTGCCGGATGGCGGGCTGCCAGCCAACAGGGGGCCGCTTCTTCCGTGCCCGGTGCGGCATGCACGAACAAGAGGTGCTGAATCAGCTGCCCGTTGTTTTCGTAAGCGTAGGTAAAGCTGGGGTCAAAAGCCACGCCTTCGAGTTTTTTGCCCTGGAAGGCTTCGCGTATGGCGGTGTTCATGCGCTTATTGACTTCCTGCCCGGGCCCAAAATTCTGGAACAGCAGGTAAGCCTGGTAAGCCTTAGCCAGAGGGTCAGCGCTGTAGTCATCCAGGCGGGCAGCAGCGGCAGCGCTGTAGCCCATTTCATTGATTACCTCTTGCAGCTCACTGTCTGTACCTTCCTGCCCGGGCAGTGGCGATTGTTCGGCCACAAGCTGGTACTGCTGCAGGGTGCGGTTTTGAGCGAAATACTTTTCATACCCTGCTTTGGTGCCCGGCCCGTAGTAGCCATCCAATGAGCCCGTGTAAGCTTTGGCAGTTTTGAGGATACGTTGCAGGTCAAGGGCAGAGCCCCGCTTCACGCTGCCATCAATAGCTGGAAGGGCAGGTGCGGGTGCAGCTCCTGTGGTAGGGGCTACATCGCCTGCGTAGTAGTCGTAGCTGGAAGGCAGGTCAGGCACAGGGGGAGGAGGGGGCGGGGAAGTAGGCTGACGGGCCTGAAGCACTTCGTTAGCATCGGCAGGTGTAGTATAGGGTTGCGTGGAATTACTGTTGTTCGGCAGGCGCTCGCCCTTTGTCTGGTCGTAGCTCTGCGGTTGTGCAGCGGAGCCAGCGCTTTCGTTCATCGCCAGCGGAATGAGCGGTTTTTTTGTGCCGGTTTCGAATTCCGTCAGAGGCAGCAGGTATCCGCTGGGCACGTTTTTGACGAAAGCATCTTTATAGCCCAGTTCCCGAATACCAGGCAGTACCGCCTGAGCAGCCGCTTCGCTGGTGAAAGGGCCTGTGACGATTTTTATCAGATTGCCCTGCAGTATGCCATAGAGCGGCCCTGCTTTCATGAGGCTTTCCCACTCTATGGGACGATTGATTTGCCGGGTAGCCATCTGCACTATTGCTGCCGGGGCGTTGGAGTCAATGGCACGCTCCTGCACGAAAGCATTGGCGTAGCCATTCTGGCGGACACTGGCAGCGAGCTGTTCGGCTGGCGGGCGGTTCTCAAACCCTCCGACATAAACTTCCATTAGGTTATTCCCGAGGTCTTGTGCATGGACAAAGCCCAATTCACGCAGCGCACTGAAATCTTCTGGTTTTGCGTCAATAAATGTCCCGACCTGAACCGTGTAGAAGGATTCATTTTGAGCCTGTGCCAATGAGAGGGTGAGGAACAAAACGGCTAAAGTGGTTTGCCAAAGTTTCATCATGGTTTTCTTGTTTTTTGAAAAATGGCTGTACGCGCTCCTTGTTCTTTTTTTGCGTACACCAGTGCATATGCTGTGGGATTGTTGCTCAGTACATGTCCAAAACGGAAATCAGACCTTGCAAATTTTGCATTCTTTTGATTGATCAGCCCATTGCATCCAAATTTCAATATTTTTTCCCTCTTTTTCACTATTTTGTTTAAAACAAATTCAGCGCCCGACACGAACCATATCCATTAAGCCGGGTTTATCTCCTAAATGCCTACCAATATGAGCCAGGAAAAATCCATAGTAAAAGAGTACAGCAACGGGGAAATCACTATTGTGTGGAAGCCAAAGTTATGTATGCATTCCAGGCTCTGTTTTAATGGATTGCCCGAGGCATTTGACCCTCAGGCCCGGCCGTGGGTAAATGCAGAAGGGGCTGATAGCAAACGGATTGCTGAGCAAGTCAAAAAATGCCCATCGGGTGCATTGACCTTTTACTACAACGATAAAAACAAGCAAGCCGTACAGGCTGACAAACAGGCACCTGTGGGGGCAACCGAAGCCGAAGTCATCCCTAATGGCCCGCTAATGGTCAAAGGGACGATCGCGCTCAAAGACGGGCAAGGCAACACCTCTGTACAGGAAAAGCTGACGGCTTTCTGCCGCTGCGGGGCTTCCTCCAATAAGCCATTCTGCGATGGTTCCCACAAAAAGATCGGGTTTGAGGGCTGACTCTGGCGTACTCCGGCATTAAAAAAGGCTGACAGCAAATCAATCGCTGTCAGCCTTTTTTATTGAAGTCCGGACCGGTTATGCCTTTCTGACAAAGTTCATGATCAGGGATACGACCAACAGTACCAGGAAAATGTAGAAAATGACTTTGGCGATGGCTGCAGCTCCCGCAGCAATACCACCAAATCCAAACACAGCAGCAATCAATGCAATAATGAAAAAAATTAAGGCGTAACGTAACATAATCATTTGGTTTTAAGGAGGCTTTCCCCCTTGTTTTAGAATCACTTTTTGAACGGAGTTAACTGTTGCGGTGTTCGTTCGGCCCGGTATTGGGCACCAACTAAAGTACTTTTGAGGTGTTTTTTTTGTGGATCAACTTACTTTGTCTTCCAATGATGAAATACCGTTCTGTTGCTGCCATTTTGCCAAGTGAGTCAATAGAAATGGGGCAAACCCTCGTCAAACAGCCCCTGCCTACTGTCCGGGTGGAGCGCATAGACCCCTTCCTACTGCTCCATCACTTTGGCCCCTATGAGGTCACCCCTCCCTTCGATCCGCTGGACGTAGGCCCACACCCCCACCGTGGTTTTGAGCCGGTTACTTTTCTGTACCAGGGCGAGCTGAGGCACAAAGACAGCCGGGGCAACGAAGGCATACTCTACAGTGGTGACGTACAATGGATGACCGCCGGTCGCGGCATTATACATAGCGAGCGAGCCAGCCGGGATTTCCTGGAGCAGGGTGGCATACTGGAAGGCATACAGCTTTGGATCAATCTGCCTCGTAAGGACAAAATGGTACAGCCCGATTACCAAAATATCAAATCAGCGGACATCCCAACAATTGAAGTGGATGGCGCGAAAGTCAGGGTCAAGGTAGTGGCCGGCCATTACAACAAAACACGTGGCCCCGCCCGAACCCGGACTGAACTGATGGCGCTGCAGGTCTCTCTTGCCAAGACGGGTTTTGTTCAAATCCCTTTGCCTCCCGGGTACAATGTGTTCGTGTATATTGTCAACGGCAAAGTTCAGCTCAACGACAACTGGGCTTACGAAAAAGAACACTTGATACAGTTCCGGCTTGATGGAGCAGGCATTGCACTCCGGGCCGAAGCCGATAGTGAAGTCCTGCTCCTCTCAGGCCTGCCCATCAACGAGCCGGTCGCCCAGTGGGGCCCGTACGTTATGAACACTCAGACCGAAGTCATGGAAGCCATGCGGGACTACCAAATGGGCAAGATGGGCTTCTACACGGAGTATTGAAGATTTTTCTGCCCTACGTAGTACTTGTCTGAGCCTGGCGAGTAGAGAATGTAGACATAGTGCATTGCAATCGGGGTAAAATACGAAAGCCCCGAAGCTTTATGCTCCGGGGCTTGGCGCCTCAGATAGGACTTGAACCTATGACCTACGGATTAATCCCGGTAACACCGGGACCGCTCTAACCGGCTTCCCAAAGGC
>JANSXW010000231.1 GCA_024742755.1 bacterium | reverse complement strand
TTGCTCATGCCTGAAGAAGCTTGCTCTTCTAAAAGTTGCGCCATCTCTTCGGCGCGGCCCTTGTCTTTCATCTCTTGCCTTTTTCGACAAAGGTCGCGCTTGCCGCAAGCGTAGGCAATACGGGGTTGCTCGGACGTTTACGAACATTATGCTTTTGTCTCCTACTTTTCCAACGGGTTTTGTCTCAACTCAGGATGAAAATACGATATGCAACGTTCCTGAAGACCCGGCTGCACTAGCGTATACCATTCCAGGTCCTATCGAAAATACAGTGTCTTGCGATATGCTACGAACTGTCCAATTAGGATTGGCTCCTGCGGATAAGTGGGGGTTTTTACTCCAGGTGAAAGGCACATGTGCGGATAAAAACATTTATACTGAAGAATTTAAGTTTGGAGATTCTCAGGGCTGTACAGGAGTAAGATCTATGCCTGTTGAGGCGGTTAGGCTTGGTGATGAATATAGATTTGAAATGTGTCCAGATCCTCACCGACCAATGAATCATGGAGCAGCACTTTTTGATTTTGAGCTATACGTTAGGTCTAAAGCATATGCTGCTACGGAAGAGTGTAATTGTGTTAATGATCTTTTTGGGATGTTCGAGGACGTGTACATCGTGAGAGGGAGATCAGCTCTGGTTTTGGAGGACTTGGATTTAGATTACTATTTTACTGAGGGTTGTATTCGGGAGCCATTGGTGTTCTTTGATCCGTTCATGTATAATAATGCTTGCCTGTAATTTTTTAAAAACAACAACAATATGAAATACATATTCATTTTCTTATCATTAAGTGTTTTATTTTCTTCTTGTACAGACGAATTTGCTAGTATTCCTAATCCGAAGGATACTATTGAGAAACTGGCGTTAATAGACGTTTACAAGAAACTGGTTTCTAATGACATAAAAATTTCTGCAACCATAGCAAATTCTCAGGGGAACTTCTCGGCTGCACTTTGGGAGGAAAACAACCGCGCAAGTGCGTTGTCAATTTGTAAAGATGGTGATGAGATAGCTTGTGATTATGAAAATATAATAATAGGCGACCATGTTTTACCATTAAAGATTCCAGGCGGCTTTAGAAAAAACAAACATCCTGAGTACAAAAGTTTATTTGGTCGAGAAGTAGATATTTATTTGGAAAAAGACGAATCAAGCCTTGAGTCTCGCAATGATGACCCGTATTCGTCCATTTATGTGCCAGAAGTATTATCCGTAGGAGAAATGGGGGTCCCAAACCTTCAGGATGGTTTTACTATTACGTGGAATGGCGACAGTGATAATGAGAGTGGTGTTTACATAATTCTTGAATATACTGCTTGGGAAAACCCAGGATTATATGATGAATACCCTGAAAACCAGTATAATTTTGTTAATGTAGTTGATAATGGAAGTTATACGTTTCAATTGTCCGACTTCCCTGATATACCACACCAAAATGCACTTGTGAAATTGACAATTCTGAGAGGTGTGTTTGATATCGTCGATATCGAAGGAGAAGACAAATTCAGAATTATTGCTTACACTCAGGCTTATGGATATGCAAGAGTAAATTAAATTTTGCCCCAAATTTGGAGAGGATGAAAAAGCAATGGGATATATCAATCATAAAGACAAGGATTCTATCTAAAAGGCCTTTTAGATAGAATCCAGCCGGGTGGTTTGCCCTAACGGATCTTTTTTTGAAGACTTGCGGTGCTTTAGAAGGTTCAAGCTTATGTCGATAAAGCTTGAATTTTCTAATTAATCACCTTGGGCAAGCCTGACTGCAACCGGGTATGTGGGGTAGGAGCCTTGTCTCAAGACCGGGGGGAGCTCTCAATGGACTACAGCTATGATGGTGCCAACGGGCAGCGAGTGTACAGGACCTTCAAGGGAGTGAAGGTGGAGTGAGTGCCGGAACGATTACAGAGGGAGCGGGCGCTGCACTTGTTTTCTTGTGTTTTCATAAGGGCTCAGGGGGAGTAGTGCCTGGACATTGATTGGGCTGTCAGAACGTTGTGGCAGGCTTAAGCCTCAAAAGGTAAATATGCCCCTGCTTGAAAAGTTAGGAGGAGAGAATGTTGCCTTTTGTTCTCTGGTATTACACGCGGGGTGTCAATTGATGTTTTCAGTTATATCAGGCTTTCGCCAAAATGGGGTGTTAGGAATGGGAGGTTTTGTCTTTGACTGGGAAGATGAAAACGGAGAATTTTGTAAGGAGAAGCTCTTAGCATCTCATTGAATATTAATTCTAATTTTTGTAATTAATCAACTTTCAATATGAAAACTTATATTTTTTCAGCATGGCTATTAAAAAGGATTGTTGGGGTAATCGTGTTCCTGGGCATATTGCAGGGGTGCAATAATGTGTCTGACAGTGATTCTGTACCTATCCCGGTTAAATCTCAGAAACCCTTTGATCCTATTGAGGAACTAACAGATAAGATGATCCAAGATCCTGCTTTCCTTGCCATTTTGGAGCAGCAAGTCTGGATGAATAATCAGGTTGAGGATTATTTTTTTAGGGCACCCCAAGCTGAGCAGTCCGCAACATTTTCCATCATTCAAAGCTAGGGAGAAAAAACCCATGAGTTTGACAGAGAAGATTGGGACATTGCTAGAAAAGTCCTGGGGTTTCCAGATGCAAACAGTTTGGAGAAATACCAGAGTGACACGGAGCAACGCATGGAGGCCTTTGCTAAAAATTACAGCAGTATTCAAATGAGCTCAGAAGAAAAGGAAAGGCTAGGAGAGTATCTAGCTGACCGTATATTATCAGATTTTCCAAAACCTGATGACGGAACGCCTCTTGAGAAGTTAGAGTTCAGAGTAGCAGATTGTTGTTGCGCTGAAACAAATGAATGTTCTCGGACTCAGTGTTTCAGATATGACCAGTGCGCTGATAATGTGTGGACGCTGTACTTAGCGGAGCTTGGAACAGGAGCATCAGTAGGAGCAATTGGAGGTTTCCCCGGCGTAGCTTTAGGTGTTTCTGCTGCTGCGATTTTCGGTGGCGTTCATGTGGGACATCAGCTGCATGAATGTTGGGAAACCTACATCCGTGATTGCCAAGAGATTTGTGATTGTCAATAAAAAAGGAGTATTATGTCAAACATTATTCAAACCATTCGTCATTCGTTTAAGAAGGTAGAAGTTTATGACTTTTTGGGTCTTAAAATGACCAATAAAAGTATTGGTGCCTTTTTTGCCCTGCTTGCCGCAATTTCCTTTTTGCTACATGCGGTGGTCGGTTTACCAGAACCCTACCAGTATCTGCAGCAGGAGGTCATAGCCCTTAATTTGGTTTTTGCGCTAATCAGTGTATTCGTATTTAGCCGCCCTACAGGTTTTGCTCTGCTCTCGCTATTCTTTATTGTAATTACCATAGCAATGCTATATCAGTTGTGGATGTTTGGTGGTTAAATTTACGCTAAGATGACAGGTATGGTGGGGCAGAAGTAGTTTCTCCCCCCACCATTGTTAAAGTACTTGAATTCAAGCGTAGATTCAAATGATAAATGTTTTTTCATTTACTGTTTGAACTTAAGAAATCAGAACAAAATCTTATGCAAAAAGCATTCTATTTTACCATGTGTTATGTAGCCTTGCTCCTCATACCAAGCAGGAACTTAACTGCACAAAATCCATGCAATGAGATCCTAAATAAAATCCGTTCAGCATACCCATGGATGGGGGTTACCCTGGAGCAAGAAGAACAAGATTGTACGCCTCAGCTGCAGTATTCGCTGGACTCCTTGTACACGGCTTTACTCAATACGCCGGATTTGACCAAAGAACAGCGGGAGTACGTGCGCCGGGAGGTGGTCCGGATCAACAAGACGTACGGCACAGGCTTCAATCTAACTGAAGAAGATTGGAGGAAGGTTAAGTTCTATAAGGATGGAAATACGAAAGCCTTTATTCGTTATTTGGAAGACTATGCCATCAACTTCCAAAAGCAGCAGCACATTTTAGACAGTATCGCTGAATACCGGAGAAAGCTCTATGATGAGGTTATTTGGCCACAGCTTAAAGCTGCCAAAACGGATGATGAGAGGAGAGCAATTGCCGCAAAGTACCCCGAAATCGTGCGCTTTATTGAGAACTGCGGTAATGAAGAACGTATCGAATAAACAATCAGACACCTAAAAAAGCCATATCACTATGCTCCTGCACATCACCTTAGGCAACCCCCGCAAAGCCTGCCGCCACTTCGGTATCTGCCACATTGCCCTTTGGAGAGGCGTCCCCCTGGGGCCCCGGCAGTGCCTGGCTCAGGTGGAAAACCTTCAGCCAATCGAAGCGGGATGGCTTTTCCGTTTTCTTCGGCCCGCTCTGACTACGGAGCTGGTCCTGCAGCATTTTACGCCTTACTTTCGGGTGGAAGCACCCTGCCCCCTGCCAAAGCAACTGGGTGGAGGCGTAATACTACCTGGCTGCTACCGGGTGGAGTGGGACGCAGCTGATGCCGTGGTGCATTTTGATGGCCACCCTGCGCTGACACCCCGTGATAGACAGGTACTGTTCGGAGGCACCAAAAGTGCAGGTGACCCACAAAAGGAAGTTTATACTGACGTCGATGAGGTTTGGGAATCCAAATCGACATCGAGTGCAGTATACACTGACCGTTCTGGTCTGGGCTTTGCCCAAACCAGAATGCGTCATGCATAACCCCTGAGCACTAACGCAGTGCGCTCTGAAATTCAAAGCCGCTAAACAACAGCTTCCCACCAGGGAAAACCGAGACCGTGTGGCCGGTGCTCCGGGCATAGGTGTAGCCGACTGCATCCTGATCGTTCAGTGGGTGCAGAGGAAAGGACGTATTAAGCCTTTCCACAGGCGACGCCAATGTGAAAAGAAGCACACCGTCTTTTAGGCTGAGCGTGGCGGTGGTCCCCTGCGTACGATAGGGAAACTCAGGTGGGACAGGAAACGGTTCCCCGCTTAGCTCGTAAGTGCCTAACGCTGCTTTCCAGGCAGCACTAACGGGCTGCGGGGCCACTCTTTTGCCGAGCATAGCGCTGGCTTGAGTGGAGGGGATAACCCCACGCAGGTAGGTTTCGCCCCCGATTCTGACAAAGGTGTACTCCCGGTTTTTCCTTTTTTTGGGGAAAATGCCATACCGCAGGACGGTCTGGGTAAAAGCAGGGCCTTCACCCTCACGTTTCATGACAATCCGGGACTTGCGCCATTTGAATTTGAACTTGTCGGGCTGCTCCACCTTCACAGGTCCATACCACGAATCGTAGGAGCCAAGCCTTTCTTCAGCCGTGGCCAGTTCCAGCGGAGGATGAGGAGCCGTGTTGTACCGGTGCAGGTCCAGCTGCTTTTCTGTTTCGGCATATAGCTCAAGCAATTCAGCCGCACGGGCTAAACTTTGGCCTTTATCCGTATTGGTAAGGACTACCGCCCCAATGCCGAGCTCCGGAATGTACCCAAAGGAGGCGTGGTAGGCGTAGGTGTTTCCAGAATGGCCTCTATAGGTGACCATTGTCGTGTCCCCACGCTTGGCGTCCTTTACCACCATGGGTTCGAGCAACAAGCCGTAGCCATACTGCCTGCGCGCTGGAATGGTGAGCGCCCCTAACTGGTTTTGCTGCATGGCCCGGAACAACTCCCGGTTCAATACTTGCTGCCCGTTGAGTTCGCCTTCATTGAGGTGGAGCATCGTGTAGCGTGCCAGGTCTATTGCATTGCTGTGCACCATACTTGAGGCCACATCTCTGAGGGGCGGTTCATCCATCGCTACACCGTCAATGTAAGCTCGTGCATACCCTTCCGGAAAAGGAGCGCCGGGAGACAATATACCAGTATGGGCCATGCCCAGGGGCTCGAAAATATGCGCTTGCAAATAGTCAGCGTAGGACTGCCCGCTTTTCCGGGCAATCAATTCTCCCAACAAGCCATAACCTGTGTTGGAGTAAGCCATCAGGTGCTTCGCAGGCCCAATGGCGTACTGATTGCTCATGGCTGCAATGGACCAGGATTGGTCTGGAGGATTGGTGGCGAAGAAGCCGTTGAGCAGGTCGCTGGGCAAGCCTGCCGTGTGGCTAAGCACGTCTTTGATGTACACGGGCTGGGGACGGCCATCTTCCCGGCTTTTTATGCTGAAATCGGTCAAATGTGCTCCCAGCCGGTCATTGATGTGCAATTGTCCTGCCTCCTGCAACTGCAGTACCGACAGGGCAGTAAACGATTTTGTGACAGACCCCACCCGGTACAGGGTGTGCTCGTCGGCGGCGAGGTGGCGTTCGCGGTCGGCAAAGCCATAGCCGGTGGCGTACACAATCTGTCCATTATCTACGATGGCAATGCTCGCACCAACCACTGCTCTGGCTTTCAGCATGGCCTTGAAGTGGTAGTCGATTCTCGATTTGGCGTATTTGCTGATTTGATCGTAGGGCTGTCCCGTAGCGGTAACCTGAAGGGCCAGGATAAACAGCAGAAAGCAAACATTTTTCAGGCGCGTCATCTCGGTAAGGGTTTGGTTTTTTGAAAGCGCAGCAATCATCAGCAACAAAAATAAAGCAAAATTTGAAATTTCTACGTGTGCCCGGCCAGCCAAACAAAATGCCCGCCCCGGCAGCAGCCAGAGGCGGGCAAAGCGTCTATAAAATGAACAGAGTGGTTTACATCATGTCATCGTACATTCCAGCACCAGCCATTGCTCCTTTGTCCTTAGGCTCAGGAGCATCATTGATGGTGCATTCGGTCATCAGGACCATACCGGCAATGGAAGCGGCGTTCTCAATCGCAATGCGGGAAACCTTGGCAGGGTCGATGACGCCGGCTTGCTTGAGGTCTTCGTAGTTGCCGGTGCGGGCGTTGTA
>JANSXW010000003.1 GCA_024742755.1 bacterium | reverse complement strand
TACCTGGTACATTGGCGAACTGCACCTGCGCAGTGGGTGGCCGGTATTCCGGAAGCCTGTTTTTAAAGAGATCGCTAGTTATAGCTTTTACTCGGTTTTTGCAAGCCTGGGCAGCAAAATCACCACCAAGATCGACATCCTAATGATTCCTGCACTGCTCAATTATGCAGCTGCGGGCATCTATACGGTCTATATGTTTTTCGCGCAGGTCATTATCATCCCGCATCAGGGGCTGGCTAAGATTGCCTCTCCCCTGCTGGCAGATGCCTGGAAACGGGAAGATTTCGGCGAGATTCAGGATTTGTACAGCCGACTGGCACTGAGCAACCTGGCAGTCGGGGTATTAATCTATGTGGGCATTCTGATCAATCTGGATCACATCGCTACCATACTTGGGGAAGGCTTCGAGGCGGGGAAAATGGTGGCTGTTTTTCTGGGGCTTGGCCAGCTGGCACACGCCGCGAACGGCTATAACGGATTATTGCTCAACTATTCTCCGCTTTTCCGGTACGATCTTCTGTTCAAAGGTGCTACCGCTATCCTGACCATCATCACGAACTACTTCTTCATCAACTGGCTGGGCATCACCGGAGCGGCTTTGGCTACTGCGCTGACGATTGTGCTGATTAATGTTTTTATACAGTCTTTCATTTACCGGCATTATCAAATGCATCCTTTCTCGTGGCGGATGCTGGGCCTGGCAGGGGTAGGCATGGCTTGCCTGGGGGTAGACTACCTTATTCCGGTTTGGGAATGGCATTTCCTGGCCGATCTCGTCCTGCGCTCGGGTGTGGCCACCCTGCTCTACTGCACGGCAATAATTGGGCTGCGGCTCACGCCCGATATTTCAGACTTCTTTTGGGAGTACGTCGGCAAGGCAAGAGCGCTATTGAAGCGATAGTGCTTTTTCCACATCCCGGAGCATCAGATTCACCCAACCCTTGTACATTTTAGCAGAAGGATGCAGCCCGTCCTCAGCCAGCAATTCGGGGTTTTGCAAGCCTTCACGGGACATCGGCGTGACATTAACAAACGGGATACCGTAAATCCCGGCCTGCAGCTCCAGGTAGCCATTGTACTTTTCAATTTCTGAGGAAATCTGTGAGGGCTCACCAAAATTCTGCCCAAATGGCGTGTAGGCATAATCAGGTACCGAAACCAGCACCAAACGGCTCGTATCGCCGGCCGCGGCCTCAATCGCAAAGTGCAGCAAGTCCTCCAGGTCACGCTCAAAAGTCACAAAAGGCAGGCGTTGATACTGATTGTTGACGCCAATGAGCAGGGTTACGAGGTCGTAGGGCCGGTTAAGTGATTGCGCCTGCTCGGCCGCATCCAGCAAATCCGATGAGGTCCACCCGCTCTTGGCGATGAGGTCCGGGCTCTTGATGAAAACCGAGTCCTGATGCACTGCATTCAGGCGGGCAGCAAGCTGCACCGGGAACCGCCCCTGAGGTGCCACTGCTGCTCCAATCGTATAGCTGTCGCCCAAAGCCAGGTAGTAAAGGGTGTCGATGCCGGATGTATTTTCACCCCCCGAATGCTTCTTGTCTTCAGGTGCAAAACCGGTATCTGAGCTGCAGGCGCCCAAAAAACCCATCACTACAATCAATACCCCAATATAGATTCGCTCCATTTGTTTCAATACTTTTCGTCTTTGTTGTATGCTTTAATGACACCCCAACCTTTAAATGTACGCATGAGAATGTAGAAGGTTATGTTTTCCAGCTTACATATTGAATGTTTTTGATGCTCCCTGCCGCATGTCACGGAAAGATATTGCCTAAACCTCAAAAAAAACAAGCCACTTTGTCAGCAAATACTGCACATATCTGACACTTCGTCTGTTAGCCTAAAAATGGCACGCCCATTGAATGCACCTATTGGACCTGCCTCCGCATCAAAAGAAGGCTGGCTAATCATTTGACCTAAACCAATCCCACCCAATGAGCAACGACATTATTACAGACGAAGAAATCATAGAAGAGGTACAATCTGAAAGTGCAGACCAACAACTACAGCGGGTTGAAAATGTGCTTCCGCAAAACCTGACCATACTGCCGCTGCAACAGCGCCCCATTTTCCCTGGCTTGGCTATGCCCCTGACTTTCAAGGGCAAAGAGATAGTAGCTGCGATCAAAAAAGCGGTGGAAGAACAGGATGGCTACCTCGGTTTGGTGATGGCTCAGGAATACAATACTGAGGATTATACCGAGTCTGAATTTTACGAACACGGCACCCTGTTCCAGGTCCTGAGGGTCAATGAAGCGGCTCCCGGTGTTGCCCAGATTTTGGGCCGGGGCGTTTCCCGCTTCCGCAAAAAGCGTGTGGTGCTCGTTAAGCCTACCCTGCGCTGGGAGGTGCAGTACCACAATGAGCCCGAAGAAAAACCCGATCAGGACCTCAAAGCCTACATGATGGCCATCAGCGGGGAGATCAAATCCCTGCTCAAGCTCAATCCGCTGTTTCAGGAACAGGTCAACATGGTGGTCTCCCAGCTCAACTACGATGCACCGGGCCTGACGATGGATGTCATCAGCAACCTCCTGTCCTCTGATGCGGAAGTCCTGCAGGGATTGCTCGAAACCTACGACCTCCACGAACGTGCTCAAACCCTGCTCAAGCTCATCAAAGAGGAACTGGAAATTGCCAAAATCCAGAAGCGCATCAATCAGCAGATCGAAGAAAAGGTCAACAAACAACAGAAGGAATTCTTCCTCCGCGAGCAACTCAAAGCCATCAAGAAGGAGCTCGGCATGGAAAAAGAGGAAGGTGAATCGGAGATCGAAAAGCTGGAAAAGCTTTTTGAAGGCAAGGACCTGCCGGAGGAAGTACAAAAGACCGTAGATGACGAGCTCAATAAACTCCGGACCCTTAATATTCAGTCCCCGGAATTCAATGTCACCCGAACTTACCTGGAAACCATCGGCAGCCTGCCCTGGGGCATCCATTCCGAAGACAATGCAGACATCAAGGCCGCCCGTGCGGTACTGAACGACGAGCACTACGGGCTGGAAGAAGTCAAAGACCGCATTCTGGAATTCCTCAGCACCGTGATCAAGCGGGGCGCGGTAAGTGGCTCCATCGTTTGCCTGGCCGGCCCTCCGGGTGTGGGCAAGACTTCTATTGGCAAGTCCGTTGCGCACGCCCTGAACCGGGAGTTTTTCCGCTTCTCGGTAGGTGGCATGCGGGATGAGGCGGAGATCAAGGGTCACCGGCGTACCTACATCGGGGCTATGCCGGGCAAGCTCATTCAGGCGCTGAAACGGGCGGGCACCTCCAATCCGGTCATCATGCTGGATGAGATCGACAAAATTGGCAGCAGCTTCCGGGGCGACCCTGCTTCTGCCCTGCTGGAAGTGCTGGACCCCGAGCAGAACAACAGCTTTATGGACCACTACCTGGACCTGCCCTATGACCTGTCCAACGTCCTCTTCATTACCACCGCTAACCAATTGGATACTATCCCCGGGCCGCTGCTCGACCGCATGGAGGTCATCCGCCTGGCGGGTTACATCGCTGAAGAAAAGGTGCAGATTGCCCGGCGCTATCTCCTGCCCAAGCAACTGAAAGAACATGGCTTTGAGGAAGATGAAATTGACATCACCGAGGAGGCGCTCCGGATTATCGTAGAAAAGTACGCCCGGGAAGCCGGCGTGCGGAACCTGGAAAAGCAAATCCGGAAGATCATCCGCAAAGCGACCCTGAAACTGGCAGAGGAGGAGACCATCGACTTTACCGTAGACAAAGACGATATCGAGGAGTTTCTCGGCAAGCCTGTATTTAAATCCGAGCGGCTATACAATAAGTCCATCCCCGGCGTAGCACTAGGGCTGGCTTACACTTCCCTAGGCGGCGCCACCCTCTATATCGAAGCCAACGGCATACCGGGGCAGAACAGCAGCTTTAAGCAAACCGGCCAGTTGGGGGATGTGATGAAGGAATCAGCCGCTATTGCCCATACTTATGTCCGCTCCCGCCTTTCAGCCTTCGAAGCGGAGGGCATCAAAGACTACTACGACAAGCATCAGGTACATTTGCATGTGCCAGCCGGCGCAACCCCGAAGGATGGTCCCTCAGCAGGCATTACGATGGCGCTGTCCCTCTTTTCGCTGGCTACCGGCAAAGCCATCCGCGACGATATTGCCATGACAGGCGAACTGACCCTTACCGGAAAAGTCCTGCCGATCGGCGGCGTGAAGGAAAAAACAATCGCCGCCCGCCGGGTGGGCATTACCAATCTGATCCTGCCGGAAGACAACCGCCGGGACTTTGAGGAACTGCAGGACCACATCAAAGAAGGCATCAATGTCCACTACGCCGATTACTTTGACGATGTGCTCGCCGCAGCTTATCCGGAAGATGACTTTTGGAAAGTTTAAATTAACTTGGCGTGCATGATGCATCAACCCAAAATCTTTGCGCCCCACCCTGTCGTTGCTGCCGAAAGCCAGCGCAGTGGCGGGGTGAGCCCGGCGCCTTACGATAGCCTCAACCTGGGGATCAACACGGAGGATGCCCAGAGGCATATTGAGCAAAACCGGGAGCGGTTCTTCAGGGCGCTGGGTTGGCCGGTTGGCGCATTTTGTTACAGCCATCAGGTGCATGGCAGAGCGGTGTTGGTGGCTACTGAACCGGGAAACCACAATGGCTATGATGCCATTATCACCAAAGAACCAGGCCTGCTTATTGGGGTGACGATTGCCGATTGCACCCCAGTCTTGGTCTTCGACCTCAGGCAACAGGCCGTAGCTGCCATACACGCCGGGTGGCAGGGCACAGCTGCGCAGATTGTCACCCATACCCTAAACCGGATGCAGGAGGAGTTTGGAACAAATCCCGCAGACTGCCTGGCCTATATCGGCACCTGCATCACCCAGCCCCACTACGAGGTGGACGAGCGGGTGGCAAGCCGTTTGCCGGAGGCGCACCTGAAGCCCGGTGCAAAGCCCGGAAAATGGATGGCTGACCTCAAAGGGGCCAATCAGGCTCAATTGCTATCGGCAGGCGTTCCCAAAACTCAAATCGAAGTGTCGCCTTACTGCACCTGGGCGGATAATGACCACTACTTTTCACACCGCCGCAACGAGGGCACGACCGGGCGCATGCTGGCCGTCATTGGCATCCAAAACAAATCATCATGAATTACTGGCTCGTCAAATCAGAACCGGATGAATATGGCTTCCCGGACCTGCAGGCTGAAGGCACGGGGCGTTGGGATGGCGTACGCAATTATGCCGCCCGCAATCACCTGCGCAGCATGCGGGTGGGCGACCTGGTATTGTTTTACCACAGCCGGAAAGGGCTTGAAGTAGCAGGCATCTGCAAGGTGGCCCGCGAAGCTTACCCGGACCCCACTGCGGAAAAGGGCGATTGGAGCGCAGTCGACCTAACTGCAGTACAGCCCTTGCAGCAGCCTGTTTCCCTGAAGGACATCAAGGCCAATCCAAAGCTTCAGGAAATGCCGCTTGTGCGAATGGGCAGATTGTCGGTCATGCCGGTGGTGGAGGCGGAGTTTCGGGAAATTCTGCAAATGGGCGAAACAGAATTTTGACCTAAACCAGTAAATCAAACAGCATCTTACTATCATTCAGCGTCTGATAGTCAATTTTGGAGGCTTGCATACGCTCCAGCAACCGGTTGTAGTCTTCCCACTGCTGCAACTGTATGCCCACAAGCGCCGGACCGGAATCCCGGTTGTGTTTTTTGGTGTACTCGAAGTGGGTGATGTCGTCATTGGGGCCGAGGACGTTGTTGAGAAAATCACGCAGGGCACCCGCCCGCTGCGGGAAACGGATGATAAAGTAATGCTTTAACCCTTCGTAAAGCAAGGAGCGCTCCTTGATTTCCTCCGTGCGGGTAATGTCGTTATTGCTTCCGCTTAGAATGCAAACGACGTTTTTGCCTTTAATCTGCTCCTTGTAAAAATCCAGTGCCGCTACGGTCAGGGCGCCGGCCGGCTCGACTACGATGCCTTCTTCGTTGTACAGCTGCAAAATAGTACTGCAAACTTTCCCTTCCGGCACCAGCACCATATCGTCCACCACCTGTTGGGCAATTTTGAAGGTCAAATCCCCCACCCTGCGCACGGCAGCCCCATCCACAAAGCTGTCAATATGCTCAAGGGTGACCGGTTCACCTGCCTTCAGGGATTCGTACATCGCCGGAGCGCCTGCCGGTTCCACACCGATGATCTTGGTATTGGGGCTCAGCTGGTGAAAGTAACTGCCCAATCCTGAAACCAGCCCGCCTCCACCTATGGCACAAAAGACATAATCCAGGCTTTCATTGCAGTCTTCCAGGATTTCCAGCCCTACCGTGCCCTGCCCTTCAATCGTCCTGGGATCGTTGAACGGGTGGATAAACTCCTTGCCATTTTCCTCGGCATCCCGGACCGCCTCATGGTAGGCATCATCAAAAGTATCCCCGGTCAACACCACTTCCACCCATTCCTTGCCAAAAAGATTGACCTTCTTGATCTTCTGCCGGGGCGTCACACTGGGCATGTAGACCTTGCCCTTTACCTGCATTTTCTGACAGGCCAGCGCAAACCCCTGCGCATGATTGCCCGCACTGGCACAGACCACGCCGTTCGCCAACTTATCCTTGGGCACCGTCGCCATTTTGTTATAAGCACCCCGGATTTTGTAGGAACGCACCACCTGCATATCCTCCCGCTTGAAGTACAAACGGCAGCCGTAATACTCCGACATGTGGTAATTGTACGTCAGGGGCGTAGGCTCCGCCACCCCGCGCAGGCGCATCTTCGCTTTGTAGATCGCCTCCACGGAAGGCAGGACATTCGTGGTTGTGGATGTTGACATGGGATTACTTTTTTCCGATAGTTCGCTATACATCAATTGTCTGTAGAAAAGCAGATGGCCTTCACTTAAACTTCCCAGGGTTGTCCATCATATACCCCAGCAAAGAGCCCACTTCAACAGAGTTTTCCAACCACGTATCATGCTGCCCCACAGGGATATAACCAAACCGGTAGGCAAATTGCGTCCAAACCTGCACCTCCGCATTCTCCGCATCCGAATCAGACAGCTTACTGATAAAATGCTTGGGATAACGCCGCTTCCGGTACCCCTCCGCAATATTTGCACACACCGAGCGCGACGCCCTCCGAATCTGATCCGTCAGCGAGTACCGCTCTTCCTTAGGAAAGGACTTAGAAACTTCGAAGATATCCACCGCCAGCTCAAATGCCTTTTTATAAGCCAGCAGCTCCGTATACCTCAAATTAAACTTATTCTCCATCCTAACCCATTTTAAGATAAGTTAAACAAAACCATCCCAGACTGCCCCACTGCCGACTACCCCACTGCCGACTACCCCACTGCCGACTACCCCACTGCCCACTGCCCCACTGCCGACTACCCCACTGCCGACTACCCCACTGCCCACTGCCCCACTGCCGACTACCCCACTGCCGACTGCCTCACTGCCGACTAAAAGACTGCAAGACTGCCCACTCCAAAACCACAACCCTACCCCACCTTCTCCACCTGATTCTCAGGCCGCAGGCCACGCACCGTACGCCCCGCCTGCCACATTTCGCTATCGTGCAACTCCTTAAGTTCCGCATCCAGTTTCTCCCGGTAATCAGACTGACTGTTGGAATCAATGGACCGCTGTGCCTCTTCGCCCTTCGCTACGCTATCGTACAACTCATCAAAAACAGGCGCTACCGCATCACGGAACTTCTTCCACCAGTCCAATGCACCACGCTGCGCCGTAGTAGAGCAATTCGCGTACATCCAGTCCATGCCATTTTCCGCTACGAGCGGCATCAGGCTTTGCGTTAGTTCTTCCACGGTCTCGTTGAAAGCTTCTGATGGGCTATGCCCATGACGGCGCAGGCAATCGTACTGCGCAGCGAACAAGCCCTGAATAGCCCCCATCAATGAACCCCGCTCACCAGTCAGGTCACTGTACACTTCCTGCTTGAAAGTCGTCTCGAACAGGTAACCCGAACCTACGCCAATACCCAGCGCGATCACCCGGTCCTTAGCCCGCCCGGTCGCATCCTGGAAAATAGCGTAACTGGAATTCAGGCCTTTGCCGGCTACGAATAAGCGGCGCAAACTTGTACCGGAACCCTTAGGCGCTACCAGGATCACATCCACATCTTCCGGTGGGACAATGCCCGTGCGCTCCTTGTAGGTAATGCCAAAGCCATGAGAGAAATACAAGGCTTTCCCTTTGGTCAGCAGCGGCTTGATTTTTGGCCAAACGGAAATCTGGGCAGCATCGCTCAGCAGGTACTGAATAACGGTCCCGCGCTCTACAGCTTCCTCAATCGGAAAGAGGGTCACACCCGGCTCCCAGCCATCATCCACCGCCTTGTCCCAGGTCTTGGAATGCTGACGCTGACCGACAATCACATTAAACCCGTTGTCCTTGAGGTTGAGCGCCTGCCCCGGGCCCTGTACGCCATAGCCGATAACGGCAATGGTTTCGTCTTTCATAATCTCCCGCGCCTTTTCCAGCGGGAACTCATCACGGGTGACCACGTTTTCCTCTACGCCACCAAAATTTAGCTTTGCCATGTTATTTTGTTGTTTTTTAAGCTTTCTGAAATGTACTGCTTGATGCAGGGGAAACGAAATAACGGAATTTCAACACCCGGCGCTGTTATCCCAGCCGCCTTTTAGCGGGCATTTTACAGTAGTAAAGCCTACGTTATGCTGCTTCACAACACTCAGGCACCGCATTCAATACAATCATCCAAGCCATTGATTATCTGCTTATTGCACCCGGGAACACCCAATCCGGCTTGCCTCGCTTTTACCTGTGTTTCCCACGGCAGCCCAAGGGGCGTATTACGAAATCCAAGCCAAACAAAGCGGCACCGGCAATGCCAATAGGATCACCAATGCCGCTGATGCTGCAAATGCTGTAAATGGAATCAATCGATCGTAGGCGTATCCAGTTCTGCCAAAGCAGCCTGTATTTCCTCCTCCGTGATTTCATGCTTTACCAGATTGCCGCTCAGGTAGTTTTCGTAGGCGGCCAGGTCAAAGTTGCCGTGCCCGCAGAGGTGGATCAATATGGTCTCGCTCTTGCCTTCCTCCTTACAGCGCCTGGCTTCCTGAACGGCCGTGGCGATAGCGTGGTTGGTCTCCGGCGCAGGAATGATGCCTTCTGTTTTGGCGAAAAGTACGCCTGCTTCGAAGCACTCGAGCTGATCGTGTGCGCGGGCCTCAATAAGTTGATCCCTTAGCAGCTGACTCACCACAACGCCAGCACCATGGTAGCGCAACCCTCCGGCGTGGATGGGTGCCGGGACGAAGTTGTGCCCGAGGGTGTACATCGGCAGCAGCGGGGTCATGCCGACCATGTCGCCGAAGTCGTAGCGGAACACACCGCGGGTAAGTTTGGGACAGGAGGAGGGCTCACTGGCAATACACCGGATATTTTGCCCCTCTTCCAAATTCAGCCGAAGGAAAGGGAAGCTGATGCCGGCAAAGTTGGAACCTCCACCAAAAGGCGCCACCACAATATCCGGTTGGTCACCGGCTTTCTCCATCTGCTTGACGGCTTCCAGCCCGATTACCGTTTGGTGCATAAGGACGTGATTGAGTACGCTGCCCAGGGCATATTTGGTATGCTCATCGGAGGCGGCCCGTTCTACCGCTTCCGAGATGGCAATGCCCAGACTGCCCGGTGAGTTGGGGTCCTTAGCCAGTACCTGACGCCCGGCCTCCGTAAGGTCGGTGGGCGAAGGGTGCACATTGGCGCCCCAGGTATTCATCATCATCTTACGGTAGGGCTTCTGCTCGTAGCTGATCTTCACCATGTACACCTCACATTCGATACCGAAGTGCTGACAGGCGAAACTCAGAGCACTTCCCCATTGACCCGCACCAGTTTCAGTGGTGATGCGCTTAACGCCTTCCTGTTTGTTGTAGTAAGCCTGGGCTACTGCCGTGTTGGGCTTATGAGAACCCGACGGGCTCACGCCTTCGTATTTGTAGTAAATTTTGGCTGGGGTGTCCAGCGCTTTTTCCAATCCTGTGGCCCGGAACATAGGCGTGGGGCGCCATATTTTGTAGACCTCGCGGACTTCCTCCGGGATTTCCACCCATTTTTCCTGGGTCACTTCCTGTTGGATCAGGCCCATTGGGAAAAGGGGCGCCAGGGCATCCGGGCCGATGGGCTCTTTTGTGCCGGGGTGCAGCGGAGGCAGCGGCTTGTTGGGCATATCGTGCACAATATTGTACCACGCCTCCGGAATCTCATTTTCTGACAGTAAGATTTTTCGTGTGTTCATGCTAATTTGAATTTGGTTGCAGTAATGCCCACCAAATTAGCATATTCACCAACTTTTCCTACCCCATTACAAAACAAAAATCGGCAATTTTACAAAAACAGGATACAACCTCACGCCTTTCTGCCCAAATGCACGAAGTAATCCCACACCCCACCGTAGGCCGGCTTCACCACGTGAGAAAGCGTCGTGAATTCCTGCTCCAAAAGCGGCAGCAGGTGCCCGTCCATGCGGACATGATTGTTGCCCATATGGGTTTTGAACCACTCAAACCGGGAATCGAAAAAGTCGGCTACCGCTATGACGCCTCCGGGCTTCAGGTCGGCCTTAGCCTGCCGGATCAGCTCCTCCCACTGCGGATTAATCATGGTCAGGGAATAGGAAAAAAGGACGGCGTCGAATTGCTCCAGGTATTGGGTGTCCCCCAGTGCGTAGGGGCGCTCCTCCAGCCGGACCCGCTGCGCGAAAGGCTTGGTCGCTTTTGTTGCTTTCTCAATCATGTGAGCGGAAACGTCCAGCCCGGTCAGGTGCGCTTTGGGGAAGCGACGTGCCAGCAGCCGCAGGTTATAGCCGGTCCCGCAGCCCACTTCCAGGATACGGTGCGCTTTTTCGGGGTCAAGGGGCAACTGCCGGATGACCGCCCGCCGCCCAAACAGGAAGGTCCAGCGGGTGAGGTCGTAGATTTTGGATTGCAGCACATAGTAGCGCTGCATGGTTTCGTTTTGTTCTGTGACGGAGGCCGTGATGTGCTTGGATGCCATATTGGATTTTTAAGTTAGGTAGGTGGCTACTGTACTTCAGCCAGGTAAACACTTGCGTAGGTTCCTACCCGGTCAAGTTGGTGGGTTGTGGCCGTCAGTTCCTGCTCGAAGGCAACAGCTTCCTGCACAAAATCAGGGAAGAAGTCCACTTCGTGAGCCGCTGAGCGCAGCAGGATTTTGGTACCAGGCCTGCTGTTTTCCAAAATCAGCCGCCATTCCTCTTCCAGTGCTGCCCGGTCATTGGCAGCCAGCCAGTCCTGATGGTCGAGGAGCACGTAGTGGGAATAAGCACCGGGGTTGTCCTTTAGAAACTGACTGATCGTAGTGGTATTGGCCTGCACCTGATCAATGCGTTCACGCAGCGGCTCAAAGTGCTCCGGCAGCAGGTAATTGGGCGCACAGGTTTCGGTGTAGGAACCGTACATGTATGACCGGTAGAAGTAATTGTCCTGCAAAGGCAACTCCGTAAAGACCTTGCGCAGGCACTCCTGAATAAAGCCCAAAGCGCCCCGCTCGTATTTTTTTACAAAGAGTTCCTGCTGCGACCGGGGCACGCCCACCAGGCACATGGTGAGGTGGCGGTTGACCATCCATTCTACCATGTTGTTCAGGACACGCTCTTCCACCTGCAGGTAAATTTCCTTCTGCTCTTCCAGCGTAGCTGCGTGGAACATTTGATCGATCTGACGGAATAACTTCTTCCGCCCTTTCAGGTAATTGCTGGCCAGCCACGCAAAAGTGCCCGAGGAACCAAAATGATAAAAGGACTTCCGCAAGCCTTTGGGTAAAAAGTAATGAAGGTGCTCATCCCAGTACTCCTGTGCATAAGCGGGCAGTGCAGAGCGGAGCTGCTGCTGATAGAGCTCCGGGAAAGCCTCGTGGCTGCCCCGGCCAAACACCTGGAACAGGGTTTGCTGGTCACTTTGCCTGAAAAAGGCGCGCTTGAGTTCCAGCAAGGCATTCTGCCGGGGGTTCATGTCAATGCAGTGCACCGCTTTGGGCGCATCCAGCAGGTAATCCAGTGCATTGCAGCCCGCGCTGGTGATCATGACAATTTCGCTATCCGCATCAATCCCCATGAGCTCGCGGTCGCAGCGGGGGTCTTCCCAACAGGTATTGTAAACGAGGTTGCTCTTGTGTACGCGGTGGAATACCCAGTCCCGCAGGTGGTTGATCTTCGTCACTTTTTTATGGTAAAAATAGTACGTGTCAACCCGGAGCGCGTTAGCCCTGAATTATCTTTGTGCTAACTTATTGTAAACCGACGGGCTCGCGCCTGGCCAGCCATTGGTAGGTGGCGAGCTGAGCCCTTACCGGCGTGCCCCCCTGATAGTGGTAGGGATTGTTCTGCTCTGCATTGATGATGCGTGCCTTGGTGTTATCTGCAAGTTGCAGGTGGATGATGTGCCGGATTTCCTCGCGGATTTTCTCGTCATAAACCGGGAAAACTACCTCCACCCGGCGGTCCAGGTTGCGTGTCATCCAGTCCGCTGAAGCGAGGAACAGGCGCTCCTCCCCTCCATTGCCAAAAATATACACCCGCGCATGCTCCAAAAAACGGTCTACGATGCTGATGACCTCCAGGTTTTCGCTCACGCCTTCCACATCCGGCACCGCACAGCAGATACCACGGACAATCAACTGCACCTTCACGCCGGCCTGACAGGCTTCGTAGACTTTTTCAATCATTCCGGGGTCTTCCAGGCTGTTCATTTTGAGAATGGCATAGGCTTTACGCCCCGCTTTGGCATGCTTGATTTCCTGCCTGAGCATAGCCTCGAAACCACTCCGCGTGGTGAACGGAGAAACCAGCAGGTGCTTGCACTTCGGCATAATGATCTTCCGCTCCAGCAAATCAAAGACTTGACCGACTTCATTGGCAAGCCGGGGGTCAGCGGTGAGCAGGGCATGATCGCAGTACAACCGGGCCGTTTTTTCATTGAAGTTGCCGGTGCCCAGGTAGGCATAATGCTGCAAACTCTCTTCCTCCTTCCGAATAACCAGCAACAACTTGGTGTGTACCTTGATGCCGGGATAGCTGTAAATGACCGTTGCGCCGGCTTTTTCCAGCTCTGCGCCCCAGTACAGGTTAGCGGCTTCGTCAAACCGGGCTTTGGCTTCGATAAAGGTTGTGACCTGCTTTCCGTTCTTGAGCGCTGCCAGCAGTCCGTCCACTACCGCAGAGCGGGAAGCGACCCGGTAAAGGGTAATCTTTATGTCCGTCACATCCGGGTCTTCGGCGGCTTCCCGGATTAGCCTTGGGATGTAGTCATATTGCTGATAGGGAAAGTGCAGCACGGCGTCCTGCTTCCGGAGATAGGGCAATAGAGCTTCCGCCTGCTCAAGCTCCTCGTGCGGCAGGGGCTCCATGGGCTCATCGTGCAGCTCACCCTGATCTGTTGGGTTGGGAAAGGCGAAGAAGTCGTTGAAATTGTGATAGCGGGCACCGGGGATAAGGTCGTGCTTGCTTAGTTTCAGTTGTTCTTTGAGCAGGGCAAGGAGTTCTTCCGGCATACGGCTGTCGTAGAGAAAGCGGGTAGGCAGCCCGATATTCCGTTCCTCGAGGCTTTCGCGAATCTTTTCCACCAGGTCACCGGAGTATTCGTCATCAATGTAGAGCTCTGCATCCCGTGATACTTTGATGGCATAGGCACCCAAGATGGGCTCATCCAAAAAAGCGGGAAGGTTGTAGCGGATGATATCGTCCAGAAAAGTGATGTAGTAAACGCCATGCTCTTCGGAGGGCAGCTCCTGAAACCGCGGCAGGTCATCCGTAGGCATTTGCAGGATGGCGGTGCGGCCTCCCTCTTTCAGTTCGATGACAAAGTACAGCCCCTTGTTTTCCAGGAAAGGCCATTCTGATTCCGGCTCCAAAACGATGGGGTTTAGGCAGGGGTAGACTTTCTCAAAAAAGTAGCGTTTGGCAAACTCGCGTTGCGGCTCTGTGAAGGCTTCGTTATTGATCAGGCGCACACCGGCTTTTTCCAACTCCGGGATGATGTCCGTCCGGAAGATACGGCCAAAGACTTCCTGCTGCTCCTGTACAATCTTGCGGATTTGTTTCAGTTCCTTCTTGGGCTTCACCGACAGGTCGAGGGCCTTCCGTGTTTTTTTCTTCAGTTCCTTAAAGCTGCGCAGGGAGGCTACACGCACCCGGTAAAATTCATCCAGATTGGAGCTGTAGATGGCCAAAAACTTGATCCGTTCGTAAAGGGGCACCGATTTGTCCATCGCTTCCTGAAGCACCCGGTGGTTGAAAGAGAGCCAACTGATATCGCGTTTTACCAATTCTGTTTTTGCCATGCTGCCTGCCGATTGAATTATTGAGGGTTAAGCAAGGCAGCAAAACTAGGCAGAATGCGCTTACAAGCGAGGGATGCTGTGTTATCTATATATTAAAATTTCAGCAAAAAGTCCTTTAGCAGGGCCTGGTAAGCCGTGGTGTAGGAATCTTCTGCATCCGTTGCCCGGATGACCAGCTGATCGATCTCGGTGGGTTGGTCTTCCTGCTCAAACTGCATCAGCAGGCGGTTGACAGCAGCGTCCGGCCGGGGCTGCACTTCGGTCACTTTGGTACAGAATAAATGGTATTCTTCGGCTCTTTCCTGAAACCGTAGCCCCTCAAGGTAAGGCAGCACCAGGCAAAACCGCCCGTTTTTAGCCAGCAACTGCCGGACGGCAATAAGCAAATCCCCGTGCGGCATGCGGACCGTTTGCCGGGCGATCGCCCGCTCTTCCTTCATGCCGAAGGTGCCACCGGAAAAGAAAGGGGGATTGGAAACGATCAGGTCGTAAGTGGTGCGGGTGGTGCGCGCATAGTCCTGAATGGCTTCCTGAATCACAGACAGGCGCTCTTTCCAGGGAGAGGAGGCAAAATTGGCGCCCGCCTGCTCACAGGCCACCTCGTCAATATCAATCGCATGAATGATAGCTTCCGGTGCCCGCTGTGCCAGCATGAGCGCAATGACGCCGGTCCCTGTGCCTATGTCAAGAGCCCGTGTAGCAGCATCTACCTGAGCCCAGGCACCCAGCATGATCCCATCTGTGCCTACTTTCATCGCGCAACGGTCTTGCTGTACAGCGAATTGCTTAAACTGAAACGGAGCGGTTTGTTTTTCTGTCTTTGCCATAGCTGGATTCAAGTAAGGGGAGCAGGTTTAGATTACTGCTCCCCTTATTAAGGCTTTTTAGTCAGAATGGTTCAACGCAGGCTTTATTGCTGAATATCGTTGAGGTTGCGCAGGGTCAGCTGCGGTGCATTAAAGTCAGAAACCATAGCGGTAAGTGTGAATGTGCCGTCCGGGACGTTGCTACCGGAGAAAGTAGCCTGGTTCCGGGTAAAGGAGGCAATAGTGGCGGTCCCATCGTCCAGCGTCTTGGCACCGGCAAAGGTACCGCCTTCTGTGTAGGCAACATCCATAACCCGAACTAAAGTAGACTCCCAGGCTTCGGAGTTGTCCAGAATTTCCTGAATCGTGGCATCACGTGGTTCAGGCATTGTACCGTTGCCCATGCTTATTGCATCGGCGTTGTCTACGTTGTTGACCTGCAAAAGGCCTTCAAACTCGCTGAGTTCGACGCCTCCAACGTTGATCTCCACTTCTTCGCCAAGGGCAAAGCTGTGGTTATCGGCAAAACGGATGACGATACCTCCAGTCTCATCCTGTACGACCATATTCCGACCGGTAGTATTGCCGGCATCCACATCTGAAATCACTACGGCATTGATAAACCGGTTGGCAGGCACAGCTGTGGCACCGCCTTCAAACAGCGTGCGGAGCTCCGCCAGGCTGATCTGCTCAGGGTCGCCACCGGTGCCGGTTTCGCCCCCTACGTCTTCCAGGTTCCGGATGACCAGCTGATGGTCGTTGAACTGTGAAACAATGGCCGTCATATCCACTGGCTCCGCCGGCAGTGCAGAACTGGCGAAGGTGGCAGAGTTACGGGTAAACATCGTCATACTTCCGGAACCATCATTTACCGTGGTCGCCCCCGCAAAGGTAGCACTACCGGAAATGCTCGCACCGTTGATCAGCACCAGTGTAGACTCCCAGGCTTCGGCATTGTCGAGCACTTCTCCAATCGTTGTTACGCGCGGTTCCACCGGATCGCCCATGCCATTGGAAGTGGCCAGGTCGTTATTGATAAAGTCAAGCTGCAGCAGGTCATTATAAAGTGAAAGCTCCTGGCCGGAAACCACCACTTCGATCTCTTCGCCCAGGCTGAAGCCATGATCGCCCTGGAAGAAAATGGTAATGCCTGCCGTGCCGTCCTGAACGACCGCTACCCGGCCGTCAAAGTTGCCACTCTGATTATCGGAAATTACCACGCCACGGATTTTCCGGTCTTCGGGGCCTTCTGATCCGCCATCCGCAAACACATCCCTAAGTTCACGGATGGTCATGAGTTCCTCTTCGCCCGTGCCGGCGTTGCAACGGGTGCCAGTCATATCCACATCGAGGTCAGCGCTGCGAAGGAACAACTGCTTGGTATTGCCGAATACGTTGAAAATAGCTGTAAGGGTACCATTACCGTCGGGCAGGGTGTCAATAGCAAAGTCGGCAAAACCGCTTGTGCGAACGACGATTTCATTGCCATCACAATCCTGAAGCGTACGGTTGAGGGTGCTGCGGCCGAAAGCATCGGCATAAGTCAATCCCAGCTCAAAGGAGGCAAATTCCACGTCCTGCAGCTGTACCAGGGTGGAGATATCGTTGACGCCCAGAGAGTTGATGGTGCGCACTGCTGGCTCTGGCTCACCGACCAGCATGCCACGGTAAATGCGTGAATTGTAGTCGATGATGTCGCCCAGTTCTTCGCCACCGCCTTCCTGAATGATGTAGCCGCCCAGTTGCACGATGCCGTTGAACTCGCCCAGCACCAGGCCTTTGCAGTCGATAGCGACCTCGCGGCCGAGCGGGAAGAGGTTGAAGGCGTCCGTCAGGTTGATCAATACTTCGATACCGGCTGTGCTGTCCTGAATGATCAGGGAGCGGAAGAAGTTGCCCTGCACGTCGTTGCCTACAACGATGCCCTGTACGATGACGTCCGTTTCGATAACCGTCAGGCGGCCGGGAATGTAAAGGTTCTTGAGGTCTGCGATAGAGGTATTGCCCGTTACTTCAAGCTCCGTGCCGGTTACGGGCGGCTCTTCAAATTCGGTATCAACACAGGATGGAAGCACAGCCATGCTGAGCAGCAGGCTGAAAAAGAACAGCTTTGAAAACTGAAATTTCATTGTATAATGGCTTTTATGTCTTTCTTAATGATGATTGAGGTTCTGTTTACAGGCTTAAACTTATGTTCACGAAGAAGTTGCGGCCGTACAGGTAATAATACCGGGGCTGAAAAACAGAATCAGCGCCCGTCCGGGCATCAAAGTCAAAACGCAGCTGATCGAAACCGCCTGTGATAAAGTCGGTATTGTTCAGGATGTTATTCACCCCTGCATTGATGTACAGGAAGGTGCTGCCAAACTTGAAGGACTTGCCGCCGAAAAAGTCAACGGTGAACTGACCGTCCGTCTGACGCTGCGCTACGATCTGATCATACTCCAGTGAACTGGGCTCCAGGCCAATGACCGCCTCCGGGGAACGGTTGATCGGGCTGAAGTCGATAAACACGTTGTCGAAGTAGTTGAAGTTCAGGTAGGCAAACCAGAAGCCTTTGGGGCGAAGGTTCAGCCCCAGCGTGTAGGCGTTCTGAGGGCGGCCCGGCACCTTCAGCCCTTTTTGGAATACCTCAAATTCGCTATTGACCTGATCAAAGGTCTCCTGATCGTCTCCGTACAATTCGCCCTGCGCGTTGCTGTTGAACACGTAGTCTCCCAGCGCCGCCACACCCCGGATGCTCAGGGATGGTGTGACCTTCGCCTCAATTGCCAGCTCTGCGCCCTGATGCAGTTGGTCCTGCCCGGTCATCACCAGGCTGCCAAATGCCCGCTGCAGGTCATTGTAGAAACGGATGATCTCCGTGCGGTTGTCAAACTGTGTGTAGTAGAGCGATGCCCGGCCCTGTACATTCGGCGAACGCAGCAGGTAACCGATTTCACCACCGTAGATGGTCTCGCTTTCCAGGCCCGGCACCAGCTGATCGCGTGTGCGTGGCGATACGTAGGCATTCCGCACAAAGGGAGCGCGGGTCATGTGGGTACCATTGGCAAACAGGTAGTTCCGGCCATCAATTTTGTAGGTAATTCCACCCTTCACGCCAAAGTTGGTGAAGTTTTGCTTTTCCGATTCCCCGAAGGATTGGTCCGGGAAGCGGCCTGTACGGTATTTGCCCGTGCGCCAGAAGGTGGTTTGGCTGCCATTGACCGCAGCGAAAATATCAAAGCGTGGCAGGGTAAACTGTCCCTGAAGCCAGCCGTCAGCCCGGCGTACATCAATATCGTAGCTCCATCCGAAACGGTCACCCTCGCGCACAATGCGGTTAGGGTTGTTCAGGTCGCTTTGCTGCACCTCCGGATTGTCCGGGAAATCGCGCACCGCGAAAGCGTCGATATCTACGAAGTAATCGGCACCAAGCAGGTCATCCACCACCTTGAAATTGTCGATGGTCTGCGTTTGGTAGGTCAACCCGCCGCTAAGCGTGAAGATATCGCTGATGATGTGATTGTAATTCGTGTAAAAGTTGAACTCCCGGGAATCGTAACGGCGGTCTTCCACCATATACTGTGCCCAGCGGCCTTCCACCTCCTGCCCTTCCAGGAACTGCGGGTACTTATCTGCCAGCTGAGAAGTGCGGTTGACCTCATAAAACTGATCCCAGTTGATCTGCCGGGAAGATTCATTATTGCGCAGGTCTGCTTCCACGATGGCGGCTGCTTCAGGCTGCCCGATGGACTCGAAATAGCTCGGCAGATTGCGGTAGTAGTCCGGGCGGGGGTCCGGTGCTTCAAACCAGTTCAGAGCCGTGCCGCCGATGCGCCCAAATTGATAGGACGCGGTGGTGGTCAGGGTGGCGTCCTCATTCAACTGCCAGTCATGCCGCAGCATAATCACCGGCTGATGCACCCGGGAAATCCGGGAGTTCCGCTTTTCGCCATTCTGATAGCCCCAGAAAGGGTTGTAGTAGTTGTTATCTGCCAGGTCATACATTTCCGGTGTGCTTGCGCCTGCCCGTCCGCGCTGCGTCGGAGCGCCAAATGTGGTCAGGTTCAGAAGGTGATTGTCTCCCAGCTTTTTGTCAATAGCCATGAAATAGGCGTAGGCATCGTAAAAACTGCCCGGCTCATAGCCTTCCTGTGCCCAGCGGTGAGAACCGGAGAAGGAAAAAGCCCAGCCATTGTCCATCATGCCGGTAGAGTGCGTAAGCATGGTACGCCAGCGGTAGCCGCGGTTGGTTGCGGACATCGTCACGCGGGTCTGTTCGCGCTGTGAGGAAGCCCGGGTATCAATGGAAGAACCACCTCCCACACCACCAAATGCATAGGAAAGCGGGCTCAGGCCGATCTCTGCATTACGGTTGCGGGTTACGTCATTCAAGCCCCCCAGGGCACTCCAGAACGCGCGCCCATTCTCCAATTCATTGAAAGGCACACCATTAATATATACGGCGGTATTTTCAGAGTCGTAGCCCCGTATGCGGAACCGCGCCGGCCCAAAGGTAAAGGCGGCCGCGGAGACGAAGACATCCCGTGAAGCGGCAAGGACCCCGGAAATGTTCTGATTGTCTGTTTCCTGCTCCAGGTCGCCATCGGAGAGGGTAATGGTGGGGATAAAGTCCTCTTTGTTGGTAATACCTTCCTCCCGCTGAGTGGGCACGAGCTGCACCCTGCCAAGCTTGTAAACCCCATCGCCCTGATCTTTAACGACGGTGCTTTGGGTTTGTACGACGTAGTCTTCTGTGCCTCGGAAAGTGAAATCATGCTTACCCTCGGGCACGCCGAAAAAGACGAATGTGCCGTTCTCATCAGAAACAGCGGTGGTGCCGTCATCAAGGGTAACGACTACCGCTGCAATTGGTAGCGTTGTTTCGCTGTCCAGGACAGTACCTCGAACCTCCACCTGCGCCTGTAACAGCCACGCAGGCAAAAGCGCTAAGAGGGTAAAAAGCGTTCTTTTCAGTTGCATAAGTATGGTTTATGTCAGAATAATGTACGATGGAGCGGGTGTGTGGTCGTTGGGATAGTTATGCTGCGTTCAGGGGGCATTGGTCCTGAAAGCGTGTGCAAAAGTAGAAGAAAAATAACTTTATTTAAGGCCGGGCGCCCAAAAATTAACCAAAACTTAATACCGATGGCCAATTCGGTCTTCGTTTTTACAAAAGCAGATTTGATATATTTGCCGACAATTGCCTTTCCGGGCACTTCAAAATCGAGAAAACAGATTTATGCTACGCACGAACTACCAACACTTTTGCCCCAGCTTACAATCCAAAAACACGACCCCACGCCATCTTTTCTTTCTGTTGTTCCTGCTTTTTGCAAGTACTGCGGTGACCGCCCAGCAGAATTATAAAGTGGCGGCTGTCGGGTTCTACAATTTCGAGAACCTTTTTGATACCCTTGACACGGAGGATGTCCGCGATACTGAATTCACGCCCACCGGGAGCAAAGTCTGGAACACCAGGCGCTATCAGGCTAAACTGGACAACCTCGCAAAAGTCGTAGCAGAATTAGGCACGGACGTTACGCCGGACGGGGTTGCCATCCTTGGTGTTTCGGAAATTGAAAACCGCAGTGTACTGGAAGACTTCGTGAAGCACCCCCTCATCAGGGACCGGAACTACCAAATCGTCCATCAGGATTCGCCCGACGAGCGTGGGATTGATGTCGCCCTTTTGTACAATCCCAAGTACTTTGAATTGAAAGGCCACGAGAACCTCTTTGTGGAACTTTACCGGGACGGAGAGCCGGACTATACCCGTGATGTACTTCTGGTTTCCGGTAACTTTGACGGCGAGCCTATGCACTTTATGGTCAATCACTGGCCCAGCCGCAGCGGAGGGGAAGCCGCCAGTCAGCCTGCCAGGAACAAAGCCGCTCTGGTCTGCAAAACGGCCGCCGACTCCATTTTCGCCGAAGACCCTAAGGCAAAAATCATCATCATGGGCGACCTTAATGACGATCCCATCAGCCCTTCTGTAAAGGAAGTCATTGGCGCAAAGACCAACCGCCGGAAAGTCCGCAAGGCCGAGTTTTATAACCCCATGTACGAGCTGTACCGCAAGGGCATCGGCACGCTGGCTTACCGCGACGCCTGGAGCTTGTTCGATCAGATGATCCTCTCCGACGGGTTGCTGGACGAGCGGCAGGAGGGCTATCAGTTTTACAAAGTCAGAATACACAGCCCCCGCTACCTGCTGCAAAAACACGGCCGGTTCAAGGGGTATCCGTTTAGGACTTTTGGCGGAAATGAGTACCTTGGGGGCTATAGCGACCACTTCCCGGTATATATTTTTATGGTAAAGCCTGCCGAGTAGCCTGGTGCGATCAGACCGAAGTTTATTTGTTGGCATTTCCCTCTTAGCTTTTGCTGCTGAGCGGGCCTAGCGTACAGGTAAAGACGGCTTCATCCATCAGTGGCGCGGCAGGGTTCAAAATTGCAGGCACTTGGCATTCGAAAAGGCACCACTGGAACTAAGCGGCGACTTCAAAACCGCCCTTCAGATGATCGAAAATGAGGGGCGGAACGTCTTCATCACCGGCCGGGCAGGCACGGGCAAGTCCACCCTGCTTCAGCTTTTCCGCAATACGACCCGAAAGAAGACCGTAGTGCTCGCGCCTACCGGCATTGCCGCCCTGAATGTAGGCGGGCAAACCATCCACTCCTTTTTCGGCTTTCCGCCCAAGCCGCTGAGCCGGCAGGACCTCAAAAAGCGCCGCAACCGCAGGCTGTACACCAACCTGGAAGTGCTGGTCATTGATGAAATCTCCATGGTCCGGGCCGACATGCTGGACAATATCGACTGGTTCCTGCGGATCAACCGGGAGGTGCCCGCGCCCTTTGGAGGGCTTCAGGTGGTCTTTTTTGGAGATATGTTCCAGCTGCCCCCTGTGGTAGCCAACGACATCGAAGCCATGCGCTTTCAGCTGGAGTACGACTCGCCCTATTTTTTTTCCGCCCATCTTTTCGAGGACCCAACCTTTTTCCTGGAGATGATGGAGCTCAACAAAGTCTACCGGCAGGAGAACCGCAACTTCCTCCGCCTGCTCGAGTCTGTGCGCCTCAACCGGCTGGATTATGATGACCTGGAAGACCTCAACAGCCGCCATCTGCCGCAGTTTGAGCCCGAAGACTTCTACGTTACGCTCTCGGCACGCAATGCCACTGTTGACCGCATCAACCAAAGAGAGCTCAGCCGGATACCCCTGGAGGAAAAAACCTATGTCGCCACCATCAGCGGGCAGTTCAACCCCCGCCTCTACCCTACGGACCCTGCCCTGAAACTCAAGCTGGGCGCTCAGGTGATGTTCATCAAAAATGATCCGGACAAGCGCTTCGTGAATGGCACGATTGGCAAGGTGATCAAACTGGACAAAAAGACCGTGACCGTACAAATAGAGCAGTCCGATGGTACGCCCACGCAGCTGGAAGTAGAGCCTATGGAGTGGGAAGTACTGAAGTACAAGCCCAGCGAAAAAGACCCTACCCGGATAGACACAGAGACTTTGGGCAATTTTACCCAGCTGCCTTTACGTTTAGCATGGGCCATTACGATCCACAAGTCCCAGGGCAAAACCTTTGACAAGGTCATCATCGATCTGGGAAGCGGGGCGTTCGAGCACGGGCAAACCTACGTAGCGCTCAGCCGCTGCCGGAGCCTGGAAGGCATCGTTTTGAAGACGCCCCTGCGCATGCAGGACATCCTGATTGATGAGCGGGTGGTCCAGTTTTACGAAACGCACTTCTGAACAGCGAACTAAACCCCGTTTGAAGACATTTGGGTAAGAAAACTCCGATTAACCTCATGCGGCTATTTTGGTTTCTATTGATGGCGATGGGTTTCCCAACCGCTAGCTTACTGGCACAAACTGCGAACGACACCTCGGGCATCTATCATGTTAACCTCTTGGTGAGCGGTGGTGTAGCGCTTGCAGGCACCTATACCAATATCGTAGGGCTGCCTAAAGTTAAGGACAAAGACCGCCTCTCCGAACCGGAACTCGAGCAACTGCTGCAAGCCGGTGTTAGCCGATTCAACCAGCCCGGGCTGACCCAGGACCCAGCTAAACGGGAACAGGCGCATCAGGTATCCGATTTTTTGATGTACGGCACAGCAGCAATGCCGCTACTCTTGTTTCTGGACGGAAAAGTCAGAAAGGATTATCTGGATGTTGCGCTGATGTACTTTGAAACCGTTGCCCTGACTTCCAATATGTACACCTACAGCCCGCTCGGCCCCACCTTTATTGACCGTTACCGTCCGCTGGCCTTCTACGAGGAGGTCCCGCTTGATGAGCGCCAATCGGGCAACATGCGAAATTCATTTTATTCTGGCCACGTAGCCACTACTGCTATGGGCGGTTTCTTTTTAGCCAAGGTATTGCACGATTACCATCCGGAATGGGGCAGCCGGCGGTGGCTTCTTTTTGGTGCAGCCAGCCTGCCCACGGCAACAGTTGCCTGGCTCAGGGTGCGGGCGCTGAAGCACTTCCCAACTGATGTGATTGCCGGCAGCCTGATAGGCGCGGGCATGGGCATCCTAATCCCGGAATTGCACAGAAAGCTTCAAACCCGGATGAAAGTACAGGCCGGTTTCGGGCTGCAGGGCAATACCGTAGGTGTGATTTGGGCTTTTTGACTGGGTAAATATCCTGCAACTTCGTTGCAAAACCCTTCAGGAAGGCTATCTTTGCGCCCGATAACTTAACGCAGGTAAAATGGTCAAGGAAGAATGGTTTGCAGAGTGGTTTGATTCGCCCTACTACCATATTCTATACAAAGATCGGGATGAGTCCGAAGCGGAAGGCTTCATTGATCATCTCCTCGATACGCTCCATCCGCCGCCCGGCAGCCACATGCTCGACCTGGCTTGCGGCAAAGGGCGCTACTCCCGCCACCTGGCTGGCAAGGGGTACGATGTGACGGGCCTTGACCTCTCTGCGCAAAGCATTGACTTTGCCCGGCAGTTTGAGCACGACCACCTCCATTTTTTTACGCATGACATGCGGGAGCCCTTCCGGGAAGCCGCTTTTGACTACGTCTTTAATTTTTTCACCAGCTTTGGGTATTTTGAGGAAGAAGCAGAAGACCTGCAGACCCTCAAAAATGTGGCCCACAGCTTAAAGCCGGAAGGTATTTTCGTGCTCGACTTTTTTAATGCCCACTATGTCCGGCAACGACTGACCGGGCCCGAGCACCGGGAGATCAACGGCATTGCCTTCGATCTCCACAAGCGGCAGGAAAATCAACATGTGGTAAAAACTATACGGTTTGCCGACGGGCACAGGAATTACATCTTTGAGGAGCGCGTCCGCCTGTTTGAACTGTCCGATTTTGAACGGCTCTTTGAACTGGCCGGGCTCAACATCCTGCGCACCTACGGCGACTATCAGCTGCAGCCTTACAACTGGATGGAAAGCCCCCGGCTGATTTTGGTCGCCAACATCATCAAACCCTAAGCCATGGAAGCACTGCTGTCTGGTTTACTGCATTGGGACGAATCCCTCTTCCACCTGATCAATGGCGTTTGGACCCATCCGGTGCTGGATGAAGTCATGCCCTGGTGGCGGGACAAGAAAACCTGGATACCACTATATGTGATACTGGCCGGATTTGCAGTCTATCGTTTCCGCCTGAGGGGGCTCTACTTTATTTTGGGTGTGGTGCTGACAGTCGGAGTGGCGGATACGGTGAGCAGCAAGGTAATGAAACCCACCTTCGAGCGCCTCCGCCCCTGCAACAATACGGAACTGCCCTTCGAGGTGGAACAACGGGGCGGCTGCGGCGGCGGCTACAGCTTCACCTCCTCGCATGCCACGAATCACCTGGCTATTGCCTGGTTCATTGCCCTTACGTTGGGCAGCATTTACAAGTGGCTTCGCTGGCCTTTTGTGCTTTGGGCTGTGAGTATTGCCTACGGGCAGGTCTACGTTGGCGTGCACTATCCGCTTGATGTCCTCGTTGGCGGGTGCATCGGAAGCCTCATTGGCTGGGGGCTGAGCAGCGCCTTCAATGCCCGCCCCGCGCTAAACCTTCAAAATGCAACGATATGAGCCTACCGGAATACATCGCCTTATTTTTGACTGTTATTGCGGGAGGCTGGCTGAGCTTCCGGTACAGCACTTTCAATGATCAGTGGCTGAAACTCACCTTGTCCTTCAGCGGCGCCTACATAATGGGGATTACCGTGCTCCACCTGATGCCCGGCGTGTTTGAGCAAGGCGGGCACAATGCCGGCTTTTGGGTCCTCGGTGGCTTTTTCACTCAACTCATCCTTGAGCAATTCAGCCGGGGCATAGAGCACGGGCATGTGCATGCCCATCAGCACGAACCCGCCAGTTTTGCGGTACAGGTCATGATCGGGCTCTCCCTGCACGCCCTGCTGGAAGGCATGCCGCTGGGTTATTTTGAAGACTTCCATGCCCACCACCATCAGCATGAGGAAGGCGGGCAGCAATTGCTTATTGGCATTATTCTGCACAAGCTCCCGGCCGCCTTTGCGCTCGTGGCCCTGCTCATCCGCTCCGGCTTTAGCAGGAAGGTTGCCTGGACCTGCCTGGTCGTTTTCGCGCTGATGTCCCCACTCGGAGCCCTTACCGCCGGCACCTTTAACCTTTCGGGCGCGCAAATCGCCAACCTGCTGGGCTTTGTGATTGGCTCTTTTCTCCATATTAGTACGACGATTCTGTTTGAAGCCGATGATACCCATCAGCACCGGGTCTCCTGGCGGAAGCTCGGCGTGATCATTCTTGGGGTTGCATTGTCAATCGGGGCAGATATGATTTAAATCCAGCGAAAATTCGCTAACGTTAATTCCAATGATGCCGGTTGATAATCAACTCCTTACCCAAAACAGAAATGTCATTATTTGCCATACCCTAAATTTATTGTGTTAACGCTGGGTTAATTATGTTGGAATTTCCCTATTTTGGCGGTCGAATTCCGAATAATTTTTCCAAACCAGACAGGTGGATGACATGAAATTTGTACGCATAGGTTGGTTTCTAAATTTTGTTCTTAGTCTGCTGTTTTTCAATGCTTCCCATGCGCAGGTCACCCTGAGTGGAAAAGTGTTTGATGAGAACACTAAAGAGCCCTTAATCGGGGCAAGTGTCGTAATAGAGGGCACTACGGAGGGTACCGTGACTGATTTTGACGGTGCTTTTGCGCTGAAAACCCAAAGCAGCCTGCCCGTGAAGCTGAGTGTATCCTATGTCGGGTATGAGCCTAAAATTGTGGATGTTGCCTCCAATGAGGCGCTCAAGATTTCTTTGGGCGAGTCGGTCATCACTACTGATGTGGTGGAGGTGCGCGGGCAACGTATTTCAGATAAGCAGAAATCCTCTCCGCTCACGGTGGAGTCTATGGACGTGCTGGCGATTAAGGAGACGGCTGCTACGAGTTTCTATGACGGGCTCGGCAACTTAAAAGGTGTCGATCTCACGGCCGCCAGCCTGGGTTTTAAGGTTATCAACACGCGAGGTTTTAACAGTACAAGCCCGGTGAGGTCTTTGCAAATCATTGATGGCGTAGACAATCAGGCACCGGGGCTAAACTTTTCACTAGGCAATTTTCTTGGTGCACCGGAACTTGATGTCCGAAAAGTCGATATCATTCAGGGTGCCAGCTCTTCTTTTTACGGTCCTAATGCTTTCAACGGAGTGATTTCTATGGAAACAAAGGACCCCTTCTACACCGAAGGGCTTTCAGCTGTGGTGAAAGGTGGAGAGCGCAACCTGCTTAACACAGAAATCCGGTGGGCAGATAGCTTCAAGGACAAGGACGGCAATGAAAATATCGCTTACAAATTCACCTTATCTTACCTGCAAGCAGATGATTGGGTCGCAGATAACGACCAAGCTGTAGACGGGACTCCTACGCCTACCGGCAATCCCGGGGGATGGGACGCCGTGAATACTTACGGGGATGAATACGATCTTTTTGGTGATTTCACTCAAAATACGACCAATTCCTTTAATGAATCTGCTGGGTTGTTAACCGTTCACAGGCCAGGCTACCGCGAAGAAGACGTAGTCGATTACGATACGCGCAACTTCAAAGCACTTGGTTCTGTATACATCCGTACCAATCCTAAATTGAAGGAGGAATCCCCAGAGCTTGTACTCGGAATGAGCTATGGCTGGGGCACAACCGTTTATCAGGGTGATAACCGCTTTAGCCTACGCAATATTCAATTTTTTCAACCAAGGGCAGAATTCCGAAAGAAAGACAACTTCTTCATCCGCGCATATATGTCCCGGCAGGATGCAGGAGACAGCTATGACCCCTACTTTACTGCATTGAGGCTACAGGACCGGGCGGTCCGCGATGGTGCTTATTACAACAACTATAAAAAGTGGTGGGAAGACAACCGGATAGCCGCCCAAATGGTAGAAATGGGCTACCCTGACGAGCAAATCATATTTGATCCGGAAACAGGGCAGGTGGAAGTCATCTTTGATTCCCAGGAAGCCCAGCAATGGCTTCAGGACAATCAGGAGTTCATGAATCAGGCACATGCAATGGCCCAGGATTTTGCAAATGCTCCAGACCCGGCAAACAACCGCCCCGGCAGATTTGTGCCTGGCAGTCCGGAATTCAACGAAGCCTTTAATGACATTCGGTCAAGATACAACAATGAGGAAGGTGGCACCCGTTTTTTTGACAGGTCGGCCCTCTATCACCTGCACGCCGAAAAGCGCTTTGATACGGATTTTGCGGAGATAATCGTGGGTGGTAACGGCCGCTTGTACACGCCAAATTCACGTGGTACGATCTTCTATGATTCTGCAGATATCAGAATCACCAATTATGAATATGGAGCCTATGCTGGTATAAATAAGACAATGGACGATGGGAGATGGCGGACAAATGCAACGTTCAGGGTAGATAAAAATGAAAATTTTGACTATGTCTTTTCCCCTGCTGCATCAATTGTTTGGAAGCCTCGCCCCAATCATTACCTCAGAGTGAGCTTTTCTTCGGGCGTGCGAAATCCAACACTGACCGATCAGTTCCTTTCACTGAATGTTGGCCCGGCTATCCTGGCCGGCAACCTAAATGGCGCAGACAGTGTAATTACGCTTGAATCCTTTCAGGATTACCTTTCCAACTTTCTTCAAAGAAGCCGCCTCGAATACTATGATGTGGACCCTATCCGGCCTGAACGGGTCCGGACGCTTGAAGGCGGTTACAGAGCAACCCTTTGGAACAATCTATTCCTTGACGCAGGCTATTATTATAATATTTACACGGACTTTATTGGCTTCAATATCGCCATTGATGCTCAGTTTGACTCCCCATCAGACTTTGTCCCCAGCGATGTACAGGTGTTCAGGTTTGCCTCAAATGCCCAGGAAACGGTAACCACCCAAGGATTCTCGATAGGATTGAATTATTATTTCGCGGATTACTTTTCACTGAATGGCAACTACTCCTACAATGCAATCGTCTCCGCCTCTGATGACCCTATCATTCCAGCCTTTAATACGCCAGAACATAAATACAATATTGGGTTTTCGGGCAGGAATATCCGGATGGGGAAAATCAAGAACTGGGGCTTTAACATCAACTACAAATGGGTGGAAGGCTTCCTGTTTGAAGGTTCGCCTCAATTTACCGGTTTCGTCCCTTCTTACGGATTGTTGGACGGTCAGATCAACTACAATTTTACGGATCTGAACACGACTTTAAAAATCGGGGCCTCCAATATTCTTAATAATGAAGTATTCCAAACTTATGGCGGCCCACGTATAGGACGCTTAGCGTATATTTCATTGCTTTACGAGTGGAAAAACTCTAAATAGCAGGAACAAATGGCAACTCACATAAAGATTATTTTGCAATAACCAAACATGAAATCTTTGACTATGAAAAAAAAGATTAACTCGCTGTTTTTATTGCTTGCTCTGGTTTTCGCCTCAGCAAGCCTTCAGGCACAGGATGAAACCCTGTACCTTGACGCGCAGTTCGATGTGGAGGTAACCTCCAATATTGTATATGGCGTTAATGCTACCATCATGCCTGTAATTGCCCAGCAAACAACGGAAGCGATTGCGCGCCCGCTGGTGATGGACATTTACCAGCCTGTTGATGCGCCCGGTGACCGCCCGGTAATGCTCGTGTTTCACACCGGCAACTTCCTTCCTTTCCCTGCCAATAACGGTACCGGAGGAACAAAAACGGATTCAACCGTTGTTGAACTGTGCAACCGGCTTGCCTCAAGAGGCTACATTGCTGCGGCAGTAGACTACCGTAAAGGTTGGAACCCGATTGACCCTTCTCAGGACTTCCGTAAGTTCTTCCTGATCAACGCTGCTTACCGTGGTGTTCAGGATGCGCGTACTGCCGTGCGTTTTATGAGAAAATTGGCAGTAGACGGTGATGGTCAGGGCAATGTGAACCCCTACCAAATCGACCCTGATAAAATTGGACTTTGGGGCGTTGGTACAGGTGGATATATTGTCGCGGCTACAGCCACTATTGACGAGTACATGGAAATCGTCATTCCGAAATTCCTGATCGACCTTGACGGCCCCGGCCCAAGCCCTACTGTACCCATGGTTATTGAAGCCGTCAATGGCGACATTAATGGTACCTCTTTAGGGTTGGTACCACCGGGCTACCCCGTTCTGCCTGCAGGAGACACACTCTGCATTCCGAACCATGTAACCTACGCAAACGGAGACCCTATCCCTTCTGACATTAGTTTTGTAGTCAATAACGGGGGAGCACTGGGCGATATTAGCTGGATAGATGAAAACACACCGCCATGGGTATCCTTCCATGTTCCTACGGATCCATTTGCTCCGTATGAAACCGGAGTTCTAAGAGTCCCTGGAACTGGTGACCCCGATGACCCATCTGACGACTTTGCGGTAGTTGAAGTTTCAGGTTCTTACGATATTCAGGCAAGATTGAACGAGCTTGGCATTAACGATATTTTCGATAACGTCAATGGACCTAATGTAGAAGACTTTTCAGCTGTAGCCAATAGCCGAAACGATGGTCTGGACGGATTATTCCCGTTCCCTTCCTCTGATCCTCAGGAGTCTGCTCAGTGGGATTTCTACGCAGCAGACAACCCAAATGCCACGGAGCCTCCTATGCCTGAAGTTGCCCGGACTTACTGGGACACTATTATGGCATATGCTGGCCCCAGAGCCTGTATAGCATTGGAATTGGCTCCATGCCTTGAAGTAAGCACTAATCACATCAAGCCTTCAGAAATAGGAGTACTGGCTGCTCCAAACCCTGCAACTTCTGAAGTGTTGATCAGTGTTGCTCCGGAGCATACCATAAAAACAATGGAATTGTACAATGCCAATGGCCAAATGGTACAAGCCTATTTCGATGTAAACAATTATCAACATACGATTTACAGAAAGGCACTGCCGGCAGGTACTTACTATCTCAAGCTCAGATTGAAAGATGGGGTTTCCTTCCAAAAACTGATTTTCAGATAGGAAGCGCCCGCTAATTCATAAATGAAAAAGCGCAACACTACTGATCAGTGGTGTTGCGCTTTTTTATTTCACATCCGGCATGGGTAAAAATGAGGTCCCTACCCCTCAATCAAAGCCTTCACCTTCTGCTCATCCAACGGCTTCTCTATGAAGCCCATAACATGGCTATGCTCGTTGGCCCGGTTGATATCGGCAGGGTCGATAGATGAGGAAACAATGTAAATTGGGAACGTAACTTCAGAGCCTTTCTCTTCCAGCTGCTCCAGAAAGGTCCAGCCATCCATGACCGGCATATTCAAATCGAGCAGGAGCAAATCCGGCTTTTCCTGTATTAAACGGTCGATAGCCTCCTCAGCGTTGCTGAACGACTGTATCTCGGCCTCCGGGAATACCCGTTTCAGGCTAAACTTGGCGGTCAGTAGAAAGATCTTGTCGTCATCTACTAAAAAGATCTTATCAAAACTACTCATATCGTAAGGTAATGTAGCTTTCTGCGTTCAGGACGGATGAGGAACGGTTTTGATCTTTGCGGTTGATTTATCAGCAAAGGACCTGCCAGTGAACTGAAAGCCAGTTGGTTCCCACCCGCAATATCAGGTAAAAGTGTATTCTAAATATCTTGTTTGCAAATTCAATTGACAAATTAAGGTATTTGCGCCTTAATTTTCAGTTTTTAGTCAATTTTTACTCAAAGCCCGGCCAGGAAAGCTAAAGTGTCCGCGCCATCCGGATAATCCCAGAGTGCCGGTTCCTGTGCCTTGCCAAAATCAAAAGCGGGTATCGGCAGTGCTCCGCTTTTGGCAACGGTGCATTGTACCTCGCTTTCCCGCTCCTGCAGCTCTTTAGCCACTTCCTCCAGCGAGCGGTAGGGCTCGTAATGCAGGCAGGCAATGCGGGATTGCAAGGCCGCGTCTTGCACCAGCAGGATGCATCCATTGGCTTTAAATTCTATCTTATTGAGGACAAACAGGGCGTAGTTGTAATCGAAATTGTTTTTGTACTTCGTATTGAGCACCACTTCCCGGTATTCGTGCAGGGCTTCCAGCAAAGGGTCAAAATCATATCCTTCCGGCACGTACAACTTGGCCACATTGCGGCAGCCCAGCCCGTAGTACCGAAATATATCTTTACCTAATTCGTGCAATTCAGCAGGCGTTTCATCTCCGGTCAGCACCGCTACGCCGTTCCGGTTCTTACGAATGATATGGGGATACTTCGAAAAGTACGCCTCAAAGTAGCGGGCGGAGTTATTGCTGCCGGTTGCAATGACAGCATCGAACCCCTGCAGCCGGTCGGTGACGGTTGTATAGCCCTGCGTGCGCTCGTCCAGGCGCTCCAGTATTTTCATCAGATACGGAAAAAGAAATGGGTCCTTTTCTGATAACTTCACCTGCGCCTGATGCCCGGCCACGAATACGCACAACCAATCGTGGAAGCCTACCAATGGGATATTCCCCGCCATGACAATCCCCACTTTCTTAGGGCTCATTTCGGTCAGCTCGTAGCGCGACAGCCACTCCTGAAGCCGGTCCCGGTTGAGCATCTGTACCGCGATTTCCCGAACCGCTTGCTGCTGACTGTCTTCGGTGAACCAGCCATTGTGAAAAGCGGTGCGCTTCATGACTGCTTCCAGGTACTCATCTTTGCCCAGCAAGTGATCGCCAAGTTGGCCCAATACCTCTACGCGCTCGGATAATGTCATTTCTCGCTTTTTGGTTTGATTTGATGCAACAAATCCAGAATGCCGGTATGCCCCATAGCTTCCAGCCGGGCAATATTCCGGTTGGGGATGTCTTCCGGAGCTTCGTAATGCTGCAGCGCTGCCTCCAAACGGTCTTCCCGGATCAGGTGCAGCATCGGATAAGGCGAACGGTTTGTATAGTTGGAGACGGCATCCGGTGCCTCCCCTCCAAACTGATAGTCAGGGTGAAAAGACGCCACCTGCAGCACCCCTTCCCACGCTTCTTCGACAACAAGCGCGTCGACTTCGCTGAGGTAGTCATTGTAATCAAAAAAGTTATTCAACACCTTGGGATGCACCAGCAGCGTGGTCTCCACTTCTTTCCAGGGGCGGCTGATCAGGTATTCGCCCTCCGAGATGAGCTCTGCCGACAGCTGCTCCGTAGTGGTTGCTTCGGACACCTGAATGCGGATTTGCCCGAGCCGATAGGGCTTTGCCGCAAACGGGCAGAAATGAAGCCCGATGACGATCTGCTCCAGCCAGCGGCGGGTGTGTGCTATGTAGTCCTGCGCCTCCATTACAACTGTTTCTTGGCCTGGCGGTCCCGAAGATAGGTGCGCCAGCGTTCCAGGGCTTGTTCGAACTCCTCCGGCAGCTCACTTTCGAATTGCATCCATTCTTTAGTGGCGGGGTGCGTAAAGCCCAGGCTCTTCGCATGCAGAGCCTGACGGGGCAAAACCTGAAAAGTGTTTTCTACAAACGCCTTGTACTTACTAAAAACCGTACCTTTCACGATTTGGTCGCCACCGTATTTCAGGTCATTGAAAAGCGGGTGGCCAATGTGCTTCATGTGCACCCGGATTTGGTGGGTCCGCCCGGTCTCCAGTTTGCATTCCACCAAAGAAACGTAGTACAGGTCTTCCAATACCCGGTAGTGGGTCACCGCCCATTTCCCGCCCTCCCCTTCCGGAAAGACGGTATGCTTTTGGCGGAAGCGCGGATGACGGCCCACATTCCCGCGGATCGTCCCTTTCTCTTCTTCAAAACCGCCCCACACCATAGCTACGTAACGCCGGTCGATGGTATGCTCAAAGAATTGCCGTGCCAGGTGGGTCATCGCATAGTCGGTTTTCGCTACCACCAACAGCCCGGAAGTATCCTTGTCGATCCGGTGCACCAATCCCACCTGCTGATGGGTATTGCCCTCCAGCACCGGAAGCTCCTCAAAGTTGAAGTGGTAAGCGAGCGCATTGACCAGCGTCCCGTCCGGATTGCCTACACCGGGGTGCACCACCATACCTGCCGGTTTGTGCACGATCAGCAGATCGTCATCTTCGTAGCGGATATCGAGAGGTATATTTTGCGGTTTGACAAAGTTCGCCTTCTCCGCATAGTGCTGAGGGACAACGACTTCAATCTCATCCCCCGGCTTGATCTTGTAGTTGGGCTTCACCTGTTTCCCGCTTACGGTGATGGAGCCCAGTTTTATGGCATCCTGCACCCGGCTACGGGAAACGTGCTGTAGCTTGTCATTCAGAAACTTATCAATCCGGATCATCGATTGCTTGGGATCCGCTTTGATAACCTTATGCTCAAAATATTCGTCTGAAGTATTATCTTCCATCGCTTTTTCCACGGCCTGTTTTTTGGGAATGGTGTTGGGTGTCGCTTGTTGAGCGGGCAAAGTTACAGAAAATGAACACACCCTGACGTATGAATCTTGCCAATCTCATCAGTGCCTTAACATTTGCGTGGAGGCGACTGTTTAACACTCCTTGATGAAAGAAACAAAACATCTCACCGGCATGAAAAACATACAATTCGGGTCACAGTGCGTACGTGCGGCCCGGGACACGAAGACCACCCGCCCTCACCAACTGCCCATTTACGCTACTTCCTCCTTTGCTTTTGACGATTTGCCGGAAGGTATGGCGGTGTTCAGTGGTGAGCAGCAGGGGCACCTTTACAGCCGTTTTGGCAACCCAACGATTGATGCCGTAGCGGAGAAAATTGCGCAACTGGAAATGCATGGCAGCGGGGAAGACGGGCATGGGCTTTTTTGCAGTTCAGGGATGTCTGCCATCAGCACCCTTTGCCTGGGGTTATTGCAGCCCGGGGATGCCATTCTTACCCAGCCCAATCTCTACGGAGGGACCGATGAGCTTTTCCGGAAAGTGCTTCAGCCGCTCGGTTTTGAGGTGATCCTGGCAGACCTTTCCGACCTGAATACCGTTGGCAAATCGCTGGAGCAAACCCCTGCAATCCGGATGATTTATTTCGAAACCCCTGCCAACCCTACACTGAGCTGCGTAGATATCCAAGCCGTTAGTACACTAGCGCATGCGCATGGAGCGATTGCAGTAGCCGATAATACCTTTGCCACCCCTTACCTTCAGCAACCGTTGCTCCTGGGGGCCGACTATGTAGTACATTCCACCACTAAATACCTCAATGGGCATGGCAATTCCACCGCCGGTGCCATAGTGGGCAGAGACAAAATGGCGATGCAGGAACGGGTCTTCCCCGCCCTGAAACTCCTCGGCACCAATGGCAGCCCCTTTGAAGCCTGGCTGCTGAACAACGGCATGAAAACCCTCGAACTCCGAATGGACCGCCACTGCCAAAACGCCGCAAAGGTTGCCGAATGGCTTACCCGGCAGCCACAGGTCAGCAAAGTCAACTACCCGGGCCTTCCTGATCACCCCGACCACCAACTGGCAAACAGGCAAATGCGCCACTTTGGCGGAATGGTGAGCTTTGAGCTTAAAGGCGGGCTCCACGCCGGCCGGAAGTTTGTGGAGGGGCTGCAACTTTGCACCCTCGCTCCGACGATGGGCGATGTGGATACCTTAGTCATGCACCCTGCAACCATGTCTCACCTGAAAGTACCGGTTGAGCAGCGGCAGGCAGCAGGTATTTCGGACGGGATGATCCGCTTATCCGTTGGCATTGAGAATATTGAGGATATTTGTTCTGATCTGGAGAAAGGTATGGCGAGTATAGAAAAAGCAGGCTGAATCTAAGAAGTCTAAAAGGCTACATCTTTTTTTTCCTTGGACCAAAAAATTTATCTCCGTTGTAATGAATCATATGTGTTGGCTCCTCTGCAATCCAAACCTCAGTTTCCCACGCTATGTCTGCTGCGTATTTCCTAAAATCCTCTCTACTCAAAAAAGCAGTAACATAGACAACACCACAATCAATATCAGACAACATGTTTTCCAATACATGGATTCTGCTATCTCCAATAGGCCCATGCGAAGTGACTGCTTCAATTAAATACAGCCAGCCTTTGTCAGAATCATATAATACTACATCCGGCAGTTTTGTATGCGACTCTTTGCTAATATTTATACCTATTTCCAGCAACCCTTCCGCTTCAAAGTGCAAATATTTATCAGCTGTATCTCCAATGTACAGGACTATTGCTCCCTTTGCAAAATATTTACAAAAAGAATCTATAACCCTGGCCTGAAGTTCGTTATGATCTCCCGGTGAAAGCTTGAGTATTCGCCCATTAGGAAGTTCTACAGAAATCTGCTCTTTAAGTTTCTTCTTTTTGTAACGCTTATTTCTTGTTTCGCTGGTTTTGACAAAAAAATCTATCGCACTATCAAAATGTGGTGTACCGAACTTTTTGAGCACCTCAACAAACTCAGGAATTAATGAGTAATGGTTTTTACTACTGTTTGTGGGAATTGCTGGATCATCAACATTTTGCTCAACAATACCAAGTTGTATAAAGGTATGTATGTCATTACGTCTAATCGTTTCTCGAGTATTCTCAGCATACTTCTTCTTATACATAGTCTGCATAAACTGCATAATACCAGAATATCCATTCCCCTTTTTATTTCCTACTATTCCTAATCGAGGATTACCACAATTCCTCCAATCTCCACGAGGTTTCATCCCTGCTAGAGATAATAGTACGAGAGCGGATCTCTCACTGAGAACATTCTTTGGAGCCCCTAGAGCTTTCAAAATTTTTATAGCTTCTTTTATTTTTTTCCTCATGATATTATCTTCTCGGCTTTTCCGGAAAAAAGAATTGTCTTAATCAGCTCCTCGTTAAATACTATATTTTCATTTTCGATATACATCGCTCCGAGATAATTAATTATTTGTAAACAGGGAATTGGCATATTAGCCATTTCTGTAGCCGAAACATTTATATTACCATTGATTATCCGAAAATAACGATCATAGATCGACGAATTAAACAAAACACATAAGCCATATACAAGATCAATTGACATTTCCCCCCCTAATTTATACATGAAATTTGTTTTATTTTCAAAGCCAACTTCAACACACTTGTACTCTTTGCCAACAAATGGCGCACAAACAATTCTACTTTTATCTTCTTTTGCGCTAAACCTTCGCTGAACCACATAATTCTGACACGGCACAAGTATTTTATTATTACCTCTATCGATATACTGAGGCTTTTTATCTTGTATTACAGGCCAATTAATTGAGTATTTTTTTACATTAAAATTCCAAATAAGTGGTACGTAACGGTTATCTGCATTATCAGTCTTTAAGTTATTTTTTGACCTGAAAGCTACCACTCTACCGGTTGAAACCTTGATTTGATGATCAATCAATCTATATTTAAGGGTTTTCAACATCTTGATAACTTCATAGTCTTCTTGGCTTGTAGGGAGATGAAGTATTTTATGATCCGAATCCAGTTCAATTAGTTCTGAAATATTATAATTGAAACTTTTGCATGTAAAGCCTAAGTCTTTTATACCTTCACTTGTTGTAATTTTTGTGCGTACTCCCTCCCTATTATTTGCCTTAAATATTAATGTTTCCTGTAAAACCTTGTCTTCTTTAAATGCTTCAGTCCTAGATTGAAAAAGGTGTACATGTTTTAACCTTGTTTCCCGGAAGAAAAACTGCCTTAGCTTTTTAAAATATAGTCCGGAAGAAAAACTCCTTGGAACAATAAATATCGTTTCTCCGGATATCTTTGTAAGTTTAATCCCCATTGCGATAAAACCAGCATAAATATTCGTCACTCCTTCAAGTAAAAAAGAGACGGCTTGAATATTTTCATCCCCCTTATTCAACTTGAAATACGGAGGATTTGAGATTACGTAATCATAGCTTTCCCGAAGTTCGAGATAGTTTTTATTTGCCCAGATTAGAAAGTTTTCATTGAAAACCCTAAACTTAATTACAATTGACTGCTTACTATAAAATTCTCTGAGGTAAGTTAGATTACTCTCTAAAAGGGATAGTATAGTTTTATCAACCTCGAATACGTCAATAAAAATCTCTTCAGCACCCAAATTGACGAGTCTTTCAACTAGTGCGCAGCTTAATATCCCATGTCCTGCTCCTGGATCGCATATTCTTAATCGTTTTCCTGGGATTTCATCCACTAACGACGCCATAAATTTTGCTACTAAGCTAGAAGTGAAATATTGTCCTAGCTTTTTTTTGTGAGCTTTCTCTGACTGTTTAGCAAACAATAACCCTGTTTCGCTCGCTTTTTCAAGTGGACTCATTTCCTATTTTTTTCAAAAATACACTTTTTTGGTCAAACAAAATATTTTGCTTGTTTTTTTATCCTTTTAGCCCTTAAGAAAATCCTTTAAAAAGTCTCCCGCAACTCATAAGCCTGCCGCATGCGCCGGTACAACCGTGCTGCCTCCGGAAAACTCAACGTCTGTTGCCCGTCCGAGAAAGCTTTTTCGGGCTGTTCGTGGACTTCCATGATGACTCCATCGGCACCTGCCATGATGGAAGCCAGCGCAATCTTGTCGACATAACGGCGCAGCCCGATACCGTGGGATGGATCAGCAATCACCGGAAGATGCGTCTTTTCCTTGAGCATGGCGATGGCGTTGACATCCATGGTATTCCGGTAGGCGGTTTCATAGCTGCGGATGCCTCGCTCACACAGCATGACGCGTTCATTTCCATTAGAGAAGATGTACTCAGCGGCCTGCAGCAACTCATCAATCGTACCGGATATGCCACGCTTGAGCAACACCGGTTTATCCACTTCACCCAGAGCGTCCAGCAGGTTGAAATTCTGGGAGTTACGTGCCCCCACCTGAAAGACATCCACATAGTCTGCCATGGCTTCGATTTGCTCCACCATCATGACTTCCGTGATGATTTTGATACCGGCTTCCCGGGTGCGTTTGTACCACATTTTCAATCCATCGATGCCCAGCCCCCGGAAGGAATAGGGCGAACTGCGGGGCTTGTACACGCCGCCCCGCATAATGCGCACGCCTTCCTGCTGCAGGTGCGTGATGGTCTTTTCAATCTGCTCCTCTGATTCTATCGAACAGGGGCCCGCCATGATACCAAAATGACCGGTACCCAGCTGAATCCCATCGCCAAGGTCGATGACGGTGTCTTCCACCTTCCACTTTTTGGAAACAAGCTTATAGGCGTCGCTCACCCGGTGGATATCGCGTATGCCAGGCAGGGTACCAATGCTGCGGATATCGAATTCAGCTTTGCCGACGCCAATGATGTAGTCCGCAAACTGCGTGGTTACGCGCGTAGTGCTGTAGCGGATGGCGTCGAGTTGTTCTTCCAGCCGCTGCAATTGGTCGGCTTTTATATTGGGTTCGAGTTGAATGATCATAGTTTAGTCTTGAGGGATGGGTGTTTTGAGAATTTGTTGTACAAACTGATGGGTGGCTTCCTCCACGGGCTGCCCTTCACCAAGTGCCCGGATGTAGGCACTGCCGATGATCGCCCCATTGGCATACTGACAAGCCGTTTGGAAGGTTTCATGGCTGGAAATACCAAACCCGATCAGGCGCGGGCTTTCCAGTTGCATGCTCCGGATCCGCTCGAAATAGGCGATCTGCTCCTCAGAAATACCTGATTTGGCTCCAGTGATGGCAGAATTGGAAACCATGTAGACAAATCCGGTGCTCAATGCATCAATTTGACGGATGCGCTCGTCGCTCGTCTGTGGGGTGATGAGGAAGCTGATGTCCAGCCCCGCTTTTTCAATGCCTTCCCGGTAGAAGTTTTCGTACTCGTAGACCGGCAGGTCCGGCAGGATGAGCCCGTCAATGCCTGCCGCTGCACAGCGGTCGAAGAAGCGCTGTTCTCCGTACTGCATCACCGGATTGAAATAGCCCATCAGCACCAGCGGGATATCGGTGTGTTCCCGGGCTTCTGCGATTTGCTCAAACAAAAGCGGCAGGGTCATCCCATTCTGAATAGCCTGCTGACCGCTCTCCTGTATCGTGGGCCCGTCTGCCAGTGGGTCGGAATAGGGCATGCCTACCTCAATCAGGTCCACGCCGGCATTATCCAATGCGCGGATGATCTTGCCCGTATCATCCAGGGCAGGATAGCCGGCGGTGAAGTAGACGTTGAGAGCATCCTGTTTTTTGCGCTCGAAAAGCGATTGCAATCGGCTCATAAGTCTCCGTTTTGGTAGTCGTCAAAATGATTGATGAAGGTCTCCAGGTCTTTGTCGCCCCGGCCAGATAGGCAGATGACGATGACATCGCTGCTGTTGTATTCCATAACGTCCAGAGCAGCAAACGCATGGGAAGTCTCCAGTGCCGGGATAATACCCTCTTTCTTCGACAGGAAGTAGGCGGCTTTAAGCGCATCCTCATCCGTAATGCTAATGGCTTCTGCCCGTCCGCTCGCAATGAGGTGGGCGTGCATAGGCCCAATCCCGGGATAATCCAGCCCGGCAGAAAGGGAATAGGGCTCCACAATTTGCCCGTCTTTGGTCTGCATAAGCAACGTCCGGCTGCCGTGAATAATGCCTTTAGTGCCCAATACGCTCGTCGCTGCCGATTCGCCAGAGTGTACGCCTTTGCCAGCGGCTTCAACCGCAATAAGGCGCACATCGGGCTCATTCAGGTAGTGGAAATAAGCACCAGCGGCATTACTTCCGCCCCCAACGCAGGCGATCACAGCGTTTGGTTTTGTACTGCCAGTGTGTTCCTCCAGCTGCCACTTCATTTCCTCGCTGATGACCGATTGAAAACGGGCGACCATGTCCGGATACGGGTGCGGGCCCACGGCAGAACCGATGATGTAGTGCGTGTCTACGGGATTATTAATCCAGTCCCGGATGGCTTCGTTGGTGGCGTCCTTGAGCGTTCGGCTGCCGCTTTCTGCCGGGCGCACCTCTGCCCCAAGCATACGCATGCGGGACACGTTGGGAGCCTGCCGCTTGATGTCCACAGCGCCCATGTAGACCACGCAGGGCATGCCCATCAGGGCGCAGACGGTAGCCGTAGCCACACCGTGTTGCCCGGCACCCGTCTCAGCAATGATACGCTTTTTGCCCAACCGCTTAGCCAGCAGGATTTGCCCGATCGTATTGTTGATCTTGTGGGCCCCGGTGTGGTTGAGGTCTTCCCGCTTCAGGTAGATATTGGTATTGTAATGCTCCGAAAGCCGTTCTGCCAGATACAAAGGCGAGGGTCGCCCCACATAATCGCGCAGCAAGCGGTGGAACTGCTTTTGAAAGATATCCTCCTGCATAATCTCCAGGTACCGCTGCCGGAGCTCTTCAACATTTGGGTAGAGCATTTCGGGTATGTAAGCCCCGCCAAACTCTCCGTAGTAGCCTCTTTCATCCACTGCGATCATAGGGTGTCATTTTTCAAAGTTTCGAGAAAGGGTTTCAGCAAGTCCGGGTTTTTAACGCCCGGAGCGGTTTCGAATTTACTATTCAGGTCAATGCCGTAAAGCTGCGGGTGGCGGAATGCCAGCACATCGGCGGCATCTTCCGGGCCAATGCCTCCGCTAAGGAAGAAAGGCGTCACGCCCTGATATTGCTGCAGTAGCTCCCAATTGAACTGTTCGCCATTGCCACCGTAGTGCTTGCCCTTGGTGTCAAAAAGCACGTAAGCGCAGTGGGCAGCGTAAGGGTACACCCGGTTGAAGTCAAAGACATCTCCCACCTGAAAAGCTTTCATCAACTGTGCTTTGCGCATAGACGTGCTTTCCATGAGGTTGCGGATGAGCTGACAGTATTCCGGGCTCTCTTCGCCGTGCAGCTGAACCAGGTCGAGCTGAAAGTCATGCACCGCATTGAGCACCTCCTCAATTTCTGCATTCACGAAAACACCTACCCGCTTTTTGCCGGCAAGGGCTTCCTCCTGCCCTTCCAACCATTTGGCCAGCTTGGGTTTTACCGCCCTCGGTGAATTGGCGTAGAAGATAAACCCCAGCCAGTCCACAGGCAATTGGGCCACTTCCAGGATATTTTCCGGCTCGCGCAGGCCGCATACTTTGATTTGCATACCGTTTATCTTTAATTTTCAGCAATGGCGCCATCCAACAGGGCTTCCACGTGCCGGACTTGTTTTACAAATTCCTGACAAGCCTTGCCAGGCTCTGCCTGCTTCATGAAGTGCTCCCCAATCAGGAAGCCTTCATACCCGGCATGCCGAAGCTCTGCCACCACCTGCGGGTCACTGATACCGCTTTCGGATACCCGGGCAACGTTCTCCGGCAACTGCCCGATCAGTTCGAGGGAGGTGGCAATGTCTACATTAAAAGTCGTCAGGTCGCGGTTGTTGACCCCCACGGCATCAATCTCGTGCACGTATTTGGACAACTGCCCGGCGCTATGCACTTCCATCAGAATTTCCAGCCCCAGGGCTTTGGCCTGTTTCGCCAGCTCAGCCAACCGGCCGGGCTCCAGGCATTCCGCGATGAGCAGCACCGCATCCGCCCCAATCGACTTGGCTTCAATCAATTGGTACTCGTCGATGATGAAGTCTTTGCGAAGAATGGGGCAAAAATTGAATTTCCGGGCTTCCGTAAGGTCGGCATTCTTACCGCCAAAAAACTCGCCATCGGTGAGCACAGACAGCGCCGATGCCCCAGCCTGCATGTACCCAATCGATACCCGCTCCACGGATGCGTAGGGGTTAATGTCGCCTTTGGACGGGGACCGCCGCTTAAATTCAGCAATGATCCCTGATTTGTCAGGCCGGCGGAGGTACTGCTTCAGGGAGACCACCGGGGTCTCGAAGTAGATGCTTTGCTCCAGCAGTTTGACCGGGTAGCGTTCCTTGCGCTGAGCGACCTCCTGCTTTTTGTGAGCGACTATTTTATCCAGGATGTTCATATTTTCTTGTTTATTGACCGGTTAGGGCTTGGTTTAATTCATGGTGATTAGTTGGTCTAGAGTCTGCCGGGCCCTGCCACTTTCTATGCTTTCCCGGGCTTCCGCCATGCAGTCAGCAAGGCTTTGCTCCGGGCGCAGGCACTGAATGGCAAGGCCGGCATTGGCTGCAACGACTGCTTTTTGGGCTTCCGTGCAGGTATCCTCAAGCACCGAACGGAAAATATGGGCAGCCTCTTCCGGCGTATCCCCTCCGTGCAAGTCCTGCTGCTGCAGCTGCGGTGCCTCTAAATCCTTAGGCGTAAAAATGGTGTCGGACTCATTGGTGCGCAGCCGAAAAGGGCCGGTCAGGGACACTTCATCGTACCCATCAAGGGCATAAACGATGCTGTAGCGCCGCCCGGTTTCCTGCATGATGTACTGATACAAGCGCGACAGCTCCAGGTCGAACGTCCCGAATAGCTGATGTGTGGGCTGTACCGGATTGACCAGCGGGCCGAGCATATTGAAGAAGGTCTTCATGCCCAACTGCTTGCGCACCGGCACGACTTCCTTCATTGCCGGGTGGAATAAAGGCGCGTGCAAAAAGCAAATGTTCGCCTGATCGAGCTGACGGCGCAGGGTGTCGATGTCATTCGTAAAGGTGTACCCCAGCTCCTGCAGCACATTGGAAGACCCTACCGAAGAGGATACGCCGTAGCTGCCATGCTTAGTGACTTTATACCCTGCGCCAGCCACGACTACGGCCGAAGTGGTGGAAATATTGAAAGTGTTTTTGCCGTCACCTCCCGTGCCGACGATATCAATGGTTTCCATGCCGCCCACTTCAAAGGGCACGCAGAGTTCCAGCAGTGCATCCCGGAACCCCTGCAGCTCTGCAATCGCCACCGGGCGCATTTGGAAGACCGTCATGAAACTGGCTACCTGCACCTGATTGTAGCGGGCGTGGGAAATATCCAGCAGCACCTGCCGGGCTTCCTCTCTTGAAAGCCGTTCGTGGTTGAAAAGCCGGTTAAGAATTGCTTTCATAATCAAACAGTTACGGGTTCAGGGTTCACACAATGCTTGAAGAAGTTGGCGAGCATCTGCTTGCCCTCCGGTGTCATGATGGACTCCGGGTGGAACTGCATGCCATGCACGTTGTATTCGATGTGGCGCATCGCCATGATTTCGCCCCGGTCGTCCACTGCGGTTACTTCCAGTTCTGCCGGCAGGCTCTCTTTTTTCACTACCCAGCTGTGGTAGCGCCCGGCCTGAAACTGATCCGGCAGCCCAAGGAACAAGGGCGCATCGGCCACTACCCGGGTAATGGGGGTCTCAATGCCGTGGTAGACTTCCTCAAGGTTCAGCAAATCCGCGCCAAAGGCTTCACCAATCGCCTGATGCCCGAGGCAAACGCCGAGAATAGGCTTGATGGGTGCATAGCGCTGAATCAGCTCCGGCATAATCCCGGCTTCTGCGGGCAGCCCGGGGCCGGGAGAAAGTACGATGGCATCAAAGCCATCCACTTCGTCGAGGTTGATGGCGTCATTGCGGCGCACGGTCACTTCCTGCTCCAGCAATTCCTGAATGTACTGCACCAGGTTGAAGGTGAAGGAATCGTAATTATCGAGAACGAGTATGTTCATGGTTTAGAGTTTTTCGGCTTCGCGCAGCGCTTTGGTGAGCGCGCCCAGTTTGTTATTGACTTCCTGCAGTTCTTTGGCTTCCTGACTGGCCACCACGATGCCCGCACCGGCCTGATAGTACAGGGTGTTGTCCTTGCTCAGGAAAGAGCGGATGACGATGGCGTTGTTCATCTCCCCGTTGAAGTTGATGTACCCCAGGGCGCCGCCGTAAAAGCTGCGGTTTTGGTTTTCGTATTGATTGATTAGCTCAAGCGCCTTGTACTTTGGCGCACCAGATAATGTACCTGCGGGGAAAGTATCACCGAAGACCTGTACCGGGTTCGTATCCGGCCCCAATTCTCCGGTCACTTTGGAGACCAGGTGGATCACATGGCTGAAGTACTGAATATCTTTGAGGGATTCCACCTTGACATTCGTAGCGTGGCGCCCCAGGTCGTTGCGGGCCAGGTCGACCAGCATGATGTGCTCTGCATTTTCCTTGGGGTCGTCGCGCAGTTCCAGCGCATTGCGGGTATCCTCCTCCAGATCGCCCGTGCGGCGGTACGTGCCTGCAATGGGATTGACCACTGCCTTGCCTTTATTTACCGACATCTGCGTCTCCGGGCTGGAGCCAAAAATCCGGTAACTCCCAAAATCAGCGTAGAAAAGATAGGGCGAAGGATTGATGGAGCGCAGCACCCGGTATACACTGAAATCGTCGCCGGTATACTTCTGGGAAAACTGCCGGGAGAAGACGATCTGGAAGACATCGCCAACCTGGCAGTGGTGCTTCCCAATGCGCACCAATTCCATAAATGCTTCATCGGTAAGGTTACTTTCTTCTTCTCCAACCCGCTGAAAATGATGGGTGGCAAACTTCTGGCTTTTGATCAGCCGGTCCACCTCCTCCATACGGGAGGGCGTGCCTTCCGGCAAATTCTCCAGGACATAAAGCTCGTCCTTGAAGTGATTAATTGCAATGATAATCTGGTAAAGGTTGTAGCGGATATCCGGCAAATCGAAGCGCCGCTTTTCCGCATCAAACTTCAGGGTATCAAAATACTGTACGGCATCGAATGCGGTGTAGCCAATCAGCCCGTTAAAGCCGGCATAGGCCGCATCCTGTTCCACCTCGAAACGCTTTAGGAAACTTTGCATGGCTGCCGGTACAGTCAGGGTGTCATTTACACGCTGCTGCTCCGTAGTACCGTCTGGCCAACGCTCGGTGATTTGCCCGTTCTGCACCTGAAAGCTGCCCAGCACGCCCAGCCCCATGAAGGAATAGCAGTCCTCCTTGTTGCGGAAGTCGTTGTTCTCCAGCAGCACCGGTTCTGAAAAGTGATCGCGCGCCTTGAGGTAGAGCGTAACTGGCGTGACGATATCCGCCAGGTAGCGCCTGACCGTGGTTTTGATTTTGAATTTCGTGTCCGTAAGCGTTGGCATGAATGATTTCGTTATGCGGTGAAACAGAAAAGCGGCTTGCCGAGTGAATCGACAAGCCGCTTTTTATCTTGATTTAATTTTACAAGCATAGCCGTGTCACTTCACCCGGTCTCCCGAACGATTGTGCCACCACCACCAGTTGTTGCTTGTAAAAGAATTCATTTCAATTGTGTTTGCGTCAAAGATAACGGCATTTGATTTAGAAAAACAAATGTGCCCGCAAAATATTTTCAATCCCTTGCAAAAGTATGACGATCTACTTCAGGGAATTGATCCACCGGGCAATCTTCAGTGCTTCATCCCGGGGCACCTGTGGCATGGGCGCCATTGGGGTGTAATCAGGCCAGTTCTCAGGCTCCGGATTGTAAATCAGCTCCACGATACGCTCCGGCGTGTAGCCCCGCTTTGCGATTTCCTTAAACGCCGGGCCCACCTGCCGGGTATTGGGGTTGTGGCAGGCTGTACAGGTATTTCGGATCAACAGAGGCTCGATTTCAGCGTAAGCCGGCACGGCATCTGCTTTTTTAGCTGCTGCCTGCTGGGCAGCCCTGGCGCGGCGGGCTTTGAGGGCAGCCAGGGCTTTGGCTTCTTCCCTCGCACGCTCAGCGGCAGAACTGTAGCGGATCCAGGCATCATCTGCCAGGGCGGTACCATCAGGGATGGCGTTGAGGGTGTAGTACGCGGTGGGGTGCAACACTCGCAGGCTTGTGTCCTGAGCTGCACGCAGCCCCGGCACATTAAGCTGATGAATGAAATGTTCCCGCATATTCGTAACCTGCAGGCGTACCGTTTTCCCATCGTCCGATACCACTACGCCCTCAATGTCAAGGGGCTCTTTTTTGATCGTCGGGCTGCCGTAAACCGGATGGTACTTGTAAATAAAGCTTTGCCCGGAGTAGGCGTCCAGATCTTTCGCACTTTTGGGGTCTACCGGTTTTGTGAATTCAATCTGGAAACCATCAGGCATAGCACGGACTGTTTTCATCTCGAAGGGCATTAAACCCGTCCACACCAGGCGCTCAAGACCGGAGGTTTTGGTACCTGCGGAGCCCCAGCCCCGGTTGGTCTCGCCCACGTACAGGGAGCCATCGCTGCCCCAGTCCATGCGCAGCACGCCCGACTGAAAACCGGAGCGGAAATCAAAGGCAACGCCCTGATATTGCCCCTTCACCTTTTCCAGCACCACCCGCATAATCTTGCTTTGCCCCTGATCGCCAACAAAGAGCTGCCCCGCGAAAGGCCCAAATTGCCCATTGGTCCGATCTTCAAGGATTTCAGAGTTGGAAATACCCAGGATGCCGTGGGGCAGCCAAACGGCTGGCACCTGTACCTGAGAGAGTTCCTCCTGCACTTCAAAGAGGACATCGGGATCTGCTTCATCCGGGATATTGGAAGGCTTGAGGTATCGCCCGTTTTCCATTTCCCGCCGCCGGTCTATTTTAGCAAAAAACGCTTCCTGCGTCAAAGATACCGGCGAATTGGCTTCTTCGGACCACCTCAGCCCGGCAGGATGCCCGGTGAAGCTGCCCTTTTCCACATGCCAGATCGCGCCGCTGCCCATCCAATCACCCTGATTGTCATCATAAAAGAATTCGCCATCGTAGACACCGAGCCCGCAGGGGGAACGCATGCCTGTGGCCCAGGGCTCCATCTCCCCTTCTCCGGTGATCCTCATCGTCCAGCCGCGCCAGGGCACCCGGCTTTCGCCCCGCCACCATTCTTCGTCACCGAATGCGACGTTGGTAGTGACCATCATGCTGCCATCCGGCATAAACTTAGGCCCGTAGGAGTACTCGTGGTAATGCCCGGACAGCGGCCAGTCAAAGACGGTTTCGTACCGGTCCGCCACACCATCGCCATTGGTATCGCGTAAGCGGGTGAGCTCGCCCCGTTGTACAGCATAAAGGGCGTTATCCCGGTAGGCCAGCCCAAGCGGCTCGTGGAGCCCCTGTGCAAACAGGGTGTACTGCGGGGTGCCCCCAGCGTACATATCCGGGTTTTCCACCATCCATACATCGCCCCGGCGGGTGCAAAGGGCGATGCGGCCGTCTGGCAAGGTGGCCAAACCGCCGACCTCGAGCAGGATGTCTTCGGGCACCGGCAGCGTAAGGATTTGATAGTATTGGTTTTCGCGGTCCTGTAAGGTTTCCTGCGCGAACAGGGCGGGTGCCAGCAAGAGCAGCCCGGCCAGTAAAAACGTATATCTTAAAATGGTCATGGTTACCAGTTGATCGTGTATTCAATTTGATTGTGCAGTGGCAGCAGCAGCTCGGATTTGCCGCCTGTTTCCCGCAGGGTGGCATTGATGCCCTGAGGCAGCTCGATGTAGTATTGCTGATCGACTTCGTACAAGCCCCCCTGCAACTGCCGGATGTTTTCGCCTGCTGTCAGGCGGACGTGCAAGGGCGCTGATGCCCCTTCCTGTTGCAGACGCCGGACCAGGGCTTTCCCGCTGCTATCGGGCAGAATTTCGTCCCGGATGCTGGCGCCTCCAATTTCATACAGAAAGGTGGGATGGCCGGTTTCCGGGCTCACCTCATAGCCCACGTTGTGAAAACCCTCGGCTTCAGACAGCCCTTCCGGGAAAGCGGCGGTGCTGTCTGATAGCAAGGCAACAGCATGCCCTTTCGGCAAATATACCGGGCTGCCCAATGGGCGGAAGGAGCCATCGCCCCGACCTTTCCACATTGGTGTGGCATCCACGAAGCCTCCCCTCCAGATACAAACCGGTGTCCCGGCCTTCAAATCGTAAGCATAGTGTACGCCCTGAGGAGTGCCTACGCCGATGGTGTGTGTCAGACGGTCTTCCCGGTTATGCTCATAATCGAGAAAAGCCCGCAGCAACCGGGGGCGCTGCCCTACCCTTTCGATGATAGGCCCGCTGCCGGAAGGAGGAGGGAAAGAGCTTAGGGCATGCATCGGTACAGGGTGAGCAGTTTGGTTGTACCAGGCCAGCCGGGTGGGGAACCAACCCTCTCTTTTATAGTAAGTCAACTCGAAATCGTGAGTGCCCTCGTCCAGCTTCAACGCTACAGGCTCACTGAATCTACGCGCATGAGCAGCTTCTGCAGATTGCCCGCCGATCTCCAACCGGAAGCCGCCACTGCCTTCCAACTGAAAATCATATTGGCCGGAAGCCGGCACTGTCAACTGCCCCTGAATTTTCATCCCAAAGGTGGAAAAATCCGTAGCCGGGGCCACCGTAAATTGCGCCATTGTACCGGAAGCCGACACACTTTCGCCACCTACAGCGGAGGGCCCGTCAAAGGCCCCTTCATAGATTTCGTAACGCAAATTGGAGAATTGCACGGGCTGAGCTTCCATCAACTGGTAGCGGATATTGCGAAAAGCAACCGGCCCATGATCGCCCTGTATCATCAAAGGCCCCTTCGCCACCTCATTGAGCTCAACAGGGCCACCTGTTGGTGCCGGGATTTCCACATTATCATGGATGCGAACCCCATTCAGGTCAACATAGACCATTTTGGCGTTTTGAACCTTTCGGCCATCCCCATCAAAGCGGGGTGCCTGAAAAGCGATGCGCATATGCTGCCATAAGCCGGGTGCTTTAGCGGCATTAGTCAGAGGCGCTTTGCCCAGATAATCCGGATAAACATCATTGGGCCAATTGCGGTAGATGCCGCCGATATCGCCGTAAGCAGGTTGTTGGACGCCCCAGCTGTCCAGGAGCTGCACCTCGTACCGCCCCTGCAGATAGATGCCGGAATTAGAACCTTTGGGCAACATCACCTCTAAGTCGAGTATGATATCACCGTGCTCCAGCCGGGTCAGCAGCTGATCGCGCAGGGAGTCGTCATTTTGGTTAATCAGAATACCGGTGCCCGGCTCAACACGTACGGCACTTTCCAGGTCATCGTGGATGTCGATAAACGGGTGCATGTGCACCTGGCCCGCTACAGACCAGTTCCCGGCCTGCGGCTGAAAGGCGGAAAGGTCATTGAGCGGCAATTCTTTCATAGGTTGCCGTTGGCCCAGCAGGGTGTGGCTAAACAACAGCAAAATCAGCAGGAGTCTTGGCATAATCAGATTGGATCGTTCGATGAATAGACCAGCAATTTACGGACTTGTTGCCAAAGGCAGGAATTGAGATGGGCTGAATTTCAATTCATCAGGACACAACCAGGCAAGAATTGCCCCCTGATACCGATAGCAAATGCTTAATTTAGGGCAAAAATGAAAACTCTATTTGTTATGCTCGCCTTACTCGGCAGTGGCTCCCTTCTAGCACAAGACTATCAGGAACGGGTACAAACCCTGGACCAAACCGTTGCAACGCTTTACGAAGTAATTTCCGGAGATGCCGGCGTTGAGCGGGACTGGGAACTGTTCCGTTACCTTTTCATCCCGGAGGCACAGCTTATCCCCAGCGGAAAGGACAAGTCCGGCAAATCAGGCTACCAGGTGATGACACCGGAGGGCTACGTCAATACTTCCGGGAAATGGCTGGAGGAAAACGGGTTTCACGAAAAAGAAATACATCGGGTCACCGAAACTTACGGCACCATCACCCATGTATTCAGCACCTATGAATCTTACCGTTCAAGAGCGGATAAGGAGCCGTTTGCCCGTGGCATCAATAGCATTCAGTTGCTTTACGATGAAGAGCGCTGGTGGATCGTTAGTGTATATTGGATGGGAGAAACCGAGGAGCAGCCGATACCGGCACGCTATTTACCAGACTGATCTTCCGGTTTTTCGAAATCAACGCCGGCATACAAATCTCCGATTTTGATGGATGCTCCATTAATTTCGAAGTGTTGTCCTCTTTCCGTGTAGACTGTTTCCAGCCATTGATTATCGCCCTGCCGCTGCATATGGTGCACTTTCACGGTAGCTCCGTCTACGTAAAGGATGTGCTCGATGCCTTCAATCTGCTTGTAACAGGGCAGCTTCTCCCCCAGGTCACGCACCCGGGTGGAAGGCGAGAGCACTTCAAAAACCACAATGGGCGTCAAATCTGCCCGCATGCCTTTTTGATATTCATAAAAGCGCGCCGGCAGCTGAATGACAGAGCCATCCGGGTTGAAGATGGCATTGCCACAGGTTGGGATGCAGACCGGGCGGTTGCTGTTGCCAAAGCGAACGTTTGATCCACGATAGATAGACTTCAAATGAAACATCAGTTCATTCATGATCTCTGCGTGGTCTTCAGATTCATAACTCATAGACGCGATGATTTCTCCACGGTAGTAGTCTGCCCGGTACTCTGCCTCCTGAGCGAGCGACCAATATTCTGCTTCCGATGCCGGATAGCGTACCGGCAACGGTTCATCGATTTTAGACAGCTCTTCATTGGTCAGTGGCATGGCAGCAATTGCAGTTGACATAAATTAATAGTTGGTATTGTAACAAGATAACACAATTCGTGAAGAAATGCTCACCTTTTTTCATTTCTAACAGCATAAACACGTCTCCATTGTAGGAGTTCCTTTCGCCTTTTCCTAATTTAAAGCGCTAAATTCATCAAACCACAAAACGAAACTTCCATCTTATGAGCCAAAACCGCAGATCATTCATCAAAAAGGCAGGCTTAGCAGGCGCTGCGCTGGCGGGTGCCGCCAGGTCGGTAGCGCAGGAAGCTCCGGTACCTTATGAAATATTGAAACCCAAACCCCGCCCTGCACCGGGGCAGACGCTGAATATCGCTGTGATCGGGGCCGGTGGCATGGGCACCGTAGATGTGAATACCGCACTGGAGCATGAGGGCATACGCATCGTTGCGGCCTGTGACCTCTACGACGGGCGGCTTGAAGCCGCTAAAGAGCGCTGGGGGCAGGACCTTTTCCTGACAAAAAACTACAAAGACATCCTGAAACGAAAGGATGTGGACATGGTCATCATCGGCACGCCCGACCACTGGCACAAAACCATCAGCATAGATGCCATGAAAGCGGGCAAGCACGTGTACTGCGAAAAGCCAATGGTGCACAGCGTAGGGGAAGGCCAGGAATTGATCAAAGCCTGGAAAGAATCCGGCACCGTCTTTATGGTCGGCAGTCAGGGCTTATCATCTTTGGGTAATGAAAAGGCAAAAGAGCTTCTGGAAGCCGGCGTAATCGGAGACATCAACTATGCTGAAGGTTTCTGGGCCCGCCACTCCCCTGCCGGTGCCTGGCAATACCCGGTGCCTGAGGATGCCAGCGAAAAGACGGTGGACTGGGCCACGTACATTTCCAATACCACGAAGCGCGACTTTGACCCCCTGCGCTTTTTCCGCTGGCGCAACTACCGGGATTATGGCACGGGCATGTCAGGCGACCTGTTTGTGCACCTGTTTTCCAGCCTCCATTTCATCACCAGCTCTATGGGCCCGGAGCGCATCGCGGCTATGGGCGGGCTACGGTACTGGAAAGACGGCCGGGAAGTACCGGATGTCCTGCTGGGCATGTTCAACTATCCCGACAGCGAAGCACACCCGGGCTTCAACCTGTCTCTGCGCTGTAATTTTGTGGATGGCACAAGCGGCTCCACCTACCTTAAGATCAACGGCAGCAAAGGCTCCATGAATGTTGGTTGGAACGATGTCACCGTAGAGCGCAACCGCGCCGTTCACAGCGACGACCCTTTCCTGGACGCCAAGGAGAAAGAAACAGGCACCCGCAGCGACCGCAAGCAAATCCTCCCACCACAAAAGATGATCTACGAGGTGGAAAAAGGCTACAAAGGCGCCCACTACGACCACTTTGGCAACCTCTTCCGCGCCATACGCGAGGGCGGGCAGGTGGTGGAAGACCCCATCTTCGGCTTTCGGGCCTGCGCACCGGCACTCCTGTGCAACGACAGCTACTTTGAGAACCGGTTCATTGACTGGGACCCGGTGGATATGAAAGTGGTTTAAGGCCAATACCCAAACCGATGGCCATTCAAAACGACGATCCAACTAAAATTCAATTGCATGAAGAACCTATTATTCTTTGCCTTTCCCCTCCTGCTTTGGGGGTGTGGAGGCGCTGCCACTGAGCAGGAACAAGCCTCAGCAGAACAACCGCAGCCCGAAGCTGCCGCCGACAACACCCTGACCGAAGCCGAAAAAGCCGAGGGTTGGATGCTCCTTTTTAACGGGCAATCCACAGAAGGCTGGCGGGGCTACAATCAGGATAGCCTTCCCGCCACCTGGTCTGTGAGTGAGGGCACCTTGCTCACTTCGGGCCACGGCGGCGACATCGTGTATGCCAAACAACCCTTCGAAGATTTTGATCTGTACCTGGAATGGAAGATTGAAGAGGCGGGCAACAGCGGCATCTTTTACCATGTACTGGAAGGAGAGCAATACCATGCCATGTATGAAAATGCCCCGGAGTACCAACTTTTGGATGATATTGGCTTCCCGGCTGAACTACTGCCCAACCAATATACCGGCGCCGACTACGGCATGTACGTACCTGCGGAGGACCGGCCCGTCAAAGCGGCCGGGGAGTGGAACAGCAGCCGCATACAGTTCACCCCGAAAAAAGTAACCTACTGGCTCAACGGAGCGGAAATGCTCAGTTTTGAGCCCTGGTCAGCTGACTGGCAAATGCGCAAGGAGGTCGGCAAGTGGAAAGACTACCCCGACTATGGCGTTGCTAAATCCGGGCTCATCGGCCTGCAGGACCACGGCAGCAAAATCTGGTTTAAGAACATCAAAATCCGCCCACTATGAGAATATTACTTGGATTCGCCCTGATGGGGCTTTCGATCAGCCTCAGTGCACAGCAACAGCTCTTTAATGGCAAAGACCTCACCGGCTGGGAAGCCTACGGCACCGAAAAATGGTACGTCGAGGAGGGCCTGCTGATTTCAGAAAGTGGCCCGGACGAACAGTATGGCTACCTTTGCACTACTGAATTTTACGACGACTTCGTGCTCACCCTTGAATTCCTGCAGGAAGCGAACGGCAACAGCGGCGTTTTCTTCCGCTCTACAGTAGATGGCACGAAGGTGCAGGGATGGCAGGTGGAAGTAGCCCCGCCCGATAAGCATACCGGCGGCATTTATGAGTCCTACGGCAGAGGCTGGCTGATCAAGCCCGATGCCCGAGGAGAGGCTGCGCTGATGGCTGATGCCTGGAATACCATGAAAATCAAGGCCAAAGGAGACCGGGTAACCACCTGGCTCAACGGCAAACGCATGGTCAAAATAAAAGATGAAAAAATTGGAGCAGGCGAAGGCGGCATATGCCTTCAAATACACGATGGCGGCGGCATCCGGGTCAAATGGAAAAACCTGGAGCTGAAACCATTGTAATCCTAACTTCATCCTTAATTGCGGATAGCCTTACCCGTAACCGGGCAAGGCTATCTGCCTTTTTGAGACAATCATACCTAAAACCGATAGCAACACAATCGAATTCAAAAGCAATAAAATCAGATTAGGCACAACATCAAAAATCCTGTTGTTTATTGATTATCAAAACTTTAAGAATAAAAATCATTTTTTGGCATAACACAGCATAAAAAATCAGAGTAGTATAACTCCCCTTCCGCTCCTACTTTTGACTTCATCCAAATACAAACGGATGCCTCTTTCCAAATAGACCAACCCTGACCAAACACCCCTTAGGCATAAAAGCCCTGTGCCGGGGAAAGCAAGACTTTTTCACTCATTATTCATAATGCTTTGCGCCCTGCGTAAAGCCAGCCATTGCATGGTGCTGGCTCACAAAAGGCACTTAGCCCCGGTTGCTGCACAGGCAGTGATCTGAACACTTATTTCACAACCAACAAATCTCACTAAAATGAAGCATGTTAACCAACTCAAGCGATTAGGACTTGCCACAGTTTGCTGCCTGGCGCTCGTTTTTTCAGCTCAGGCGCAGGAAGAAGACAAGTTCAGCATGAACGTCACCCTGAACTCCGACCAGTTTTTCGGGTTCTACCCCTTCTTTTCCGGAGGCTACAGCGTTAGCGACAAAATGGACTTCACCTTCTACGGAATCCTTTGGTCTGGCGGCACCGGCGGAGGCTGGGGGAACTGGACAGAATTCGGCATGGGGGTGAGTTTTGAGGCGTCTGAGTCTATCAGCATCACTCCACAGATCGGCTTCCTGGGCGGCAACCTGCTCTCCAGTGCTACGGCTGGCCCGGGAATTATGGGTGACGGCATCGTGCCTAACCTCACCGTTGGGCTCAGCACGGAGCGCATGGAAGGCGAGTTCTACCTGGGCTACTACGCACCGCTGCGGGAAGAAGGCTCTACCCTGGCCTATACCCACTACTGGCTGAACGCGGGCTACAAAGCGCTGGATTTCCTATCCTTCGGTGCGCACTGGGAGCACCTCATCCTGTCTGGCGGATCTGATGTGGAAGAATCTTCCGATGTATATCAGTGGGTGGGGCCTTACCTGCAATTCTCCAATCCCAACGGCAGTACCTGGGCACGCTTTGCCTTCGGTAGCGATGTGCTGGAAGGGAATGACTCTTTCTACAAGCTCACTGTAGGCATGGGCTTCTAAACTGATGGTCATTAGAAGACACCGGCGGTGCAACTGCGCATTGCCGGTGCTTCAATACTGCCACTCATCGAGATACTTGACAAACAGCTTAGCAAGATTTTCGGCATCATCAATGGCCCGGTGGTGCGTACCGGTGAACTCAAACCCTTCTTTTTCAACGGCAGCGCGCAGCCCCCGGGGCCGGCGCAACCCCCGCATCCTGGCATATTCCTTTTTCACATTCAGGTGGTGCTCCGCCCACTCCCACTCCATTCCGTGCAGCTCACAATCCTGAATCAGCATTTTGCGGTCAAAAGCACCCCATGAGCAAAGCAGGTAATCTTCATCAAAAATTTCGGCCCAGTCCTGAAAGTGCTCAATGACTTCCGGAAATTCGTTAGACCGGTCTACGTATTCCTGTTCGATAGAGGTCAGGTCGCGGCAAAAAAGAGACAAATTGGGGTTGAGTACCGGCCGTATGAACTTATTGAAAGAGCCCGTGACCTCTCCGTAACCATTGATTGAGATCGCACCAATCTCAATGATTTCCTGGGTTTTATTGGGCGGGCGCCCTTCCCAGCAGGTGGCTTCCAGATCGTAAACGATGAAGTTCATGGGTTTTCTTTTTGTTCGTTACGCAGCAGCAGGGCTTTCAGTTCCCTGATTTCGTTGTGCAGGTCATCGACCTTACGCTCCAGGGCATCATTATTGTCCATGGTCATTTCGTCGACAAACACGGCGTTGGCCAGCGACATGCCAAAAACGCCGCCCAGCAACACCACCAGCACGAAGTAAAGCCGTGTCATGCCAATGAGGACACTTGTGTTAAAAATCCCAGCCTGCGTTTGCTGCTCGGTTAAACTTTGGGCAATCGTAGCCGGGATCTCATTCCACCCTTCCACGGTAAACATCTGGAAAATGGAATAAGATGCAATGAGGGGGTCCCCAAAATACTGCGGGGCAATATCTGCAAAAAAGTGGCAGGTGAAGATGGCCAGCAACAAATTCAGAAAAAACAAAGCCAAAAGCACAAAGAGCGACGCCTGCAGGGCCCGCCCCAGACCGGTAATGACTTTGCTCAGATGGGGCACAAAACGGATGAACCGGATGAGGCGGATCAGCCGGAACAAGCGCAGAATAATCAACAGGGAGGTATCGGGTACAGGAATGACCTGAACCAGCAGGGAAGGCAGGCTGCCCAGCACAATGATCAGATCGAAACGGTTCCAGGGGTCAGCAAAATAACCTCGGGGCTTGAGCGTGTACAGCTTTACGGCGGCCTCCAGCAGAAAAAACAGAATGAAGACATGGTCTATCAGCTCCAGCCACTCATTGTGCCGCCAGCCCGGAAAGTATAGCATAAAGATGAGCACTGCATTGACCAGGATTGCAGCCATCATATTGCGTTCCGAAAGAAAAAACCGTTTGATCATAGGGGTTAAACCATTTCAAGGTCAAATTGCTTCCACTGCACCTTTTCTTCCAGCCCGTAGCCGGTAAGGCGGTTGTGATAAAAATACAATACCTTAAAACTTTCACTAATGATTTGCCCTTTTTTATTGAAGCGCAAAGGCTTGGCAATGTGGTAGGTCCCCAGGCGGCTGATGCCATCTTCTATGAGCTGATCGACGTCATACATCACCTGTTCCGACAATTTCACTTCCCCGGCATCTGCCATATCGATGAGGCGTTGCCGCAGCTGCCCCACCACTTCCCGCATGGTTGCCCTGGGAAAGACATAGTCATCTGCCGGCAGGCGCAAGATGCCGTAGAGATCCAGGCGGCTGTTTTTGTTTTTCACAATCTGAAAAGCGGCAAAGGCTACCAGATGGCTGGTCAACACGATGTTGTCCTTGAAGTAGCGCTCCACAATGCGTTCCCCCAACCGCTTGGTGTACTCCGACTCCCGCTGCAGGTTCTTAGTGACTTTCCCGGCGGTGTAGAAGTATTCCTCCAGATTGATTTCATTGCCGTACTGATCAAAGCTGCGGCCATCGGCATCCACGTAGTTGCCGAGCACGTCCATCGGCTGCCCGAAGGAAAGGGTAATGTCATTTTCCTGAGAAAAAAACTGCCAGATGAATTTGGTCAGTTTTCGGAAGCTGTAAAACTCATCCCGGCTTTGCATGTAGCGCTCTTTGCCCATCCGCTTAAGGTGCTGGTCAATCAGGAACTGCCCCTCCAAAACAAAGTGGTAGCCCAGGATCAGCGGGCAAATGAAGACTTTCTCCTGCCGGCCTTCCTCGTAGATGGCCCGTTGGGCTTCCACAGCGGTGCTCATCAGGCCCAGCTTCAGCTTGGTCTCCAGGGCACCGGAGCGCGAGCGCGTGCCTCCCGGAAAAAACAGGCTGTTGACGCCGCGTTGAATGGAGAGTTTTGACATTCCCTTCAGCACTTCCAGATAAATCGGATTTTTCTTGCGCCGGTCGACCCGGTAGGCGCCAAGGCGGTTCATGAAGTAGGCCGTATAGCCGGTATTGTAAAGGTTGAGCCCCGCTCCGTAGGAAAAGGAGGGCAGCCCCACAAAGGAGTCCAGCGCATAGCCAATTAAAATAGAGTCCAGGTTGCTGAAGTGAGTGGGGACGATGACGACCGTGCCTTTTTTCATCAACGTGCGGATAGTCTCTACATGCCCCCTGACCAGCAGCCGGTCCTGAAGCCGGTGCTTGCTGCCCCAGAACCGCCGCCAGTTGCGGCTCGCAGCGGTGTTAAGCAAACGGGTGAAAAACAGGGTCAAAAACCGCCGGGCAAAAAGGAAAGTCCCTTTTTGAAAAGTGCCCACGATTTCTTCGGAATACCGATGGACGATTTTCCGGAGCAGCTCTTCATTGGTCCGGCGCGCTTCTTCTTCGCTGCGGTCCAGCGACTGCCCCATCAGTTGATTCCGGATTTTGCGCCAAAACTGACGCTCGTTGGGCGGGTCCACTTTCCAGGGCTCCTCCTTCATCCGGATGCGCTCCAGGTAGATGGTCTTGGACAGGATATCTGTAAGCTTAGGGGTAGGCTGCCGCATAAAGCGGTCTGTGATGAACTGATCGATGTCTGCAATAAAATTGCGGCGGTCCTGGCTCAGTTTATAAATCGGCCAGTCCTCAATCTCAGGGATCACATGCTCATAGCCGGCTCGTTGTTCTTTCTTCTTCATTGGCTTCTGCGTTCGGGCTCCTCCGCTTTTACAGGTCTTCGTGGTGTTCAAAATACTGCTGGTTGACCTGATCAATATACGCCAGCAGTTCTTCCCGGCCGAGGCCCGTGTTGGAAGAGGTAATGAATTCAGGCGGAAGCGTTTCCCAATGCTGCAGGATAGCCTTTCTGATTTGCTCAAGGTTGTCCTCTAATTCCTGTGGCTTCAGGCGGTCGGCTTTAGTATAAACGATAGCAAAAGGTATCTGCTCCTCCCCCAGCTCATTCATAAAATCAAGATCAATCTCCTGAGGCGGCACATTGCTGTCAATAAGCACAAAGGCCGATTGCAAGGTGTACCGGGTTTTGAGGTACGTCCGGATCATCCGTTGCCATTCCTGCCGCTTCTTCTTGGAAATTTTGGCATAGCCATAGCCTGGCAAATCCACGAGGTACCATACCCCGTTCACTAAAAAGTAATTGAGGAGCTGGGTTTTGCCGGGCGTGCGGGAAATACGGGCAATGCTCTTGCGTTTGCATAGCATGTTGACTAACGAAGATTTGCCTACATTTGAGCGGCCGATAAAAGCGTACTCCGGCTTCCCATCGCGCGGGCACTGTGATTCTTTAGCATAGCTTCCGGCAAATGCGGTTTGTTTGATATCCATAGGCTAAATCTGATTTCGTCCAAGATGGCAATTATAGCCTAAATTTGTGGTTAATAAAAATACGAACATAAATATGAAACGCCCAACTTTGATTACCCTGCTGTTGCTGTGCAGCACAACCCTATCTGCTCAGGTCCGCCTGGGCATTCGCGCCGGGCTGGTCAACCTGAACGTGCCTTCGAGCCCCAACAACATCCCCGGAGGCGGCGGCTCCCCGGAGTTGAACCTCGACGTAGACGAGGCACAGTTTGGCATTCAGGGAGGGCTCGTCCTGCAAATCCCCCTGGGAGAGAAATGGATCATCCAACCCGAAGTCATCTTCAATTCCAACCGGGTGGACTACGAAGTAGAGGAACTCAGAAGCTCCGGAGCGGTCAGCAAGGTGCTGTCTGAAAAATATCAATACCTGGACATCCCCCTCCTGCTCCACTACCGGATTGGGGCACTACGGCTCTGCGGTGGGCCGCTGGGGCATTTGTACATCAACAGCACCTCCGATTTGCTGGCCTACGACAACTACGAGCAGCGGTTTGAAGAGCTGACCTACGGTTATCAGCTTGGGGCGGGGCTCGATATTTGGAACATCATGCTTGATGTACGCTATCAGGGCAACTTCACCCGGTTTGGCGACCACATGTACTTCAATGAGCAGCGGTATGATTTCGATCAGCGCCCCGAACGGCTGATTTTCTCCCTGGGCCTGTTGCTCGGCAGGTAATTTTTTTCACCCCTATACAACCCACCCCCTGCCTGAGATGCTCCTTATAACCGAATATTAAGGAGAACTCCAGGCTCATGGTTTATGCGACAAAAAGTATGACGGAATCAGAACTTATTGAAGGCTGCCTGGCCCACGACCGCCTCGCACAGCGCGAGCTGTACGAGCGGTACTGTAAAGCCATGTACACCGCAGCCTACCGGATCACCAATGACTTTGATTCCGCCAATGATGTTTTACAGGATGCCTTCATCAAGGTTTTTCGGGCACTGCCTAAGTTCAGGCGGGAGTCTACGCTCGGAGCCTGGATCAAGACGATAGTCGTACGCACAGCGCTGAGCCATATTAAGCGGCAGCTCAGGTTCGAACCCCTTGAGCATCATGTTGGAGACGAAGCCATTGACTGGGGGCACCGGCTGGATGTCGAGTACCTCGAACGGGCTATCCAAGCGCTTCCCGAAGGCTACCGGGCGGTGTTCGTCCTGGTGGAAATCGAAGGCTACCCGCACAAGGAGGTGGCAGAAATGCTGGGCGTTTCAGTCGGGACCTCCAAATCGCAGCTGTTCCACGCCAAAAAGCGGCTGCGCGAAACATTAGAACATTACAATTCCTAATCGATGACTGAGCAAAACCGTACCACCCTTAAGGATGCACTTTCCCGCATGCCGGTGTACGCTCCCCCGGCGGAATGCTGGCAGGAGATCGGCAGGGAATTGGACAAGGATGCCCGCGAAGCGCCACTGAAATCCGCCCTGAATGAGCTGCCCGGCTATGCGCCGCCACCTCAGAACTGGGCACGCATTGCAGACACGCTTGAAGCGGATGCCGCCGGACAACGGCTCAGGGATGCTCTTTCAAAGCTCCCGCAGTATGCCCCTCCGGCGGAACTCTGGCCCGCTATAGAACAAGGTATCCGGCCACCCGCCCGCAGGGTCAGGATGACGGTACTGGCCCGGGCTGCGGCTGCCATTGCATTACTGATTGGGCTCTGGTGGGCCTGGCCACAGCAGGAGGCAGCCCCGTTGCAAGCCACCTATACTTACGATCAGCAAACCACCAATGCACAGTTTGCCAGTATTGAAGACTGGGGACAGGCGGAGGCTCTGATGCAAAAAGCGGTGAACGAATTCCGTGAAGACCCGGTGGCTAAACAACTGCCCACCTATGAACTGCTGCTTTCAGAATGGGCAGACCTGAAGGATGCACAAGAGGAAGTAGCCAAAATGATGGAGCGCTATGGAAAAGATGCTCAGCTCATCCGGCAAATGAGCGAGATCGAAAAGGAACGCTCCGGCCTGATCCGGGAAATGATTGCTCAAATTTAATCATCACTGCCAATCAAAATAGCTGGACCAATAATGAAAAATTGGAACCCTTTATTTGGAGCTTGTTGGGATTGCACACTTCGGGCTGGCAAACGAAACCTGAGCTGGCTTTCCACCAAGCCACTTTGGGCTATGCTCGCCGTTTGCGGGCTGGGCTTTTTGGGGAACGGGCTGATGGCCCAAACCACTAACCTCCATGTCATCACCAAGCGGCTGGAAAAAACGTTCAAATACCGGGATACGTATGAGGTGAACATTGAAGGCGAAAAAGCCGATGTCTCTATCGAAACCTGGAACAAGGACGAAATTTCCCTGACGGTGGAGTTCATTGCCAAACACCCGGAAAAAGCTACTGCGGAGACCGATATTGAAGCGATTAAGTACATCGCAGAACGCGTGCGCAACAAGATCTACGTGCGCAACTACATTTCCGTGCCCGAGGGCGACCCCGAACCCGCTTCCAATCTTTCCGCCCGCTATGTCGTCAAAGTGCCGGAAAACTGCCCGGTCTACCTGAAAAACTACTTCGGCACCGCCAACGTCATCAACCTTGCCAAACGGTTCCGGTACCAGGGCGAATTCAGCCCGGTGGGACTGGAAAACGTACAGGGCAGCATTGACCTTTCCTCCCGCTTTGGGGATGTGTCCGGCAAGCGGCTGGATGGCAACGTGACCATCAATGCCCGGCGTTCGAATGTAACGCTGGAGGAGATCAAAGGCCGGTACAGCATTGAATCCAACTACGGAGATGTGCGCATCCTTTCGGCCTCCGCAGGATTACTGGACCTTAACATTACCGGTACCAAAAGCGACATTTTCCTCTTCGACCCCAGGCTGCTGGACTACGGATATGCCCTCACTGCTCAGCACGGCAGCATTTACTTCCCCAGCAACCTCAAAATGGAATTCCTGAAGAATACCGATGAGATCAAAAAGGTGGAATTTCAGCCCCGGGCAGAGTACTATCCCAATGTAACGATCTCGGTGACCTTTGGAGACATCTACCTTGAAAAGGAAAAACCGGATCAGCGCCGCTGACCCTCATGCCAGCCTTTTTAGACCGTAAACCTCTTCAATCAGGCTCCTGGTGATAACTATTTATACATTTGATGACTTTTATCAGCTCCTTTTGTGATTCAGCACACAAAAGAAAAGAGGGATTGGCTTTTACTTTACAAAACATTATTAAAGCCAATTCACATGAAACATCAAATAGTGATTATTGGGGCAGGCACAGCTGGTATTACTGTTGCTGCTCAGCTTTTGCTCAAGGACAAGAACCTGGACATCGCCATTATTGACCCGGCATCCAAGCACTATTATCAGCCTGCATGGACGCTGGTAGGCGCCGGCACCTTCAATTACAAGGATACGGAGCGCAACATGGGCGACCTTATCCCCAAAGGTGCACAATGGATTCAGGAATATGTGGAATCTGTCAATCCCGACAATAACGAGGTCGTGCTCAGGGACGGCACGAAGGTGTTCTATGACTACCTCGTAGCCTGCCCGGGGGTGAAGTATGACTATTCCCAAATTGAAGGCCTGGAAGAAACCATGAACAAGAACCAGGTCTGCAGCAATTATGTGGATCCGGACTATACCTGGGAAGTACTGCAGGAATTCAAGGGCGGGAATGCTATTTTCACCCAACCCGCCACACCTATCAAATGCGGAGGTGCCCCACAGAAGATCATGTACCTCGCTGACGACTACTGGCGCAAGCAGGGCGTACGCGAAAATTCGGACATCCTTTTTATGACACCGGGCAGCGTGATCTTCGGGGTGGAGCCGTTTAAGTCTACCCTTATGAAAGTCGTGGACCGCAAAGGGCTGCAGCTGCGCTTCTTCCACCGGATCAGGAAAATTGACGGGGAGAACAAACGGGTGTACTTTGATATCGTAAAGGAGTACGATAAAATCTCCGCAGTCTGCTACAACTACCGCGACACCGAAAAGGAAGAAATCGTGGAAGGCAGCGCAATGGTGGAGTTTGACATGCTGCACTTAGCCCCACCGCAGGCAGCCCCTGATTTCATACAGCAATCACAACTTGCCGTACAGGAAGGACCTACCAAAGGCTGGATTGAAGTGGACATCAATACCCTTAAGCATAAACGTTACCCAAATGTCTTTGCCCTGGGGGATGCCGCTGCCCTGCCTACCGCCAAGACTGGTGCCGCTGTGCGCAAGCAAGCCCCGGTTGTGGTAGAGAACCTGTTCCACGCTATCGCCAATGACGGCAAGCTCAACAACGATTATCAGGGGTACTCTTCCTGCCCGCTCGTGACTGGCTACGGCAAAATGGTGCTGGCGGAGTTCAACTACGATGGCGAACGGGACAGCGACCCGATGTTGTCCAAGTTTTTCGATACCTCCAAGGAGCTCTACCCAATGTGGGTGCTCAAGAAGTACGGCCTGCCCTTTATGTACTGGAATATGATGCTGAAAGGCAGAGCATAACACAGACTCATTGTTCTACTTACAGCAGCCCCGTCAGCCGAATGGTTGGCGGGGCTGCGCTCTTTTCCTGCCGATCCTCAAAAATTCCCTATTTTGCCGGTAGAAACAGACATAGGAGCTCATGCCCACCTCTTCCCTGCAGACTACTCATCTTCGTGATATCATTCGGTATTATGATGAAACCCGGTTTGACTATCAGGTAGCCTGGCTCAACGAAGACAATCAGGCGGTACATTTCGGGTTTTATGACCGCCACCACCGGACCCACGGTCAGGCCCTGCTGAATACCAACCAAATCATGGCAGCCCGGGGCAAGGTCGAACCCGGTCAGCATGTGCTTGACGCTGGTTGTGGCAACGGAGGCAGCAGTTTGTGGCTGGCCGCCCAAAAATCTGTCCGTGCAACCGGCATTACGCCCGTAGCCACCCAAGTCGCCACCGCTGAAAAACAGGCTTCGGAACGCAAGCTCACCCACCTTTGCCAGTTCATTGAAGGCGACTACTGTCAGGTGCCGCTCGAAGACAACAGCGTGGATGTCATCTGGGCCTGTGAGAGCCTTTGCCATGCCGCCGACAAAGCCGCCTTCTATCAGGAAGCCGCACGACTGCTGAAACCCGGAGGCAGAATGGTCCTTGCGGAGTACATCCGCTACCAAAGGCCGCTCCCTGATGCACAGGAAAAGCTGCTGCTCGACTGGGTCAACCGATGGGCCATCCCCGACCTCGACACCACTCAGGAGCACCGCTCCCACCTGGAACAAGCCCGCTTCGAAAACATTCAAATAGAAGATTTCACCCGCTATGCATTCATCTCGCTCAAAAACCTTTATTTGATTTCCCGCCGCTGGCTATGGGCCAATTACCTGCTTTATCCCCTTGGCGTCCGGACCCGGGCACAGCACAACAATATCGTGGGCAGTGTACGGCAATTTCAGGCGCTCCGGCAGGGGCTGTGGTACTACGGGCTGATCACCGCCGAAAAGCCCTTTGGAAGTCCATGATTTTTATAGTATAATTGTTCGTGGCATCAACCTACCACCTTATGAAAATACATACGGCCGTCATCTGCCTGGTGCTCGCTGCGCTCACTGGCTGCGAAACCACACCGGAGTCCGGGCATTTGCCTGTTGCGATGCCTGTGAAGGATAACGAGCCTTCAAAGCTTCGGATCGACCGGGCCGGGCGGGTAAAAGGAGCGCCCAAACAAAAAGAAATCTATGAACTTACCCCACTTGATTCACTGGTGCTTCCTATTATCGATGGTGCTGCGGTAGAAGCACTTCAGCAAAATCTTAAATTGCTGGACCTTGCCCGCGGCCGCAGCAATTATCAGGTCGGCAACCTCCGAATCCGTCACGAAGAACTCCGGGAAGTCACGGCCATGCTGGCCGCCTGGCAGCACGCGCAGCCCTTCGGTATGGAAAAGTACCTCAATGCCCATCAGATTTGGGGGCGGGACCAGCGTGGGAATGTGCAGTTCACGGGGTACTTTACACCTGTCATCAAAGTATCCCGGAAACCTACAGGGGCCTTCAGGTATCCGATTTACAGCCGCCCCCTTGACTGGGAAGGGGCGCTTCCTACCCGTGCCCAGATTGAAGGAGAAGGCGTGCTGGACAGCATGGGGCTCGAGCTTGCCTACGCGGCCAACAAAGTAGACTTGTATTACATGCAGGTGCAGGGGTCCGGGTTTGTGGAATACCCAGATGGCACACGAGAGCTCTTCTCCTATAACGGCAGCAACCGCCATCCTTATCTGAGTATTGAAAAATACATACAGGACCGGGCAGACCTGAATATCGCCGACCTTTCCATTCGGGGTATCCGCAAATTTCTGCTCCAGAACCCTTCCCTGACCGATACCATACTTTTCCAGAATCCTTCCTACACCTTTTTTATCCGACAGCAATCTGAACCCTCCGGAGCAGGCAATGTGCCGCTAACAGCTGGCTATTCTATTGCGGTAGACCGCAGGTACATCCCATTGGGCAGTTGCCTGCTTGCCGCTTTCCCCATCTTTGACAACCGCAAACAGCGCGTGGTCGGCCATGACTACCGCCTCCTGATCGCGCAGGACGTAGGTGGCGCCATCCGGGGGCCCGGGCATGTCGACTTCTACACAGGCATTGGAGATGCGGCGGAACAGGAAGCCAGCAACCTGAAATCCTACGGCAGATTGTGGCTTTTGCTGCCCCCTCAAAGCACGCCCAAACCCGTGAGCACAAGTCTAAAATAAACACATAATATTTTTGGCATATATTTTGTAGCTCTGTAGATGAACGCAATACAGAGAAACAAATGATGATTTTTTATAATAAATCGAGACCGGATTATACTTATATAAATATTTTTTATAATATTTGCATAAGCACAGTTGGAAAACTGTCTGCCAACAATCATAATCATTCAGTAAACCAAAACGACCTATGCAGAACCCTTACAAACCGGGTGCAGGCTGCCTGGGCAACTACTGCCCTAAAGGCTGCACTGCGCCATCTCCTCCATAAACAACACTCCCGGGCTTGCAACTCGCAGCCCATCTACAACCACCGATTTCAAACACAGCATTGGTCAGGTACGGTAGCGTACCCTGCAGGCTCTGTACATCTTTTGACTGATCGCCCGGCAAAAGCCCGGCTATCATTGTGCCCGGTGTATGCCTGCATTTCCGGCAAGTGTACCCGCTTGCCCTGCTACTCCTATGCCTGAATAGCGCGTGCCTGACCGCACGCCGCTAAAGGGGCAAGCTATGCCTGCCTCTTTGCAACAGCCTCCGGTGCAACGGAAGCTGAAAGCCCTTGCTGTGCCTTGTCGAAACCTTTGACCTGGCAAAGTGCCCCGCACTTGCCCCGGGCCCCCTATGCCGCGTCGGAGCGCTCAGCCGCTCCGCCGGGAAAGCCCCCCGTATTCCTAAACCGCAGCTTTCAGCCCCGCCAGTGCTGCCGCTGCAACAAACAACCAAACATCATGGCACGTAACAAATCAAACATCGAAACCATTATCATTGCATTGCTGCTCGTTTTTGGCGCCGCCGGTGCATTCTTTCTTTTTTCCGGATCTGAAGGCAACATTCAAGAGCCTGGCCACTCACTGGAAAATGGCGCTGCGGTTTATGAGCAGGTATCTATGAATGACGCGATGACCGCTATAGCCGAATAAATACAGGCGACAACCGGGGAAATTGATTTTTTTGCCGGTCCTGTAATCCATTTGCCTATTTTATTGTTAGGGATTTATTCCAGAGCAATAGCGGATGCGGTCATGCTTTTTGACCAGAATCCCGCCTGCCGGCAACGCCTGAACCGGATTCTACGTTATACCGGAGGACAGGTTGCTGTAGCCTGTGCGGCATTGCATGGAAGTGAAGTGCCTGATCAAAAATTGGCTTATGCGATACGTAAAAGATTTACTGGAAAGATCAGCGTTTGGTGTGTGCAGCTATCTCGGTGACAAAATGGGGATTGCTTCTGCCCGCGTGCGCATTAATTTTATCTACATTTCGTTTGTGGCCCTGGGGTCGCCAGTCATTCTGTACATTTTTGTAGCCTTTTGGCTAAATGTACGGAACTACATCCGGCGCAAACGATCGGTCATCTGGCAGTAGGTTTTACTGCTGAAAGGCAAATTGTATGATATTAGCCCCCATTTGAAGGGCCCGGCGGCGGATCGGCTCGGGGTCATTGTGCACGTCCTCGTCTTCCCAGCCATCACCAAGGTCTGACTCGAAAGAGTACAGGCAAACCATCCGCCCTTCGTGGAATAAGCCAAAAGCTTGTGCTGGCTTGTCATCGTGTTTGTGCACCTTAGGCAGGCCATTCTCAAACTCAAACTTTTGGCGGAATACCTCGTGCTCGAAGGGCAACTCCACGAATTCCTGCTCCGGGAATACCTTTTTCATCGCCACCCGCACGTAGGGGTCCATACCGTAGTTGTCGTCAATATGGAGAAAGCCGCCGCCCAGCAGGTAGTTGCGCAGGTTTTCTGCTTCTGCATCTGAGAAGACCACATTGCCGTGCCCCGTCATGTGCACAAAAGCAAAGTTGTACAACTCCACGCTCCCCACTTCGACTTCCTCATACTCTGTGTCAAAGTCCGTCCCCAGCTGTGCATTGCAAAAAGCAGCAAGGTTAGGCAATGCAGTTGGGTTGGCGTACCAGTCGCCCCCGCCGTTGTATTTGAGCAGCCCCATCTTCAAAGTTCCTGCTCCGGGGTCAAATGGGGTCGTAAAGGCCAGCAAAAAAGCAGCAAAAAGCGCCATTCCGGTTTTCAACATGAGTTATGCGTTTAAAAGATGAATAGTATGGCAGGCTACGAGGGCTGCCGTTTCCGTCCGCAGCCGGCTTTCGCCTAAAGTGACGGGCGTGAACCCTGCATCGGCAGCTGCCCGGGCCTCCTGAGGGCTAAACCCACCCTCCGGGCCAATTAACAAACAAACGTCTTGCCCGGCCTTGTAGTTTTGTTTTAAGGCCCCCTTAACGCCTTCTCCTAAATAGGCGATGAAGCGCCCGGCTTCGCTGTCTGTTCTTTCCAAAAAATCTTCAAACCCGGTCAGTGGGTTGAGCTGCGGCAAATAGGCCTTAACAGACTGCTTTGCAGCGGAGAGGACAATTTTTTCCAGCCGTTCCAGCTTCAGCACCCGGCGCTCGGAATGACTGCAAAGCAAGGGCGTGAAGGTATCCAACCCGATTTCAGTGGCTTTTTCGAGCAGCCACTCCATCCGGCTGATGTTTTTGGTCGGGGCAACGGCCAGGTGGACCCGGTAGGCCCGCTTGCCATAAGCTTCTTCGTGGGAAAGGACCTTCAGCAGGCATGTCTTTTTGCCCGCCTCGACAATCTCCCCTTCGTATAGCCCGCCCCGCCCGTCTATAAAGTGAATGCGGTCGCCCACTTTATGGCGAAGCACCTGAATACAATGCCGGGCTTCGCTTTCAGGAAGTGCAGCCACCGCCCCCCTCACTTCTTTTGTAAAAAAAATATTCATATCCTCACTTTGTTGATCCGGTTCGTTTCGTCCTGAAATCCGCGGCGCTAATATAATATTTAACTACCTTTGCCCGCTCCTAAACAACATAACCGGAAAGAAGCTGTTCTTTTGTTCGATAAACTAACCATCCTGCAAGGAAGAAAATAATATATGGATTATCTAATCATGGGCGGGCAGTTGATGCTTAGCCTTTCTATTTTGATTGTACTGCATGAGCTGGGCCACTTTTTGCCGGCTCGCCTGTTTGGTACCCGTGTGGAGAAATTCTACCTCTTTTTTGACCCCTGGTTCGAATTGTACAAAAAGAAAATTGGAGAAACCGAGTACGGGATCGGCTGGCTGCCCCTGGGCGGTTATGTCAAAATATCCGGCATGATTGACGAGAGCTTCGATACCGAGCAAATGAGCGAGGAACCGCAGCCCTGGGAGTTTCGCTCCAAGCCGGCCTGGCAACGGCTCATCATCATGCTGGGCGGTGTGACCGTCAACTTTATCCTGGGCTTCCTGCTTTATGGCTTTGTGCTTTGGGTGTATGGGCAGGAATATTTGCCCAATGAGAACCTCGAATACGGCATTCAGGTGGATTCCCTCGGACAGGAAATGGGGCTGCGCGATGGAGACCATATCCTCAGCATAGCCGGCAAGCCTTATGAGCAATTCAACGACCGCCTGGTAGTACGGGAAATTATCATCAATAACGCAGACCAGATCACAGTGGAACGGGAAGGCCAGGAAGTGGAAGTCCCCATCGACCCTAAGTATGTTACGCTGCTCTCCAGCTACGAATACAAGAACAAGGCGCTCTTCTACCCCCGCATGCCCTTCAAAATTAAGGACATCATGGAGGATGGCCCGGCCGAAAAAGCAGGCATCAAACCTGAAGACCAGATTATCGGCCTGGACGGGCAGCCTACGCCCTGGTTTATCGACTTCGCGAGGGGCATCCGTGGCAAAGATAACGTGGAGGTAGACCTTACCGTGCTCCGCAACGGATCAGACACCCTTCAGCTCGCTTTGACGACTACCAAAAACGGCATGATCGGCGTAGAACGGGTAACGGCAGGGGAACTGTTCGGCACCAAGCGCAAGGAATATAATTTTGCGCAGGCGATGCCAGCCGGTGTACAAAAGGGCTGGACCTTCCTGGGCGATCAGGTGAAAGCCTTTGGGCAGATGTTCCGCGGGCGCATCAAAGCCTCCGAAAGCCTTGGCGGATTCGGCACCATTGGCTCCATGTTTGGCAATGAATGGCTCTGGGAACGCTTCTGGACGATGACGGCGGTGCTGTCCCTCATCCTGGCTTTCATGAACCTACTGCCCATCCCGGCGCTGGATGGCGGGCATGTGATGTTCCTTCTTTACGAAATGGTCACGGGCCGCAAGCCCAGCGATAAGTTTTTGGAACGTGCAACGATCGTCGGGTTCATCATTGTCATCGGGCTGGTCCTGTATGCCAACGGGCTGGATATTATCCGCAGTTTTTTCAGTTAGGAATCCACTGACTATCAGCCGTAAAGCAAATGGGGCGTTATTAATGGAACTTTTTTCGCCCCATTTGCTTTACAAATTGAAAATACCGCTCTATATTTGCATCCGCAATTGAAGTATTGCAGCGCCGATTGATCGGCAATCTTATGCCGACGTGGCGGAATTGGTAGACGCGCTGGATTCAAAATCCAGTTCTGGCAACAGAGTGCGGGTTCGATTCCCGCCGTCGGTACGAAGTATAGAAGGCGGGAAGAGCAATTTATCCCGTTGATAATAATTATAGGCCCGCGTGGCGGAATTGGTAGACGTGCATGATTCAGGTTCATGTGTCCTTACGGACGTGGAGGTTCGAGTCCTCTCGCGGGCACCCCGAAAGCCTGGTTGCAGTTGCAGCCGGGCTTTTTTATTTGATCAGTTCAATAAAATTGAGCCCTTGCCAATTAGCCTATTAAACCGTATTTTTACCTAAAAGGAATTGATGCGTACTATTGAGATTAGAAAGGATATTAAGCTGGATGCAGACGAACTGCTTAAAGGGCTATCTGATATGGATTTAGATAGCCTGGAAAAGTTCTCCGACGCACTTAATCATATTATAGCCCGCCGTAAGTCCCCTAAACCCTCAGACAAAGAATTAGCTTTATTAGATAAAATTTACCAGGGGTTTCCAATCAAAGCACAGCGCCGCTATGATAACTTATATAAGAAACTACAAGACGAGACCATACTTCCGGAAGAGCATGCAGAGTTGACCAGACTGGTAGAGCAAACCGAAAAACATAATGCTAATTGGCTGGAGGCAATCGCTGAACTAGCCGCTCTGCGTGGAATTACCATAAAAAAGCTAAAACAGGACCTGGGTATTGAAAATCCCTTTTTAACAGATGAGTAGAAATTCTCACTCACATGAACTACGCCAGTTGGTGGAAACCAGGGCTGTAAATCGTTGTGAATACTGCCTTACACCTATGGAAATCTCTACTCAACCTTTCGAGATAGAACATATTATTCCGCTTTCCAAAAAAGGACTTTCGATACCAGAAAACCTAGCCTTATCGTATAGAGGCTGCAATAGCCATAAATACAATAAAACAGAAGCTAAAGACGATATCTCAGATAAAATAGTCCCTATTTTTAATCCGAGGACAGATCAATGGAAAAAACATTTTGCATGGGATAGAAATCCTCTCTACTTAAAAGGATTAACACCAATTGGCAGAGCTACGATACAGGCTCTTAAACTAAACCGAGCCCAACTTATCAGTGTGCGTAGAATCCTGCAACAAATACACCTTCATCCCCCAGCGTAGTTTTTTATAAATTGATTTTCATTTCAAATTCCGGGCAAGTATAGCCCTTCACCTATGATATCTGCGGATATTAAAAACTCAACATTCAGAAAAACTTGCACACCCGCCCCCTGTCCCCTATTTTTAAGCTCAACCAAATCCAAACCAGCCCATGGCAATCCACCCTAATGCCGGCAAGCCGGCCACCACTGGCGAACTCGTTAATCTCCCCCGCCTGATCACCGCGTACTTTACGGATAAGCCGGACCCGGCAGAACGCACCCAGCGGGTATCCTTTGGCACTTCCGGGCACCGGGGCTCTTCCCTCACAGCCTCCTTCAACGAAGACCACATCCTGGCTACCACACAAGCCATCTGCCTCTACCGCCAAAAGGAAGGCATCACCGGCCCCGTATTTATGGGTATGGACACGCATGCGCTTTCGGAGCCCGCACAAGCCACCGCGCTGGAAGTCCTGGCGGGCAATGAAGTGCCAACTATGATTGCCGCCGATAATGAGTACGCGCCCACTCCTGCGGTCAGCCACGCTATTCTAACCTATAACGCCGGACGGACAAGCGGGCTGGCAGATGGGATCATCATCACGCCTTCGCACAATCCGCCTCAGGATGGCGGGTTCAAATATAATATGACCAATGGCGGGCCGGCAGAAGGCAGCGTCACTTCCTGGATTGAGGCTAAAGCCAATGAAATCCTCGAAAACGGGCTCAGGGAGGTCAGGCGAATGCCTCTGCAGAAAGCCCTGAAAGCTGCCACCACGAAGACCTACGATTACCTCGATGCCTACACCGGCGACCTCGGTCAGGTGATTGACGTCGAGGCCATACGAAGTGCAGGCCTGGAAATCGGCGTGGACCCCCTGGGCGGCGCTGGCGTGCGCTATTGGGAACGCATTGCCGACCGCTACCACCTCAATCTGAATATTGTTGATACGCAGGTAGACCAGACATTCCGGTTTATGTCGCTCGACTGGGACGGGAAGGTGCGCATGGACCCCTCTTCTGCCTACGCCATGCAGCGGCTGCTCGCACTCAAAGACCGCTTTGCCGTAGCAGTAGCCTGTGATACGGATTACGACCGGCATGGGATCGTGACCCGCAGTCAGGGGCTGATGCAGCCCAATCACTATCTTGCTGTAGCCATAGACTTCCTCTTCCGGCACCGCCCGGGCTGGTCGGCAGATACAGGTATTGGCAAAACGCTGGTGAGCAGCCAAATGATAGACCGGGTGGCGAAGAAACTTGGCCGGAAACTGGTGGAAGTCCCGGTAGGTTTTAAGTGGTTTGTGGATGGGTTGTTCGATGGCAGCCTTGGGTTTGGTGGGGAGGAAAGCGCCGGTGCCTCTTTTCTGGACCGCAATGGCAAGGTATGGTCTACGGATAAGGATGGCATCATCGCTGCGCTGCTTGCTGGTGAAATCACGGCTACGACCGGCAAGGATCCGGGCGAAATTTACAACGAATTCACCGCGGCCTACGGTGCGCCGGTGTATGCCCGCATTGATGCCCCGGCAACGCCTGAACAGAAAGACAAACTGAAGCAGTTATCTGCCGATCAGATTACTTCCTCCTCTCTGGCCGGAGAACCCATTGAAGCAATTCTGACAGAAGCACCGGGCAATGGCGCTGCAATCGGCGGGTTGAAGGTAGCCACTGAGAATGGCTGGTTTGCGGCCCGCCCTTCCGGCACTGAAAACATCTACAAGATTTATGCAGAAAGCTTCAAAGGCGAGGGCCACCTGAAGCAGCTGCAGGAGGAAGCGCAAAGCGTGGTAAATGGCGTCATTCAATAGAATGGCTTCACCCTTTTAACCTGCTGAACCAAACCATGTTCGAAAGCAGGCACTGGGTGAAGCCAACCCTTGTCAATTTTGCGCTATCGGGGCGCTATCGCAAAAGCATTGCTTACGGAGCGCCTAAAGAAGTTGCCGGCGTGGGTGCCATCAGTATGTAAGCCTACGACAGTTAGATCTTCCGAAAAAGCTGCTTTCTCTCCACAACCCGCCAGTAATGCCGCGATAGAAAAGGAAGCCCGGTAAATACCATCTGCCCCCAGGGTATAGGGTGCCTTGCTGCCAGTGACCACGCCTCTGGCATCCCCCAGGGTAAAATGGTTGAACAGGCTGTTCCGCCGCCCACGCTCCAAATCAAAATGGAAGAGCCCGAATCCGCGGGGGTGGCTGGCCCTAAAGGAAAGCCCCACCTGCTGGCTTGTGGACTGATAAGCCAGGAAACCACAATCGGTCATTGCGCTGAAATCGCCATCCAGCGAAACCCCGAAAATACCCAATGCCGGCCCTTGGTTATCCAACCTCATTCTAAACTGGAAGACCGCATCGCCCGCAATTTGACGAATGTATGTACCGGGTGCCGCCATAGTAGCGTTAACGTCTGCCGGATCCGGGACCCGGAAAAAATCCGGGTTGACATTGGCAAGGTTGCCATTTTGATCCAGAAAACGGACCTGGAATTCATACAAGCCTTCCTCCTCAAGGAGGTTGGTGTCAATCCGTGCAATAGCCACCCTGTCGTAGCGTGTCCAACGCGCTGTAGGGTCTGAGGAAGCGGGCTGGCCATCAATGCCCGGCAGTTGCGGGTCCAGGGGCGGAATGCGGTAAGCCCGTTCTCCGTTCACTTCAAAAGGTCCAAGGTTGTAGTATTCGTATTTGAAGTCCAGCCCGTCCTGCAGAACATAGCGGCGGGTGAGCGTACCACTTTCCAAGGTTTTCCAGCCCGAATTCAGGTTCGAGGGATGGATGAGGGTAAGCAGCCCCGCATTGTGTGTCCGCCGGTACTGCACCTGAAAATAGTGAATATTGGTGGCGGGAAGCCCGTCTCCAAACTGCGCATAGATGGGTACAGTGCCCGTAAACGGCCGTACAAATTGATTGGTGAGCTGAGGGCTGTAGCTCCCTAGCCCCTGTGTCGCATAATTGGTCAGCCCTACCGTCCGAAAATTACCGTTCCCCGGCAAAGCAATGGTATGGGTAACCCTCTGGTCAATATGCAAGGGAGAAACATGGGTGCCTATAGCCCGGATGGCCACGGAAGTCCCTTCCAGAATCCCCCCGCATACTGGTGGAATCCGGCTATCTGAAAGCTGAATAATAATGTCTTCTCCACAGTCGTAGTCCCAGTACGTAGCGCAGGGAACGCGGGGGCGGTACACTGTGACATTGCCGCCATCCAATGGGTATTCCACCCACACATAGACATCCGGCTGATCGCCCTGATGCCAGATGCAGGCTTCGAACCGCCCGTTCTGATCGGTCTCCGCTACAGCCACTTCATCGCAGCGGTACAGCCAGGGCCAGAGATAAGGAAAATTGCAGAAATATGGGAAAAACACCGGAAAATACTCCGTCAGTATACTCCGGAATTGCGAGCCATCCACCCGCTGAATTTGCTGATGCAGCACCTGAAGCTGGGCAGGGCTTTCCAGGGCCGCCTGTGGCACCCGGTTGATGGAAAGGTTTGCGCTGGCATTTTGCAACAGCTCCCGCCCGATCTCCGGACGGAATGGCGGTGGGTCAGGTAACGGCCGGGGCGGCTCCGGAATGGGGATGGGAATACGTTCCAGCAAATCGCCCCGCAGCCGTTCCAGCAGGTCAGGGTCAATCCGCTCAATCCACCATCGGATGCGGTCTACCTCGCAAATGTGCACGATGGCATTGCAGACCGGGTAGGTTTCCAGCTGCCCTTCCACAGATGCACGGTTGGTGATCCGCCCGCGTATGCAACAACGGCGCCACCACCAGATTTCACGGATGCGGTCAGGGATACGCTCGAAAATCAGGCCGCCATTCTCGTTAAATCGCAAACGAGGCTCGAAGGCCTGACGCCTTTCCAACTGCTCAATACTGAGGCTGGTAAGTGAGATGCCCGTTTCGGGCTCAGGAAGGATAAAGACCCGGGATTGCCTGAGCGCGCTGCTGCTGGCATCGAAGTATACGGTATTGCCGTCTTCGACCTTTCCTCTGCAGAGCAGGCTGCCATCGCGGCTGAAAGCAAATGCCGCTAAAGGCTGCTGATCTTCCGGTTGGGTTTCATGGTGTTTGGCCATGGTTTTGGTTTTTGGGAAATGAATTAATGGGATTATCGCCCATTGATCAGCCCAAAAACCAAAACGTTACGGCGCTATCTTTTTTTCTGCCCGTCCGGTATCATTAGTTAAAATTGATGTCCCTGGTAAAGATACCATTCTGCAGGCTATCCCGGGCTTCATTGCCGATCCGGATGCCACGGCGAACGAGCTGGAAACGGGAGGTAAATACGCCCAGCCCTTCTTCAACATTAGTGTAAACGGGTATATTTTGCGCCGATGTAATACCGGTATTCGCCTGTTCTACCAAGACCAGGTCCCTGAATTCTTCTCCGGCTCCTGTAATAATGATATCAATATAGTCGAACAGCCGGATCTCCCCCTCGCTGGGTGGGATAGAAGCCCCCAGGAAAGAATAAAAGCCCTGCCCGGGTATGTCCACTTTTTCCCGCTGACTATCAGAGTCCTGCCGAAGTATGGATTTATTGACCACCCACTCCAGTGTTTTTTCTACCGGTTCCATCCCCTGCCCGGGCGTAACTTCCCGGTAGTGAATAATAAAACGGACATCAAAAATCTGTGCCTCAGGCCCGGGGCTCCAGGCTACAGCAAGCATTTGATTGTAGCGCCAGCGGTTGATGGTATTCGACGGAGAAGTTGCAACGGAGTCCATCTCGTTCAGAATGATGGTCTCCGCAGTAGCCGGGGGCAAATCATCGCCCCGTTCCACGCGGATCGACACCTCGTCGCCGCCTTCCAGCCCTGCCTCTTCAGCATTGAGCTTGTATAAAACATTCGGAGTATTGGCAAACAGGCCTTCCTCTTTAAAGTAGCCTTCCTCTTCTCCATTGACGCGCTGCAGCACAAAGGAAGTGCCCTGCGTCCGGTTTTCAAGGATAACGTTAATTTCATCGTAGTAAATCGAATCACTGATCTGTGCAACCTGAAGGGCATCTCCCCCGGGTTCCAGAAAAGCTTTTTGGACCCGCACATAATGCGCGGTATCCTGAATATTCAGAAAACCGTAAACGATAGGGATGTCTTTCCACTCCGCTTCCAGGTTGACTTCGGTGGAGCAGGCGCTCCAGCCCATCACCAAAACAAGCAGTAAAATAGTAGGCTTGAGTAATTTCATTCTAGAAAATTATGCAGTAATCGTTAAAGCAAACGCAAAGGTAATCTAATTACCTTCAATAACACAAACGACATAAACAGGCATTGACGTTTAAAAGACGGAATTGTTTTTTGCTGCCCACGGCCAGTATTCAACCAAAGGCAGCCCAATATTTGTTTGGCAAACGGAATTGAGCCTATATTGTGGCTCCAAAAAAATCTGGAACGCATGTCCGTCAACAAAGATATCAAACGAATGACTACCCACGTCATTCAGGAAATGAAAGAGCGGGATGAGAAAATCACCATGCTCACAGCCTATGACTTTTCAATGGCCCGTATTTTGGATGCCGCAAACATTGATGTGCTGCTCGTAGGCGACTCGGCCTCCAACGTCATGGCCGGCCACGAGACCACCCTGCCCATTACGCTCGACCAAATGATCTACCATGCCTCTTCAGTAGTCCGGGCAGTCAAACGGGCGCTCGTAGTGGTCGATCTGCCCTTTGGCTCCTATCAGGGCAATTCCCGCATCGCCCTGGAATCCACCATCCGCATCATGAAGGAATCCGGAGCCCATGCCGTCAAGCTGGAGGGCGGTGCCGAAATTCAGGAGTCCATCAAACGTATCCTGTCGGCTGGTGTGCCGGTGATGGGGCACCTTGGGCTTACCCCGCAGTCCATCTACAAGTTCGGCACTTATACTGTGCGGGCCAAGGAAGAAGCCGAAGCCACCAAGCTCATTGAGGATGCAAAGCTGTTGCAGGAACTGGGCTGCTTCGCTATTGTGCTGGAAAAAATCCCGGCCAAGCTGGCAAAGCGGGTAACAGAAAGCATCGACATCCCCACCATCGGCATTGGCGCCGGCCCTGATGTCAGCGGGCAGGTCCTGGTCTCCCACGATCTGCTGGGCATCACCAAAGACTTCAAGCCACGTTTCCTTCGCCGCTACCTCGACCTCTTTGACGAGATCAAGCGCGCAGCCGAACAGTACAGCGATGATGTACGCTCCGGCGATTTCCCTAATGAAAAAGAGCAGTACTAGCAGACAGGAAGTGGGGCAAAAGCAAATGCGCGATCACCTTAAAAAACAAACACCATGAAAAGAGCCGTAAAGACCACGCTGCTCCTGCTAACGGTAGCTATCATAGGGGCAGGGCTGTACCTTTACAACGCCTTTTTGGCGAAAGTCGCTGTGCCGGAGGGGCTGGACAGTTACATCGTAGAAATCCCCACCCAGTCTTCTTTTGAAGAAGTTGTTGCGTTGTTGAAGGCTCAGGACTTCGTTCAGGATGAGCAGGTCTTCCGCGTGCTGGCAGACCGGATGGCCTACGAGCGCGACCCCATGCGCCCCGGCCGGTTCGAACTACAGCCTGGTTGGAACCACATTGAGCTTATCCGGCATTTGCGCAACGGCCCGCAGGCACCGGTAAATGTGGTATTGCACAATGAGCGGCTTATTGAAGAGGTGGCCGGTAAAGTCGCCGGCTTTTTAGAGCAGGACTCCCTTGCATTTCTGAACCTGATGCAAAATGAGATTTACCTCGACTCCATCGGCTATACACCGGAGACTCTGATGAGCCTGTTCATCCCCAACACTTACGAATTTTACTGGAATACCGTACCGGAAGCCTTTATGAGCCGCATGATCAAAGAGCAGGACCGCTTTTGGCAACAGCAGGACCGACAGGCGAAAGCAGCCAAAAAGGAAATGACGCCCGCCGAGGTCTATACCCTGGCTTCCATCGTGGAGCGCGAGACCCTCGTCGGCAGTGAAAAGCCGCGAATGGCCGGCGTCTACCTCAACCGCCTGCGCATTGGGATGCCGCTGCAGGCCGACCCTACCGCCGTTTTTGCCCGGCGCGATTTTGGTACAGCGAGGGTGACTGACTATCACACCAAATTTGACTCGCCCTATAACACCTATTTATATGCCGGACTGCCGCCCGGGCCCATTTCCATGGCATCCATTTCCAGTATCGATGCAGTGCTCAATGCCGAGGACCACGAGTACCTCTACTTCTGCGCCAAAGGTGACGGCTCCGGCCTGCATTCCTTTGCCCGGACCCTGTCTGCACACAACCGCAATGCCGCCATTTACCGGGAAAACCTGCGCAAGCGGGGGCTGCGATAATTCAGTTGTTGCATTTGCAAAAAAGCCCTAGCTTTGGTGAAGCGGGTTGGTGATCCGCATCCTAAACCTCAAATACGATCATGGCTGAACAACAGAAAGTCTTTAAAATCGGTATTGCAATGGCAGGGGCAGTCTCCGCAGGTGCGTACACAGCCGGTGTCATCGACTATTTACTGGAAACCCTGTCCAAGTGGGAAGGCGCTAAAGAGCGCAACAAACAATTGGGAAAAGACCATCCGGAGTATGACCACAGTGTGCCTATGCACGATGTCATTATCGAGGTGATGGGTGGCTCTTCTGCCGGGGGGATGACAGCTGCAATCACTGCGCTCGGCCTGTTCGAAGGGTTGCGCCCCATCAACGACGACAACCCGAATAAGGAACAGAACAAACTGTACGAAGCCTGGGTCAACCTCAACGACAAAGGAGACGGCAAAATGTCCACTCTCCTGCAAATGCTTCAGACGGAGGACATCGAGGAGCACAATGGTGTAATCTCCCTGCTCAACTCCCAGCCAATAGATCAAATCGCCGACCGGGCTGCGGAACTCAAAAGGATCACAAAGTTGCCAGATTACATTGCGCCGGACCTGGAGATTATCCTTACTATTACCAGCCTTCGGGGCATTCCGTTAGCGGTTAACTTTTTCGACGAGGTGAAAAAGGAGCGGGCCTTCAGCGAACCTCCGAAGCCAGCCCACCGCATGTACCTGCACAAAGGCATTGCCCATTTCAAAGTGAACACCACCGGATCGGAGCACTACGGCCACACCCTGCCTTTCAATCCGGAAGAAGCAATAGACCGGGAAACCCTCCTGCAGTGCGCCAAAGCTACGGGGGCATTCCCACTGGGGCTGGCTCCACGGCACCTAACCAACACCCAAACGCCGTATATCAAAGCGATGGTCGACCGCATGTTTTCGCCCAAGCGGCACGAGGAAGGAGAGCTGCCAACGCAGGGGCTGCGCATCCAAATTGAGGAAGACACTTTTGACTTTTACGCCGTTGACGGCGGCACCGTGAACAATGAACCTTTTGGGGAAGTGATCCGGGCGCTGGAAGAAAAAAGCCAGGACGACCCCGGGCAGAATTACGCAGTGCTCATGATTGACCCTTTCCCCAACTTCGAGGGAGAAACACAGCAGGACCGGGAGGAAACGCCTAAGTTAATTGAGCTGGTCCCCAAAGTCCTGGGCGCTATCCGGGGGCAAGCCATGATGAAAGAAAGCGACCTGGTCGGTGGCTTGTCTTCTGACCATACCCTGCGCATGATCTTCCCCTCCCGACGGGAAGGAGATCAGAAGGACCCCTACCCCATTTCCTGTGGCTCGCTTGATGGCTTCGGTGGATTTTTCAGCCGGGGCTTCCGGGAGCACGACTTTGAACTGGGCCGCCGGAATTGCCAGAGCTTCCTGCGCAATTATTTCTGCATCCCCACCTCCAAAGCCGCAGCGCAGGATAGTGTCTTCCGGGACTGGGATGCGAGCGATGAGCGCCACAAGCGGTTCTACAGCGAATCCGTAGACGGGTATCCTATTGTGCCGGATATGAACTTTGACCAGCGGAAAAAGGACAATCCGGAAATCCCGCTCCCGGAGCGTCAGCGCCTCAAGCCCTCAGAACTGATCAGCATTGAGGGCAATATCCGCCACCGCCTGCGTGAGGTCTTCCTAAATGCCGATAAGTACGAAAAGCCGGAGCCAATACCTGAACAGGAAAAACTCAAAGCAGAGGTACACCAAATCCTCCAACACCACAACCATAAATCAGTGAAACCAAGCCTGTTCGGCAGCTTCATCACCTGGGTTCTGAAAGGTGTCTGGAAACAATGGGGCGCGGGCATCGCTGCCAACCGGGCCACCGACATGGTGCTGAAGACCATCCTGACCGATTTTCAAAAACGCAACCTTCTGGACCGCGACGGGCAATAAACCCGGGAGAATTGAGTTTTTCCATAAAAGTTGTTTATGCAGAGAATCGGATTGCTTCTGGTCGCCTGCTGCCTGGCCGGCAGCCTTTTCGCACAATCAGAGCTCAAAGTAGGTGTGGAGCTGTTCCCGAACGTCAGCCACCGCAGGCTCGTTGCCCAACTTAATGACGTTGACCCCAATGAGACCCAACGCCTGGAGAACCTCGAAGTCTCCCGGTTTTCCTATTCTGCGGGCTTGATGGCGCAGTGGCGCAGCGAACGCATTGCTTTCAAGACCGGTGCCTATTTTGTGGAAAGCGGCTACCAAACCCGGCGTACGGAAGTCGACCTGCGCGATGACATCCCGGATGGTGCCGATGATCAACGCATCGACTACGTCCACTATTTTATTGAAATCCCGGCTGAACTCCTCTTCTACCAAACGCTAAATGATAAAAACGACTTCCTGTTCTCCATGGGGATTTCCATGGCCGTCAATATCGCAAACCGCGAACGCATCACTTACTACACCGATGACATTTCAGAACGGGTGACGGAAGAGCCTGAGGGCGACAACTTCTCCGGGCTGGGCTACAGTTTTATTTCCGGGCTGGGCTGGGAGCACCATTTCAATGGTTTCACCACAATGATACAGCCTACCTTTCAGTTTTGGCTCAGCGGGCTGCTCAATGACCCGCTCGAACAGTACAACCGCAATCTCTACTCGGTGGGGGTGAGAACGGCTGTGAAGTTTTAGGCAGCGTTGCCCTAAACAATCCCTTTCCGGCGCGGGTTGCTTTGGAAGAACAACCAACCAAATACAATCTATGGAAATGCAATACCGCCGGCTCGGCCGGTCCGGACTACAGGTGAGCGCACTTTCGCTGGGCTCCTGGCTGACTTTTGGAAAGCAGATCAGTGATGATGTGGCAGAATCGCTCATGGCCGCAGCCTATGAAAGGGGCGTCAACTTCTTCGATAATGCAGAGGCTTACGCTCAGGGCAAGTCTGAAATTGTCATGGGCAACATCCTTGCCAAACAGAACTGGGACCGCAGTTCCTATGTGATCTCCAGCAAGGTATTCTTCGGGGACGGTGGCCAAAAGCCCAATCAGACCGGGCTCAGCCGCAAGCACATCTTCGAAGCCTGCCACGCTGCCCTAAAGCGCCTGCGGGTGGACTACCTCGACCTGTTCTTTTGCCACCGCCCGGACAAGAACACGCCCATTGAGGAAACCGTATGGGCCATGAACCACCTCATTCAGCAGGGGAAAATCCTGTACTGGGGCACCTCTGAGTGGTCCGCCCAGGAAATCATGGAAGCTCACATGGTTGCGCAGCGCCTCAACCTCATCGGGCCGACCATGGAGCAGCCGCAGTACAATATGTTTCACCGGGAAAAAGTAGAGGTTGAATTCAGCCAGATTTACAAAACCGTAGGGCTGGGCACTACCATTTGGTCACCGCTGGCTTCCGGTGTACTGACCGGCAAGTACCTGGACAAATTTCCGGAAGGCACACGTCTGGGCATGAAAGGGCTTGAGTGGCTTAAGGACCTCAGCCTGACTGAGGAGCGCCTCGAAAAAGTCCGGAAGCTCAGCAAAATCGCCAGTGACCTGGGCACCACCATGCCGAAACTCGCTATTGCCTGGTGCCTGACCAACCCTAATGTGAGCACCGTCATACTCGGGGGCTCAAAGGTCCACCACCTGGAAGAGAATATTGATGCCCTGGAGCTTGTCCCTCAACTCAATGAGGAAATCCTGAACAGCATCGAAGAAGTATTGGACAACAAGCCTGCTCATCCGCCTTTCTAGACAGGCATCACACAGCACGACAACCCCAATGCGGGTTACCCCCCCAACTCCGGAGCCTTGCTGGCAATCAGCGTCAGCAAGGCTTCTATATCTTCCCGGCCCGTGTGTGGATTGGTAAGGGTAACTCTTAGGAAAAGCCCGGTTTTGAGCTGAGTCTGCACAATGTAAAAGCGGCCATCTTCCAGCAGGAACTGCCGGATGCGGGCATTCAGGCTATCAAGGCCGGCACCCGGCTTCACGTAACGGAAACAAACAATATTGCAAGCCGGGTCCACTGCCAGCTCAAAGTCAGGATGCGCACGGATCAGGTCTGCAAACAGCGCGCCGTTTTGCATGACTTTGTCCAGATAAGCCTCCCACAATTTAAACCCGTAGGTACGCAGCAGGGCGTATACCTTCATCCCCATCATCAGCTTGGTGCACTCAAAAGTACGCTTGGCCAGATTGTACCATTCCTGTTCGGTTTGCCCGGACCAAAGGTACTGCGCCCGCTGACTGAACGTCTGGTAACTGTCCGATCCGTTCTTGAAAATCAAAGCGGTGGCAAGCACAGGCGTGAGCAGCATTTTGTGAAAGTCCATGGCCACGGAATCGGCGCGCTCCAGGCCCGCAACCACAGGCTTGTGCCGGGGCGAAAGCGACAGTGCCGCACCGTGTGCCCCATCAACATGCAGCCACAGCCCTTCCGCCTCGCAGAAGTCAGCCAGGGCATTCAGGTTATCGAAAGAACCCGTGGAAGTGGAGCAGGCGCTGCCCACAACGGCGATAACCTCCAGCCCCGCTTCTTTGGCCTGCGCCAGATACTCCGGCAGGCACTCGTGCCGCATCCGGTAGTGACCGTCCACAGGGATTTTGATGATGCCGGCTTCGCCCCAGCCCATAATCCGGACGGCCCGGTCTACGCAATAATGCGCTTCTTCCGATACCATAAGGGCGAGGCGAGCCTGATGCCCGCCCTCCGTCCAAACCGCCTTTTTGCTTTTCACCGCTCTGGCAGCAAGCAGGGCGGTCAGGTTCGCCAGGGTCCCCCCCGAAGTCAGCACGCCACCGGCATTCGGGCCAAAGCCCATTTTTTCGGACACGGCGGCTATCACCTGCTGCTCCACAGCGGTGGCAGACATCCCCATTTCGTAGACGGCCATCCCATTGTTGAGCAGGCCGTCCAATAAACTGCTCAGGGCAGCAAGCGGGGCCGGCGGACAAACCTGATGCCCCATGTACCGGGGGTGCTGTACCTGCACACTGCGCGATAAGATTTCCTGAAAAAAATGGATGGGGCTGCCCGCTCCGTTGACAAGGTCCCCCTGCCAGTAAGCGGCCTGCTCTTCCGGCGGCAAATAAGCAATGGTTGGCTTTTCCCGCCCCTGAACGGATTTCAAATGATCGGCGAGCAGGTCAATCAGCTCATGCCCGGCCGCCCGGAATCTCTCCGGGTCGTAGGCCAACTGTAAAATGTCTGTTGCTGAACTCATCGCATTTACCCTCTGACGATATCGGTGCCGTCTACAATTTCAAGCTCGTAGTGCTCCGCCTGCACGGAAAAGGCCCGGTAGTATTCCTTTTTGGCATACTTCAGGAAATCCGCTTTGGCTGATTTTTTTACCAGGTTTAGGGTACAGCCACCAAAGCCGCCACCCATCATGCGGGCACCGGCAACCCCTTCATGGTCTTTGGCGAGTTCCACCAGAAAGTCCAGTTCGCGGCAACTGACCTCGTATGCTTTGCTCAACCCTTCGTGGGTGCGCAGCAACAGCTCGCCGAGGGCTTCCATTTTGCCGTTCGTCAGCAGGTGCAATGCCTGATGCAGGCGTTCATTTTCCTCGATGACGTAGCGGCACCGCTGATAAACAACGGCGGTCATATCTTCCCGGCAGGCCTCCAGCTGTTCCAAAGACACATCGCGCAGGGATCGGATACCTTCAAACTTTTGGGCCACGGCTTCTGCACCTTCGCGGCACTCACGTACCCGGTCTTTGTAGGCAGAATTGGCCAGGGCATGCGACACCCCCGTATTGATGAGCAGCAGTTCGTAATCCTTCAGGTCCAGTTGTACATACTCGTACTGCAGGGAGCGGCAATCCAGCTTAATGGCCTGCCCACGCTGCCCAAGCAAGCTGGCAAACTGATCCATAATGCCCGAAGGGATACCAAGAAAGTTGTTCGAGGACCGGTGGGCCAGCTGTGCCAGTTCCTGACGGCTTTTCTGAAGATTGAACAGGCTACAGATGCCCAGGGCAAAGCCCGCTTCCAGTGCGGCGGAGGAGCTCATACCGGAGCCAATAGGCAGGTTGCCGCCAAAGACAACGTCCACGCCTTCCAGCAAGATGTCTTCCTTCTGAAGCTGGTCCAAAATCCCCATTAGATAATTCGCCCAGCCTTTGTCGGATTTTTTGATGTCGTCCAGCGAAAACTGATAGGAATCGTTGATGTCGAGGGCATGAAAATGGCATTCATTGGAACCGTTCTCAGCTATGGCGAAGTAAATATATTTGTTGATGGAGGCAGGCAGCACGAAGCCATCGTTGTAGTCGGTATGCTCACCAATGATATTGATGCGGCCGCAGCCCTGCACCAGCAGAGGCTGCGAAGAGAATTTATCGCGGAATGCAGAAGCTATATTTTCGAGGGTGTTCATCCCAATTTTTTGCGCAAGATATAGAACTCCCGGCCATTGACCTGAAAGAAACACCCGAAATTTAGCGCCGGGTCAGTTTAAGTGATCTTCCACGAACTGTATCGCCCGGTACTCTGACCAGGCAAAAGGTTTCCGGGGCAGCGTGAACCCAACGTGGCCACCGCTTCTGGGGCGCTCCAGGAAGAGTTTGGGGTGGTCTTTGCAAAGCGCCACAGGCGAGCAGGCAGGGGGTAAAATCGGGTCATTATCGGCATTCACCAGGAGTATGGGCCGGTCGGTACCGCCCATGAAGTTTTTGGCGGAAGCCTGCCGGTAGAAATCTGCCGCGTCCTTGTAGCCTCCGAGGGGTGCGGAATAGTGTTCGTCAAATTCCCGCCAATGCCCAATTTCCTCCAGTTTGGACAAATCCAGCCGCCCGGGGAAATCTGCTGCCTTATTGGCCACTTTTTTACTCAGGCTCCTGAAGAAGCGGCGTTTGTAAAAACCATTGCCCGGCAATTCCAAGGCATCTACGCTGGCTTTCAGATCGCAGGGGGAAGAAAAAGCAATCCCTCCAATGATAGCGTCCGGTGCTTCGTTTCCGTGCACTCCCAGGTACTTCATCAAGATGCTGCCGCCCATGCTGAAGCCGATGAGTAGCACCTTTTCGTAATCCTTGGTTTGCAGGGCGTGGGTTATCACTTCGCCTATGTCGCCGATCTCGCCGTGGTTATAAAGCCGGAAGCGCCGGTTCATTTCCCCGGAACAGGAGCGGCAGTTCCAGGCAAGCACATCCCAGCCTGCCTCCGAAAAGCGATTGGCCATGCCCATCATGTAATGGCGTTCGCTGTTGCCTTCCAGCCCGTGGGACAGGAGCACCAAACTGCGGCTGCGGTTGTCTACCCAGTCCAGGTCTACGAAGTCGCCATCAGACAGGGTCAGGCGCTCCCGCTCATAGGTGGTCTGTACCTTGCGCAAAATGGCAGGGAGTACCGTTTGGAGGTGCCCGTTAAACTGATAACGGGGGGCTCGCTTATAGGTCGATTCTTTAATCAGTGGCATCTGTGGTGGCCGTTGTATGGTATTCGAATGAAGCACGCTCAGGCGAAAGGGCAGCTGTCCGGTCATTTTCGGCAACCACAAAGTACTGAATGGGTTGCTCCTTGTCCTTGTGCGGGATAATCACCCCGAAAACCTGATCCTCTGCCATTTCATCCCCGCTCGCTCCATCGTCCAACATTTCAACCGCCCTGAAGTTGCCCCGGGTACCGTTTCTGTAAAACAGCCAGGCCCGTGTTGCGCCCTCCAGCCGGGTGGCAAAAATGGCTTCCTCCCCTACGTCGATATATTCGATCGTATCAATTTTGGGAGGCTCATGGCCTACCAGTGGATGGTTTTGCAAATATTCCCTCCGGGGCTCCATAAGCTCCGTGATCCCTACAATATTGACTTTGTTAGCCCGGGCTGATTCGTAGAGGTTTTTCTCGAAAGCCTTGGCATTGTAAAGCTTGTTCGAATCTGCCTCCACAAAGGGGCGTATCCGTTCCTGCATCCGCATGCCTTCGTACAGGTAAGTGCTGTCTGCGAAAAAGTCCTGGACAATAGTCCGGATGTGAGCGGCATACATCTTGCGGTACAGATCATTACTTAGCAACTCCGTAATCAGGGGGCGTTTCTTGTTCTTTTGCTTGTAGTGAATGAAGGGGCTCAGCGTCTGCATATCCTCCAGGGCCAGCGGCTTGCCCAGCCCGTCGTAGCGGAAGCCGCCAAAGGACAGGTTGAGGTCCCAGATGATGGGGTGAAAAACGCCGTCCTTGTCCTGATACAGGTAGTAATTGTGGCAAAAGCGGCCGGTGTAGCTATCCAGGTTGACCAGGGTGATGTTGAATGCCAGCATCCAGAGTGCTTCATCCACCGCGAGTACAGAGTCGATTTTTTCAGGGTGGTTGTTCAGAATGTCCGTCAGGGCCACCAGCTGCATCCAGCCCGAATCCGACTTCATCTCGTAGTTGCCTTTGTAGCAATCCGGATCGGGGCCGAGGTACTCCAGGGAAGACTTCTCCCCCTCTTTGCAACCCTCGGGCGCTTCATAACTCCAAACCGGGTCGCATTTGAACAGCACTCCGGTTTCATCTTCGTAATCCTCCCCAAAGTAGCGTTGGATCAACTCTTCGTCAACGGATTCGGTATTGTTGTAAAGCCCGAAGTACTCATCGTTTATGAAAACACGGACGAAATTGGCCCTCGGAGAGACCATGTAGCGGTTGGCGATTTTATAGGAAAGGGCTTCCCGGAGAAAGGAGGGGTCCCTAAATACGTTGCTCAGCTTGAGCTTATCGTAGCCGCCGGGCAACTTATGGTCTTTGTCCGTCTCATTCACATCGATGTTGAACGGCAGTTTGGCGTAATCGTTTTTCCGGACATTGAAGTAGGAGCTGTTGCCCTTGTAACGGACGCCCGCTCCTTCGTAGGTTTCTCCGGCGAACTTCACGGTGGCGATCAGCCGTTGGTCCAGCCCGGCCTGCTTTAGGGAGTCCAGGATATCGTCCCAGTTTTCTTCCTCAAAGTAAATACGGACTTCCCGGATGGAGTCGGGGTTGTAAATATCAATTTCAGTATCCTGCCCGAAAAGCGGGAGGGTGCATGCCGAAGCAAACAAAAAGAATAAGAAAAGTCGTTGCATAGATTTGGTCAATTGAACCCTATCAAAAGAAAATTGCGAAGCAAACAATAGCTGCTTGCTTCGCAAATTCTGGAATTCTGGCGGCAAAACCTACAGGCATGCGCCAAATTATTTGCTTTCCTAGTTATTCAGTTCTTCCAGGGTAGCGGTGTGTTGCTCAAACATGTAGCGCGACGGGCTGAAACTGGCAGCGCGGGCATTTTCAGCATAGATGTAGTACTCAATTTGGGTTGCGCCGCCATCCGGCTTGACAATTGCGCCAAAGACGCCATCTTCTGCTTCCCCATCGTTATGCCGCCCGTCATCGGCCATGTCTACCCGCTTGAAAGGCTTCGTGCTGTCGTGCCGGTAAAACAAGGCTACTTCAGTGGGGAACTTCTCGACTTTAGCCTGAATCTTAAACTCTGTGACCCGCTCGGCGGAAAATTGCTCCCGTGAACTTACCGTCACATCACCGATGCTCGGAGGGATAACCGCCAGCACAACGTCTTGCTTCAGGAAGTCGGTACGTGGCGTCATGAGCTGCTGCAGCCCGGGAATACGGCTCCGCTTACCGATGGTCTCGGTCAGGCTGTTGTCGAAGTCCTCCATGGCGTAGTAACGGTTCTCATCGGCTTTGAAATCCTCACGGATAAGGGCCTGTAGTTCCTTCACCCGCTCCAGGTACTGATCCTTGCGGAAGACCTCATTAACGATGGTCCGGATGTGGTCCAGGTACATTTTCTTGTAGTGCTCATCCTTCAGCAGCTGGCTGATCAGCGGTTTTTCGGCGTTGTTGACATGCAGGAGCGGGTCCATTTCCTGCAAATCCTTGAGTTTGAGGTCAGAGCCAACGCCTGTATTCTTGTAACTGCCGAAGCAAAGGTTGAGGTCAAATACGATGGGGTTGAATTTCCCCTGACTGTCCCGGTAGAGGTAGTAGTTTTCGCTATAGCGCCCGGTGTAGCTGCTGAGGTTAGCCAGTACGTTGTTGTACGCCAGCATCCAAAGCGCCTGGTCCACATTGAGGACGCGGTGCACTTCCTCCGGCTTTTTATTGAGCAGGTAGGTCAGCTCGATGAGGTCGTCCCAGCCACTTTCCGAAAGGAGCTGGAAGTTGTGCAGGTAGCACTTGGCGCTTTCGTCGAACTGCAGGCTGCCGAACACGTCTGCCTTGCACCCGCTGGGCTCATTTTCCACGAGGTTGGGCGCACAGCGGATGAACGTCCCCTCGTCTGTGCCGTAGTTGCGCTTGAGGAAGGCATCGTCGATGGGCTCCACATTCACAAACAAGCCATAGTACTCGCCATTGACCATCACACGTGCATAGTTGGCAAGCGGGGCAGGCATATAGCGGCGGGCAATTTCGTACCCAAACACCTCCCGCACCATGCTCGGATCGCGCAGGGCACTGGAGAGTTTGACCGTGCCGCGCCCCTGGTAGTTTTGCTCCTTGTCGATGTAGTTGAGCTTCAAATACAGGCTGTTGCGCTTATTGCCCGGCTGGAAGGAGCGGCTTTCGCGGTAACGCACCCCAATATCATCAAACTTCTGGCCGTTGATTTCCACCGTGCCGAAGAGCAGCCCGTCCCCGTTAAAGCGCAGGGAGTCCAGAACATAGCGCCAGTTGTCCTGCTCAAATCTGATTTTGATTTCCTGAATCGTACCGGTATCGTAAAAATCAGAAGTATTGTCTTGAGCCCATAGTGTTGAGTAAGCCCCGAAGCAAAAAAGGCTTAGTAGGATCAGCGTTGTTTTTTTCATATTGAAGGTGTGATGTGATTTTCAGGATTTTATCTTGGGTATAATCACCAACGGCTCCTGAGCGCTGACAAATTATACTTTTTTCATTGCAATATTAAGAAATTATGCTGACGATAGAAGGCTATGTACGGGCAAACCCATACAGGAACAAACCTATTTTTTCACTCATTTGCCACTAAGCTGCACAAAATGCAGGTATAGATTAACCACCATAATGGCAATGATCGCAAGTGCGCCTATACGCATCCAACCGGCATTGCGCTGCCGGAAGGCTTCTGCCTTTTTTCTGGATTCCGGGTCACCGGCCTGTACCCGGCCTATGCTGAACAGGTACAGGTAGACACCAAAGACCAGGAAAATCAATTCCATCAGCAAGCCCAAATATTCCATTCGCTAGTTGTTTAGTTCCTCAAAAAAACCAGTCTTCTTGTTCTTCACTACATTATCCCAGTTGAAGTAACGCCCGTTCATAGATACATACACGCCCGGCTGCAACGTTTGCACAAACGCCAGGGCACTGCCCAGATTGAAGAAGCCATCCGAGGAAGTCCCAAAAGCATAGGGGATCATCGCCCCGGTCAGCACGATGGTCTTATCCTCAATCTTGCGATTGGCCAGGAATTGCGCCGTTTCGACCAGCGTATCGGTACCATGAGTGATGAGGATCTTATCGTAAGGGCACCGCTGACAGTTGTAAGCAATAATTTCCCGGTCTTCTTCCATCATATCCATACTGTCCACCATCATCAGGGTCTTCACATTTATCTCAAGGGTGCACCGGCCTCGCTCGAACATGCTCGGCAGATGGGTATCCCGGAAAAAGAGGCTCCCTGATATATAGTTGTACTCCTTGTCGAAAGTACCGCCGGTGACGTAGACCTGAATCATTATTGCTGTTTTTGCGCTTTGCGGCAATAATACGACAAATGGCTACTGCCACAAAGCACCAGCCAGGGATTAATACAGCTTCTTTACCAGAATGCAGGAATTGCCTTTGGTTACAATAAAAATAACCCTGACTGTCACATAGCGGGCAGCCAGGGTTATACCGTCTCAAAAAGAGGGCTTCTATTCTTTTTCTACGGCAAAGACTTCGTCTTCAAGACCGGTGTTGATTTGCACTTCCTGCACTTTCATCGTCAGGGGTACAGGCGCCATGCCTTCTGCTTCGGTCTGGAACGGGACCATCATCCCCTCCACTTCCTGGTAATCACTGAAGCGGTTGGTAACGGTAACCGAGCCCTGAGGGCCATCCTGTACCGTCACCGCTTTCAGCTTCAGACCGCTTTCAATAGCGAAATATTCGGTGCTCTTGCTGCCATCAGGGCTGGTGATTTCGATTTTATAGGCTGGCTCGCCATCCACTTTTTCGGCACCGGTCAGCTTAAGCTCGTAGTCTTTTTTGCCGTAAGCCAGTTCCGGGTGGATCATCGCCTGCGATTTGAAGGCATCAGCGTCTTCGCCTTCCAGGACCTGCTTCTGGCCCATCGCGCTTACCATTGCCTTTTCGCCATCGTAGCGGGTTTCATTCACCACCGAGCCATTCATCTCCACCGTCATGGCCATTTTGCCGGATGCTTTTTGCTTCAGCTTCATGGTCAGTGCCATGCCCTGAATGGTAGCGCCCATGGTCATGCTCATGTCTTTTACGCTTTCCAGCTTTTCACGGCCGCCGAGCGCTTCAATGTAATTTTCAATCACGTCCATTGCCGTAAGCCCCTCTGGTACAGTCAGGCCGGCTTTGTCGAGCGGGCGCCCCTGCTTGTCGTACATCATCACGGGAGCTACGCGCTCCAGGGGTTCTGCCACTTCACCGGCATTCCCTACCACCACGATATAGGCCTGGTCTGGCAGCAAGTACTTCTGCGCCGCTTCCTGTAGGCGCTGCGGTGTTACGGCCTCAACCTGCTCGAGGTAGGTAGCGTAATAGTCCTTCGGCAATTTGTACCGGGCGATATTGAGGGCAAAGCGGGCAACCGTTTCCGGGCGCTCCGTACTCCGGGCAAAGCTGCCGAAGATAAAGCTCTTTACGCTGTTTAGTTCTCTTTCGGGGACGGGCTCGGTGCGCAGGCGCTCCAGCTCGCCCAGCATTTCCACCACAGCGCTGTCGGTCACCTCATTCCTGACATTTCCGCCTGCAGCAAAGTACCCAATGACTTTGTCGTACTGAAGGGTAGACCGGACACCATAGGAATAGCCTTTGTCTTCCCGGATATTTTGGTTCAAACGGCTGGACAGCAGCCCACCGCCAAGGATGGTGTTCAGTACGTTGGCTACAATTGCATCATCCGAGCCGGGCTTCAGGTTGACCGGGTAGGTGATATTGAGGATAGACTGCGTTGCGCCGTCTTTGTTCACCAAAGCAACCTGTGCCGCATCCGGTGCCTTCGGGCGGGGGTAAAACTCGCGGGCTACGTTCCCTTTTTCCCAGCCACCAAAGTACTGCTCTGCCAGGCTGCGGGCTTCGTCGGCTTCGATGTCGCCAATAAAAGCCAAATAGCTGATATTGGGCTTGAAGTTTTCGGTATAGTATTCCTTCAGGTCTTTCAGCTTTATATTCTCCAGCGTTTCCTTAGTTTCGATTTCGCCGTAGGGGTGGTCTTCACCGTAGGTCAGCACATCAGATACGGTGGAAGAAATATAGCTGGGGTCAGAAGCCTGAAGCGCCAGTGCGGAAAGCTGCTGCTGTAGCAGTTTTTCAAATTCTGCTTCCGGGAAACTTGGGTTGAGCACAGCATCTGCCATCAGCTCAATGAGGGTTTCCTTGTGCTTGCTCAGCGCTGTGGCATAGGCCCCGCCGCTGCTTGTGGAGAGGCTTGCCCCCATGAAATCAACGGCCTCATCGATTTCGTTTTTGGTACGGCTTTCAGTGCCCCGGCTCAGCATTTCGCCTGCCATGCCTGCCATGCCCACTTTGTCGCCGTAAGCTTTGGGCGGCACATCCACCAGCAGCTGGAAGGTCACCTTGGGCAGCTTGTGGTTTTCGACCACGATCACCTCCAGCCCGTTGTCCAGCTTAAATTGCTGGTATTCGCCAAACTCGATGCGGGGCGGGGGGCCGCCTTCCGGCGCTTTCTTACGAAAATCTTCGTCTTGCGCCTGCAGGGCGGTCGTGCCCAATAGCGCGATAACGAGGTATAATAGGGATTTGAAATTCATATCTTGATTCAGGTTTTTGCTTAAAAATTAGGTTTTGGGGCCTGCTTACGGCTGTGCAGGCTTGGGCAGATAGTAGAGCGCCACGCGGTTGTCCGGCACCAGGTACTGCTGTGCCACCCGTTGCAGGTCTTCCCGGGTCACGGCTTTGTATTTCTCCAGCTCGGTGTTGATCAGGTTGGCATCATCATAAATGGTGTGATAGGTAGCCAGGCTGTTGGCAATGCCAAACATGGAGGCATTATCGGTAAAGAAGCTGGCCTCGATCTGATTTTGCAGCTTTTGGTACTCCTGCTCTGAAATCAGTTCCTCCCGTACTTTTGCCGTTTCGGCGTCCATCGCCTCTTCCAGGTCTTTGGCATCGGTACCGGCACTCGCTATCGCAAAGGTCATGGACAAGCCGGGGTCTTCCGTGCCATCTGCAAAATTGTAAACGGCCAGGGCTTTTTCCTGCTCGTCCACCAGGGCACGGCGCATACGGGAGCTTTCCCCTTCTGACAACAGCCGGTTGAGCATCTGAATGGCGTAAGCGTCGTCCTCGGTTATGGATGGAATGCGGTAGGCATGGATAACGGCTGGCAACTGGATTTGGTCGTAGACGGTATCCCGTACTTCCCCGCTCAGGGCCGGCTCCTTAATTTCCGGGCGGTAAAAGCTGCCTTTTTTGGCCGGGATGGTGCCAAAATACTGGTTTACCCACTTCTTCGCCTGATTGGGCTCAAAGTCTCCGGCAATGACCAGCACCGCGTTGTTGGGCACGTAGAAGTCTTTGTAAAAGTTGACGTAGTCCTTCTCCGTAGCGGCATTCAGGTGGTCCATAGAGCCGATGGTTGGCCACTGGTAGGGGTGTTTTTGGAACGCCCGCTTCAGTGCCTCCATGCGGAAGGTACCGTAGGGGCGGTTGTCGTAGCGCTGCCGCATTTCCTCTTTGACTACCTCGCGCTGTGTTTCGATGCCTTTGTCTTCCACCTTTGCATGCAGCATCCGCTCCGACTCCAGCCACATGCCCAGTTCCAGCTGATTGGAAGGCAGGATCTCAAAGTAGCAGGTTACATCCGAAGTGGTGTAGGCATTCAGCGTGCCGCCTGCATCCTGAATGTACTTGTCGAACTGGCCGCGCTCAATGTTCTCCGAGCCTTCAAACAAGAGGTGCTCAAAGAAGTGGGCAAACCCGGTGCGGTCGGGGTTTTCATTTTTGCTCCCCACGTGGTACATCACCGCGATGGCAACAATGGGCGTGGTCTTGTCCTGATGCAGAATAACATCCAATCCGTTGTCCAGCGTGAGCTGTTCGAATTCAATGGCGCGGTCCTGGGCCAGCAGTCCGGTCCCCAGAAGTACGCCGCTAAGTAGAAAAAATAGTTTTCTGAGCGTCATATTAATATTTGGTTTAATTCATTTTTCCGATAAAGTGCAAGTTGCAAAACGTATCGCACTTCGCGAAGCGCAATAGAGTAGTCTTGAATAACCAACGACGAAACGCCTTCATTTGATTACATACAGCAGTGGAAATGCTCATTTTTTGGCTCATTTCTACATTCAATCTTTGCAAAGCTCCTTAAAGATGTTCCGAACAATTGCTGGATTCCTCTTTTTGACGGGCTGGGTATGCTACCGGCCCTTTCGGCCAAAGATATTCCCGGCACTCAGGCTATTGACTTGCGGCTGCTGCAGTTAGACCGGGCAGGGGTTTAGCAGTGTCCGTAAGCCTGCCCTGAATTTTGCCTTCTTCTGTATGCAGTTCGCCGTTACAACTGAAAAAGCAAAGCCTCATTTACCCGAAAACCGAGCTATGATCAAGGTACGCATTGAGAAGCCATAAAAATGACCACTTTGCAGGAAACCATTCGAAGAATCATAACCATTCCAATAATCAGTTTGGCCTTTGCCCTTACCGCCAATGCGCAGGAGTTCGGAAGCTGGGACGTGCCTGTACCTGACCCGGAACGCTGGTGGGCGCCGGTGCCTGGTTTTGAGCCGGTGGAGCCCGGGGAACACCCCCGCATACTCTTTCGAAAAAAAGACTTGCCCTTGCTGCGCAGCAAAATGGATAAACCGGAAGGTGAAGTACTGCTTAGCCGGCTTAGGGAGCTGCTTAATGGAGGAGACGGGCGCAGTATGCCCCTGTTCTTCAACCCCGCTGACAGTGCCTACACCAACGGCCACTACGAGCAGCTGGTCCTGGACAGCGCGGGCGTATACACTTTTGGTCATGTGGCGGGTTACGGGCTGCTCTTTCAGCTTACCGGCGATACGCTTTATGCCGATCTGGGTCGACAATGCTTTGAGCTGGCGCTGGAGGGGCAGCGCGACCGGGATGACCGCTACAGTTGGGTGGATCCCGGTGGAGCGCTGCGGGCCGGGCCCGTACTCGGATGGATGTCGGTAGGCTACGACCTCTGCTATAATGGCTGGGACGAAGCGACCCGTATCCGGCTGGGCAGAGCGATAGAGCACTACAGCACAGACATCATCAGCAAATGGGGCGGTGGGCTGCGGGTGGACCTCGCGAGCCTGACTAGTGGCACGATGCCCCCTACCAGCAATCATTACAGCATGCAGGTAGGTGGCGCGGCTCTTGCCCTGCTCACCATTCATCGGGAGCCCTGGGCAGATCAAAAGCGCATCGACAGCCTGCTGCAGGTCAGCCAACGCAGCATGGTACACAATGCCAATCAGGGCTTTGGAGACGGCGGCTACTTTGCAGAAGGCGATGGCACGGGCTCTATGGCGACCTACATTGCCTACCTTACTGCTTTGCAGGGCTGGAAAAACACTCTAGGCAAGGACTTTGGCGGCGCCCCACCACCGAATGTGCGCATGATGGCCCTCAAATGGCTCTACCTTACTTACATGGAGGATGGAAAACCTGCCATCTGGCCGGTCCGTGGTGGCTATCCCCACAATGCCTGGAGCAGAGGAGGGCTATCTGGTGCCGGGTATTTTGGGCTGGCTTTTGGTGTGCTTCCTGCTGAGTACGCTGCTGCGCTGCAATGGTTTTACGAGCGTTTTGTAAAGGAGGCAGACCAGAAGGCTGGTCTGCTCTATGAACCCACTGCCTATCCCCACATCATAGCTGCTACTTTCGTGAATTGGCCAGACACTTTGGATGCCCGTAACCCTTCAGAGGTGCTGCCCCACTGCTACCAAGACAGCCACTACGGCTTCTACGCATGGCGTAACCGCTGGAAGGACAACGATGACATCATCATCACCGCCCTTACTCAAAGCGCACATGGATTTATGGGGGCTAAGGCAGATACGGCTTTTCAAATCCGGGCCTTTGGGCAAAACTTCAACTGGGGAACGATTCCCGGAGCCGTAGCCCTATGGGGCCGCTCCCAAAATGGCAGGCGCAGCGTACTGAGGTTTAAAGAGGGGCAATCGGTAGCCATTGGATTTCCGAAGGACGGGGCTCCTCATGCTTTACTGGTCGCCACTGGCAGGCACGAGGGCGAACAGGTGGAAGTAAAGGGCCAAACGGTAACCGTCAAATCCCTGAGCCAAAGCCCAACACCTAAAATAAAGGTGCGCGGCAATCGTATTAAAGTTGGCGCTTACCGGCTGCAGTTCAGGGATGGTATCCTTGAATGGCTGAACTAAAAGCTATAAAACCTCTATGACAAAGAGCATATTCATAAAGGTATCGTTTTTTGTTTTTCTGCTTTTATCTGTCACCGCAAAAGCACAATCCAAGCTTTCGGTCGGCATTGAGGCAGGAAGCACTTCTCCAATTTACCACGCCACTGATTTCAACAATACGCTGAGCCTGGGAAAAACCTCGCAGTTCTCTTTTTTTGGGATAGTGGTTAGCAGAGGGTTCAACCAGTTCCATAGCCTGGAAACTGGAATCCTGATAAACAACTTTCATGGAGCCTACGAGATTACAGACCGTTCACTGGTATCATTTACGACCACTAACGGGCCTACGGTCTATCAGATCCCCCTGCGTCTGAATACGAATTTCCCCATTTTCAAGCAGTTCTTCAAAAGTAAATTATTCCTGAAAAGCGTACTAGGTTATCATTTTGGGATTAACACTTCATACGAAGAACCAGACCTGTATCAGTCCAGCTTTTCAATTACAAGGCAGGGAACCACACTGACCTATGATGAAGAAACCAAAAGCAACTACGGCTTCCGCAGAACGTTCAACATTTTCGAACTTGGGCTGGGATTGGAACTGTTTTTTGGCGACAAAGTATCCCTCTTTGGCCATTATAATTATCTGTTCGGTACCGATCAACTTTTTGAAATAGATATCACCTACCAGATAAACGGGGGGGACATAAAACGGGAGCAGATCAATTCGCACGGAAGCTATAGATTATTCAAATTCGGGGTAAAGTACCACCTTTAGACTTACCACCCTTGCTTCAAGCTACATCTTTAATCCATCCTTTAGTTGACGTAAAAACATGAAAAACATTCTACTTCATTTAATCCTTTCCTTACTCATTTTGCAAAGCTGCGCTCCCAAAGACCCAACTGTGCTTCAGTTTGAAAACGAAGCCCTGCGCAAAACCTTTTCCCAGCCCCGGCAGCCGGATGCCATTTCGGTAGAGCTGTACGACAAGCAACAAGAAGTACTCCTCAATGACCCTGCCGGACTCCCCTACTTCGAGGCGGTCATTAACGGGCAACCTCTCAGCGCGGCCGATCCGGTTTGGGTATTTGAAAGTCAGCAATCGCGATCCTTGGGCAATGGGGGCACTGAATACGAACTGCGGTACCGGGCGGCTGCCGGCCCTGCCGAAGGCTTAATCGTCCTCATCCGTCAGCAGCTCTTCCCCGAAAGCCCAATCGTAAGGGAGAAGCTCGAGTTTTTAGCGGATGCCGGCAATCGCTTTACCCTAAATAAAAAGGATGGGGAGCTGCACTTCCGCTTTCCGCAGTACCGGCTACGGACCGAGCAGGCAGGCGAGCCCCAAACCACCGAAATCCGCATCGCCAGCTGGAATCATAAGCCCATCACCTTTGCTAAAGCCGGTGACGCGCCCG
>JANSXW010000033.1 GCA_024742755.1 bacterium | reverse complement strand
GTTGAGAACCCAAAGCCGGAAAGGATCGCAGCAGGGTAAATTAGTGGTTGCGCCCCGGTAGTTTTCACCGTCCCACAGCATACGAATAAACACCTAAAACCGTTTTCGGGCAGATGCTGATCCAGTATCTGCTCGTTACCCCTGTAAACCCCAGTTTTAATGGCAGCCCAGTTGATGGTTCATCGGCAGGGCTGTCTTTTGGTGAATGGCTCGGATGGGCTTCCGGGAAAACAAATCACCCCCAGGCTCAACGAGAACCTGAGGGTGAAGTAGCTATAATCATTTGCTATCGAAATCCTAGCCTAGCGCATCCTCCTCGTAAGCCGCCATCGGGGGGCAGGTACAAACCAGGTTGCGGTCGCCAAAGGCATTGTCTACGCGGCCTACGCTGACCCAGAACTTATGCTCGAAGCGCAAGTGAGGCAGCGGGAAGGCAGCTTTAGTCCGGGAGTAAGGCAGGTGCCACTCATCCATGGTGAGCAGTTGCAGGGCGTGGGGGGCATTGACCAGCACGTTGTTGTCCATGGCAGCTTCGCCCCGGGCAATCTCATCGATTTCTTCCCGGATGCAAAGCATGGCGTCGCAGAAGCGGTCGAGCTCGTCTTTGCTTTCACTTTCCGTCGGCTCAATCATTATGGTGCCGGGCACCGGCCAGGAAAGGGTGGGGGCGTGGAAACCGTAGTCGATCAGGCGCTTGGCCACATCCTCTGCGGAAGCCACCGATTTGTAAGGGCGCAGGTCAATTATGAGCTCGTGGGCGGAGTGGCCTCTTATCCCGGTGAAAAGCACATCGTAATTGTTTTGAAGCCGGGCTTTGATGTAATTCGCATTCAGGATAGCAGCCTTGGATGCGTTGGTGAGCCCCTTTTTGCCCAGCATTCTGATGTAAGCGTAAGAAATCAGGAGGATACTGGCACTGCCAAATGGCGCAGCGCTGACCGCTCCGATGCCCTGCTTGCCGCCGGTTTGCAGCATGCCGTGGTTGGGCAGGAAGGGCTTCAGGCTCTCATTGACGCAAATCGGGCCCATGCCAGGGCCGCCACCGCCGTGTGGGATGGCAAAGGTCTTGTGCAGGTTGAGGTGGCAAACATCGGCGTCGATAATGCCCGGGCTTGTCAGGCCAACCTGCGCGTTCATATTGGCACCGTCCATGTAGACTTTGCCGCCGTTATCGTGGATGATTTTGCAGATTTCCTGGATTTCAGTCTCAAATACGCCATGTGTGGACGGGTAGGTGACCATCAGGGCGGACAGTTCATTGCTGTGCTGCTCGGCTTTTGCGCGGAGGTCGTAGAGGTCGATGTTTCCCTGATTGTCACATTTCACCACCACCACTTTCATCCCTGCCATTACCGCACTTGCCGGGTTGGTACCGTGAGCAGAGTCCGGGATCAGCGCCACATTGCGGTGGAGGTCACCATTGGCCTCGTGGTAACCGCGGATGGTCAGCAAGCCGGCATACTCGCCCTGTGCGCCCGAGTTAGGCTGCAAAGAACAAGCCGCAAAGCCTGTAATTTCGCTCAGCCAGGCTTCCAGTTCGCGGAAGATTTGGAAGTAACCAGCTGCCTGATCTACCGGGGCAAAGGGGTGGAGGTTGGCAAATTCCGGCCAGCTTACCGGGATCAATTCTGTGGCAGCGTTCAGTTTCATGGTGCAGCTGCCTAAAGGGATCATAGAGTGCACCAGGGACAAGTCCTTGTTTTCCAACGACTTGAGGTAGCGCATCATATCTGTTTCAGTATGGTAGCTGTTGAACTTTGGGTGCGTAAGGTAGCTGGAGGAACGCTCCAGTACAGCCGGGATTTGCAGCCCTTCCTGTACTTCTGCCGTAAAGCTGGCAGACTGCTCTTTGACCTTGGCAAAAAGGGCGGTAAGGCGCTCGATTTCTGACAAGTTGACTGTTTCGTCCAGGCTGATCTGTATGCTGTCTTCGGTATACCAGAAGTTGGTCTCCTGGCTCAGGGCTTCCGTTTTCACTGCCTGAATGAGATCGGCATCCGCTTTGATGCTCAGGGTATCAAAATAATGTGCATTCTGCTGCTCGTAGCCCAGGGCTTGCAGATTTTGGTCCAGGACCTTCGCCAGTTCATGCACCCGGCGGGCAATAGCTTTAATGCCTCTGGGGCCATGGTAAACGGCATACATGCTGGCCATTACGGCCAACAGTGCCTGTGCCGTGCAGATATTGGAAGTCGCTTTCTCCCGGCGGATGTGCTGCTCGCGGGTCTGAAGCGCCATGCGGTAGGCAGCCTGCCCATAACGGTCTACAGAAACGCCAATAATGCGTCCGGGGATTTGCCGCTTGAATTGCTCACGGGTAGCGAAGAATGCGGCATGTGGTCCGCCGTAGCCCATAGGAACTCCAAAACGTTGCGTATTGCCCACCACAGCGTCTGCTCCCCATTCACCGGGAGGGGTGAGGAGGGCAAGGCTGAGGATATCGGCGGCAACAGTCAGGTAGACCTCCTTGTCGTTGGCCCGTTCTGCCAGTGCCCGGTAATCTTCCACTTTGCCAGTACGGTCGGGGTACTGCAACAGCATGCCGAATACCTTGTCGGTCAGTTCGAAGGACTTCCAGTCGCCCACCACCACTTCAATGTCAAGCGGTTTGGCCCGGGTCATCAGAACCTCAATGGTTTGCGGCAGGACGGTATCAGCAACCAGGAATTGATTGATGGCTTCCCCTTTGTTGCGCTTGTTTTTTTGGCTGTAGAACATCGTCATGGCCTCTGCTGCAGCCGTGCCTTCGTCCAGCAGTGAAGCATTGGCGATCGGGAGAGCAGTGAGGTCGCTCACCATGGTTTGGAAGTTGAGCAACGCCTCCAGTCTGCCCTGAGAAATCTCCGCCTGATAGGGGGTGTACTGTGTGTACCAGCCCGGATTTTGAAAGACGTTGCGCAGAATCACCGAAGGCGTGATCGTACCATGGTAGCCCATGCCGATGTAAGTCTTGTAGACCTTGTTTTTGGCAGCGGTGCGCTTCAGCTCGTTGAGGAAGTCAAATTCCGTCAGGGCTTCCGGCAGGTCCATTTCCTTTTTAAGGCGGATTTTGTCCGGCACAGTCTCGTCGATGAGCTGATCCAATGACCTTACGCCAATGGTCTCCAGCATTTTCGGCAGATCCTTATTAGAAACCCCATTGTGGCGGTTCACAAACTGATCGAAGGAGGTGGTGTGTTTCATTATCCGTCGCTTGTGGTGTTGTATTCAGTTAGGATTTAGGAATGCAAACCTACCAGGCCGCATCTTCATTTGAAGCCGCAAAGGTACGACTTTTTTCTGTGCCCCTAACAAGCAATCCGGAATTTGGGTTGCTCCTTTTTGTGTAAAAATTCCATCATTCCCGGGCTACTTCGGTGGGACCTTCTTTTGGCCGGATGATGAGGCGCAACGACTGGTCGTAAGTCAGGTAATTCCAAACCCAATTGATGAATATAAAGACCTTGTTTTTGACGCCAAGAATCTGAAAAAGGTGGACAAACAGCCAGATCAGCCAGGCAAAGGCGCCCTGGAATTTAAAGCCGGGCAGGTCGGCTACGGCCCGGTTGCGCCCGATAGTGGCCATTGAGCCCAGGTCCTTGTAAGAGAATGGCTCCATTTCTCTGCCTTTCGATAATTTTTTGAAGTTTTTGCCGAGGTGTTTGGCGTGTTGCATCGCAGCCTGCGCTACCTGCGGGTGCCCCTTTGGATAGTGGGGCTCTTCCATGTAGGCAATATCGCCGATGGCAAAAATGCCCTGCGTGCCCTGCACCCGGTTGAAGCGGTCTACAGCCAGCCGGTCGCCCTTGACCAGGGCTTTATCGGGGAGGCCCGGCATTTTATTCCCGGCTACGCCCGCTGCCCAGATGAGCTTATGGGCCGGAATGGTCGATCCATCGCTCAGGGTGGCTACCTCGCCGTCAAATCCGGTGACCATTGCATTGAGTTTGACTTTGACATCAAGCCCTTCCAGAAACTCCTGTGCTTTTTGGGCAGCCTCTTCTGACATGCCCAGCAGCAGACGGTCGGCGCCTTCCACGAGGTGGATGTCAATCTCATCGGTGTTGAGCTGCGGATAGTCTTTAGGCAGCACATAGCGCTTCATTTCTGCCAGGGCGCCCGCCACTTCCACGCCAGTGGGGCCTCCGCCCACGATGACGATGTCAATCAGCTGCTGCCGCTTCTCATAATCGGTAACGGACAGCGCGATTTCGTAGTCGGTCAGAATGCGGTTGCGCAAGTGCAGCGCTTCGGCTACGGATTTCATGGGCAGGGCTTTCTGTGCAATTTCCTCATTGCCAAAGAAATTGGTATCCGCGCCAATGGCCAGCACTAGATAGTCGTAGTTGCAAATGCCGAGTGGAGTATGCAGCTGCTTTTGGTCCGTGTCCACCCGTTCCACTTCCGTCACGCGGATGAAGATGTTCTTTTCGCCCTGGAAGGCTTTCCGAAAAGGGAAAACGATAGAACTGGGCTCCAGCCCGGCCATTGCCACCTGATAAAACAGCGGTTGAAACTGATGGTAGTTGTGCTTGTCGATGAGCACCACCTGGTAGTCTTGTTTTTTGAGCTCGCGGGCAAGGGTCAGCCCACCAAATCCACCGCCTACAATTACGATGCGTTCCTGGTCGGATTCAGGTATGTTGATTTTCATAAAGTGAGGTCTGTCGTAAAAAAGTCTACGGTATTGAAATGGCTTATGCGTGCCAATGTTTGCAGCTTTTTTTACCTGGGTTATTGAAAGCGTTATAATTTTCTTTTCTTCGCAGCGTTTCAGCAGAACAGAAAATCAAAGTATTTATGAATAAAACAATTCTATCAGCCCTTATGTTAGCTGGGCTGTTCACATTGACCACAGCAAAAGCACAGGAAATGGATTCACTTAGTTACGCACTGGGCGTACTTTTAGCGCAAAACCTGCAAAGCCAGGGATTTGACAACCTGGACGAAGCGTCTATGACTACGGCGATTCACGACGTACTGGCGGGCAACGAGCCAAAGTTTACTGCAGAGGAGGCCAATCAGGTCGTACAGCAGTACATGATGAAAAAGCAGCAGGCGAAGCACGCAGATGCCATCGAAGCCGGCAAAGCTTTCCTGGCAGAGAATGCCAAGCGCGAAGAAGTAAAGGTTACGGACAGTGGCTTGCAATACGAAGTAATCAAGGAAGGCAGTGGCCCTAAGCCGGGCGAAACCAGCAAAGTGACGGTCCACTACCATGGCACACTAACTGATGGTACCGTCTTTGACAGCTCGGTAGAGCGTGGCGAGCCTACTACATTCGGGGTGAATCAGGTCATCAAAGGCTGGACCGAAGCGCTGCAGCTGATGCCTCAGGGCTCTAAGTGGAAATTGTACATTCCATCTGATCTGGCTTACGGCCCACGCGGGGCCGGCGGAAAGATTGGCCCTTACGAAACCCTGATTTTTGAAGTGGAATTGCTGGAAATCCAGTAAGCTGCCCCTTCCGTATAAGAAAAGACCAACAGGTGCTTCCGGGATAGCCGGGAGTGCCTGTTGTGTTTTGCAGCACCGCAAAATTGCTTGGAAATGGCATTGCTTCAACCCCTGGTCCACTATAGCCTGCACTTTCTGGCCCCTGGCCTGTTGGCTTACCTGTTTTTCCGTCCCCGATGGCAGCGGGCCTGGCTGATCATGGTTGCTACTATGCTCGTAGACCTGGACCACCTGCTGGCTGATCCGATTTTTGACCCGGGGCGGTGCAGTATAGGCTTCCATCCGCTGCATTCCTATCCGGCTATCGGCGTCTATGTTTTGCTGCTGTTCTGGCCCAAAACGCGAATTGTAGCGACCGGGCTGTTATTTCATATGCTGACCGATTATCAGGACTGCTTTTGGTAGGGCGGACTTCCGTCTGAATTGCTACATTTGCAGAAAAAAGGGATCATGCGCATCGACATCATCACCGTATTGCCGGAGCTCCTGGAAAGCCCGCTCAGCCATTCTATCATGCAGCGGGCGCAGGACAAAGGCTTGCTGGAGGTACACTTGCAAAACCTGCGGGAATACGGCATCGGCAAGCACCGGCAGGTTGACGATTACCAATACGGTGGCGGCGCAGGTATGGTGATGATGCTGGAGCCCCTGGTCAACTGCATTGAGGGCCTGCAGTCCGAACGGGCCTATGACGAGATCATCTACATGACGCCTGACGGGGAGCGCCTGCATCAGGGCCTGTCCAACCGCCTTTCTCTAAAGGAAAACCTGATGATCATCTGCGGGCATTACAAAGGCATTGACGAGCGGATAAGGGAGCATTTTGTGACGATGGAGATTTCCATTGGCGACTTCGTGCTTTCGGGTGGCGAGTTGCCCGCAGCGGTGCTGGTAGATTCTATTGGCCGCCTGTTGCCGGGTGTGTTGAATGATGAAACTTCAGCCTTGTTCGACTCTTTTCAGGACAACCTTCTGGCTCCACCCGTCTATACCCGGCCGGAAGAGTTTCGGGGGTGGAAAGTACCGGAAATCCTAAAGTCCGGCAATTTCAAAAAGATAGAAGAATGGCGCATGGACAAGGCGGTAGAGCGCACCCGTGCCCGTCGCCCGGATTTGCTGGAAGGGGAGGAGTAAGGTATGTCATCCCGAGTGAAATACCTGTTTTTATTGCTGTTGCCCTACTTGATTATGGTTGCGGTCAACGAGTTTATCCGTTGGCGGCAGCCTGTTGCTTACGAGTACAAAGGCGGCGTTACCTATGGCGCTTCCATTCCCGCTATTAACCCATCTGAAGGTGATCCGGACCGTTGTACCTGGCGTTGCCACGATGAAACTGAATACTGCCTCCGCCACCATGTTGAGCCTCCACCTCCGGATTGGCTGAAAGAAGCTTACTTGGGCATTATCCGGGTGCTGGCTGGCACCGGGGCCTATGGACTTTCGAATGTTTTATTGCTTGGTGTGGGGTGGCCGTTGGTGCTATTGCTGCTTTTGATTGGCGTGGTCCGGATGCGGCAGAAAATTAAATCACTTCGGTATGAGTAGCTGTATGGAATGGATCATCAGAGCGTATGTTTACTGCACTGATTTTATCATCAATGTGGCTAACGGCACGGGCTTATCTTATTTTGAGGTGAATGCGTTGCTTTTTGTGCTGGTCTGGCCTGTTGTTACGTTCGGGCTGCTGGGGTATTTGGTTTGGCTTTGTTTTAAGTACTGGCGGCTAAAAAAAGAGGTCTCTGCATAAAACTTAGGCGCAAAAAGCTGCCGGTGAGCAATACCAAATCGGCGCTGCAGTGCCCCCGGATTACTTAAAGATGACAGGTGCAGAGGCCAATATCCCCCCTTTGAAAGCGTATACGGCAAAAACGTATGCCCCGGCCGGAATACCGATCCGTTCAATACGCAGTTGATTTTCCGGTAAGGCAGGCCAGGTTTTCAGGGCTTTCCCTTCGGCAGACAGCAGCGCAGCAGTAGCGCCTTTCGGCAAATCCGGAAGGTCGATGGTGATTTGCGTTGTGGCGGGTACCGGGTAGGCACGGATCTGGTATTTTTTCTGTTGGCTTTGGGCAGCAGTGCTGATGGGGCTAAGCGCTACCGTGAATTCCGTGCCGGCGCCGGGCTCGATATCCACTTCGATGGTTTTGGTTATATAGCCGCTCCGGGTGACCTGCAGGGTGATGCTGTTGGACAAGGTGCCGGACGCAAAGGCGCCATCAAAATCCGTGGTCAGTGCGAACCCTGGTATTTCAGGGGCCGTGATGACGGCATTGACAAGGGGTGCGCCGCTCAGACTGTCGATGACTTGCCCGTAGTACCGATTGGCCCGGGTGTTGTTGAATTCCCAAACGTACAGCCCGTCCTCCCGGTTGCCGCCCAGGATTTTGCCGGAAGGCAGGTAAGGGCAGGCGGACCAAAGCCCGCTGAAGCCACCGCTTGGCCCGGCGTAAGTGTCGTAATAGCCCACTTCCACCGGCACTTCCGGGTCTGCAATATCGAGCACGCGCAGCCCCTCGGTGTTGTGGGTGATAAACATGAAGTCGCCACGTATGTACGGATTGTGGACCAGGCTTTGGAGATTGGCGGTGTAGGTAGCGACTTGTACGGGCTCGTTCAGGTCGGTGATGTCGAACATCCGGGCAACCAGCCCGTCCTGTTCATCGCACAGGAAAAGGTAATTCATATCCAGCGTGGTCGTCATGCTATGGGTATTGCCACCCGGGTAGGGCATTCGGTTGAGCAGGACCGGATTGGCGGGGTCGGAAATATCCAAAATATCCATCGTACCTTCATAAAAGGCTGCTGCGAAGAGGATATCGCCCCTCACATGGCAGTCGTGGATGTAATAGCCCGGCTGATAAAGCCCCACCTGCTGAGGATTGGCCGGGTCTGAGACATCAATAATGTGCACTCCGGAGGTGGTGGTGGTCCCGCAGACAAACACATAGGGCTGTTCCTGAAAAATGTCCTTTTGAATGATGTGCCCCCGGTTAAACGGAGCATTGTAAGTTGCCACCAAGGCTGCATCCTGTGGCAATCCGCTAAGGTCAATGACCTGCATGCCGGGATGGGGATTGGCATTGCCCTCCGTGACGACATAAGCATGGTCCCCGACCACGGTGATCTCCCGCCAGTTGGAAGGCGGGCCGGATATGAATGCACGTTCCGTGAGGCTGCCATCGGTACCGATTTCGACGACAGCGGTGCCGGTCTGTGCACCCAACAGGGCGTATTCAGTGCCATCTGCCCCCACATAGCTCCAGGAGCCTGAAGCCCGCCCGTCACCAGGATTGTATTGGCCGAAAAGGCTGACATTCAGGGCATCTTGCGCCCGGACGAAGGTGGAAAGCAGTAGCAGGCAGGCAAAGGCAAGGAGGCGCATAAGGCTTAAGCTTTTAGGGATTCCAAAGATTTAAACAAGGCCCCGTCCCGGGAGATGAGGGCCCCGCCTTCCATTAGGTGGAAGATTTCCATTTTTCGGGATTCGGCGTATTTCTTCTCGGCAGTGTAGAGCTTGAGCTTGGCGCCGGTTAACTTCAGCTGCTCCTGCATTTGCTGCGGGCTTTGCTGTTGGGTAAGGTCAACGGAGGATTCGCCCTCAATTTTCAGCCCGTTCATCTCGGCCTGTTCCTCACCGAAGCGGAAAGCCTTGAGGTCGTGCGGTGTTTTATGCTCCAGGTACTCCACATCCTCCAGCACCTTGTCGAAGACCATATCGCTGAAGATTTCGATCAGGCGGTCGGCTTTATCGTTATCCTCCCCTTTGATTTTTTCCCATTCATCGGCGGTTACCTGATTGGCAGCCAGGAAGTTGATGAATTCCTTTTCGAGTTCCTTCAGCTCCTCATTTCGCAGGCGGCGGTACTTCATGTCGTCGCTTTTTTTGTAAAGGTAAAAAATGAAAACAGGGGCAGCCCCATAGCTAAGCGGGATTTTCGTAAACTTGCGGTCAGAAAAACTGAAGCACCATGGATTTCATTATGCCCGATTTTGCCAGCGGAGCCGTTTGGATGAGCCTGCTGACCCTTACTTTCCTGGAAATTGTACTGGGAATTGACAATATCATTTTCATCTCTATCGCTTCCGGCAAGCTGCCCGAAGAGGAGCGCCCCAAAGCCACCAATATTGGTCTGATTCTGGCGATGGTGCTGCGTATTGTGCTGTTGTTTGGGGTGTCCATCCTGGTGGCTATGGAAGAGCCCTGGTTTGAAGTCCATACTTCCTGGATGCACGGCGGTTTTTCCGGGCAGAGCATCATTCTCATCATAGGCGGGCTGTTTTTGCTGTACAAAAGCACCACGGAGATCCGCCATAAGCTCGAAGAGGAAGACCCACACGATGAGACGCCGAAAGGCAAGGCCTCCCTGACGAATGTGATCATTCAAATCACCCTTATCAACATCGTATTCTCCTTCGATTCCATCCTGACTGCGGTAGGCATGACGAATGGAGTGACCGGGGCATTGATCATTATGATTATTGCCGTAGTGGTTTCTGTGGTGATCATGATGCTGTTTGCCAATCCGGTGGCCAATTTCGTCAACAAAAACCCGACCATCCAAATGCTGGGGATGGCCTTCCTGATCCTGATTGGCTTTATGCTGATTGCGGAGGGCGCACATTTGGCGCATCTTTCAATCGCTGGTTCAGAAGTGGGCACTATACCAAAAGGTTACCTCTACTTCTCAATCACCTTCTCGCTCTTTGTCGAGTTTCTGAACATGCGGCTGCGGGTCAACCGGAAAAAGTCACCGGTACAGCTACACGGCTACACGGAGGATGCTAAGCGGGAGGGGATTTTGGAGGATTAATTGGTTTGTTCTGTTTCTAACTCCTTTAAATACCGGTTCAACCGTTCCATAGGCTTAACAATAGCCACCCGGCCGGAGCGTACGAACTCATAGATCCCGATTTTTTCCAGCTCATGGAAGAAAGCGGTAGTCTCGTGCTCATGGCCTGTCTTTTCGAGGACGATAAACTCCGGCTCAATCACCAGTACACGGGCATTGTGCTTGCGGATCAGGTGTTCTACATTTTCGCTGTTGCTAAAAACATGGGTGGGCACCTTGTAGAGGGCGATTTCCTGGTAGACGACCTCCTCGGAAGTGTAATAAAAGGCCTTGAGGACATCTACCTGCTTTTCTAGCTGGGCGACGAGCTTCCTGACCATTTCTTCCGTAACCTGCACCACGATGGTGAAACGGTGGATGTCCGGCTGGGAAGACTGGCTGGTGGTAAGGCTCTCGATATTGATATGGCGGCGGCTGAAGACGGAAACCACCCGTGACATCAGGCCGCTGTAGTTCTCCGTGAAAACCGTTATGGTGAATTGTTGCTTTTCCATTGTGATTTGGGTGTAGACCTGGCTTTGATGGGCCGGGCCGGTTCATGAGATTAGGCTTTGGGCTGTGGTTCCAGTACAATTTCGTCCACAGCAGCACCGGAAGGCACCATGGGGAAGGTGTTGGTCTCTTTCTCCACCCGCACATGCAGCAGGTAAGGTCCGTCATGCGCCAGCATTTCTGCGATGGACTCAGAAAGTTCAGCGGGGTCGGAAATGGTTTTGCCGGGCACACCAAAGCCTTCCGCAATTTTTACGAAGTCCGGGTTTTGCAGCTCCACGGAAGAGTAACGGCGGTCAAAGAAGAGTTCCTGCCACTGCCGCACCATGCCCAGGAAGTTGTTGTCGAGCAGTACAATTTTCACTGCTGTATCCATCTGGGCGCAAAGCCCGAGTTCCTGAATGGTCATTTGGAAGCCCCCGTCGCCGATGAAAGCCACAACCTCTCGTTCCGGTTGCGCCAGTTTGGCCCCGAATGCCGCAGGCAGGCCATAGCCCATGGTACCTGCCCCTCCGGAGCTGACCCATTGGTTGGTCGATTCATAATCGTAGTAGCGGGCAGCGATCATCTGATGCTGACCGACATCGGTAGCCACCACGGCCTGTCCTTTGGTTTGGCGGGAGACTTCGCGTACTACCATGCCCATCCGGATTTGTCCGTCTTCCGAAGGGGACATATCGTGCCGGATTACTTTTTCCTCTTCTTCCGCGTCCATTTCCTTAAACCGGGCAATCCACTCGGGGTACTGTTTCTCTTTGATCATGGGGAGCAGTTTCTCCAGTGCTTCCTTTGCGTCAGCGAGCACGGGGACATCCGCCGGCACATTTTTGTTGATCTCCGAAGGGTCGATTTCGATGTGGATGACTTTGGCCTGTTTGGCATATTTTTCCAGGTTGCCTGTCACCCGGTCGTCGAAGCGCATCCCGATTGCGATAAGCACATCGCAGCGGTTTTGCATCACATTGGGCGCATAATTGCCATGCATGCCCAGCATACCCATATGTAGGGGGTGGCTGTTGGGGATGCTGCTCAGCCCGTGGATGGTGCACGCCAGCGGGATGCCCGATTTTTCCACAAACTGCCGGAAGGCCTCTTGCCCGTGCGCGATCTGAATACCGTGGCCTGCCAAAATCAGCGGGCGCTCAGCGGCATTAATCAGTGCTGCGGCAGCGGTCAAAGCGGAAGTGGAAGGTTTGGGTTTAGGCTTGTAGGAGCGGATTGGCCCCTGTTTTTCGTAGCGGAAATCGAGCATTTCGATCTGCGCATTCTTGGTGATGTCAATGACCACAGGGCCCGGCCGGCCGGTATTGGCGACATAGAAAGCCTTGGCAAACACTTCCGGGATTTCCCTGGCAGACGTGATCTGATAATTCCACTTCGTAACCGGCATGGTACAGTTGATCACATCGGTCTCCTGAAAGGCATCGCTGCCCAGCAAGTGGTAGTAGACCTGCCCCGTAATGCAGACAAGCGGCACGGAGTCCAGCAGCGCATCTGCCAGCCCGGTGACGAGGTTGGCAGCCCCGGGGCCGGACGTAGCCATGCAGACCCCCGTGCGGCGGGTGACCCGTGCGTAGCCCTCTGCAGCGTGGATGGCGCCCTGTTCGTGCCGGGGCAGGATATGGCGCAGCTGCTTATCGTAATGGTAAAGCGCATCGTAGACTGGCATAATGGCCCCGCCGGGATACCCGAAAATAGTGTCTACCTGTTCTTCAATCAGGCAGCGCAGGATGGCTTCTGCGCCGGACAGGCGTTCAGTCTTTGGTGGCCCTTCAAGGGTTTCAGTGGAGGTCACTTGCTGTTTCATACATGGTCGATTTTCATGGTACTGAGAAGTAGCTTGCAGGCTACAGTTGGTCGGTCACACAGCCTTCGCTGGCAGAGGTGACCGTTTTGGCGTACTTGCGCAAAATGCCGGTGGTGGCCCGCAGCGGTGGTTCCTGCCATCCGGACCGGCGTTTTTCAATTTCAGCTTCGCTAAGGTCTGCCTGGAGCGTGTTGTTGACGGCATCAATGATGATGGTGTCGCCATCCTGCAGCAGCCCGATGAGGCCACCGGCTTGTGCCTCGGGCGTGATGTGCCCTACTACGAAGCCGTGGGTCCCACCTGAGAACCGCCCATCGGTAATCAGGGCCACTTCTTTGCCCAGCCCTTCGCCCATTATGGCAGAGGTAGGCTTTAGCATTTCGGGCATGCCCGGCGCGCCTTTGGGGCCACAGTAGCGGATAACCACTACGTCTCCGGCTTTGATTTTCTTATTGCTGATGGCCTCGTTGGCTTCCACTTCGCTGTTGAAGACCTTGGCTGTGCCTTTGAAGTATTCGCCTTCCTTGCCGGTGATTTTGGCGACAGCGCCCTGTTCTGCCAGGTTGCCGTAAAGGATGCGGATATGGCCCGTAGGCTTGATAGGGTTGGATACCGGACGGATCACCTCTTGTCCTTCCTTCAGCCCTTCAATGGCGCTCAGGTTTTCTGCAATGGTTTTTCCGGTGACGGTCATGCAATCGCCGTGGAGGTATCCTTCTTCCAGCAGCAGTTTCATTACGCCCGGCACACCGCCTACTTCGTAGAGGTCTTGCATCACGTATTGACCGCTGGGCTTCAGGTCCGCAATAAATGGCGTTCGGTCGCCAATTTTCTGAAAGTCATCAATAGAGAATTCCACCTCCGCAGCCCGGGCGATCGCAATCATGTGCAGCACGGCATTGGTGGATCCGCCAAGGGCAGTGATCACCGTAACCGCATTTTCAAAAGCCTTTCGGGTCATGATGTCGCGCGGCTTAATGTCCTCCCGCAGCAGGTGGTGGACCGCAGCGCCCACTTTATGGCACTCTGCCTGCTTTTCCATGCTTTCCGCCGGGATGCTGGAGTTGAAGGGCAGGCTCATGCCCATGGCCTCAATTGCAGAAGCCATAGTATTAGCGGTGTACATGCCCCCGCAGGCGCCCGGTCCCGGACAGGCATTCTTGATAACCGCTTTGAAATCCGTTTCCTCAATCGTCCCGGCAATCCGTTGCCCGTAGGCTTCGAAGGCAGAGACGATGTCCAGTTTCTGGTCTTTGTGGCAGCCCGGTGCAATCGTTCCGCCGTACACGATAAGCCCGGGCCGGTTCAGGCGGGCAAGCGCCATCATAGCGCCCGGCATATTCTTATCGCAGCCCACCACCGGCACGATCGCATCATACCACTGCGCAGACGCCACCGTTTCAATGGAGTCGGCAATAATATCGCGGGAAGGCAGGGAAAACCGCATGCCATCGGTGCCCATAGACATGCCATCGCTCACCCCAATCGTATGGAAAATCAGCCCCAGCAGTCCTTCTGCCTTTACCCCGCCTTTGATTTCGGCAGCGAGGTCGTTGAGGTGCATGTTGCAGGGGTTGCCTTCCCAGCCGGTACTGGCAATGCCCACTTGTGCTTTTTGGAGGTCTTCCTCGGTGAGCCCAAGCGCATAGAGCATCGCCTGAGCGCCCGGGCGGGTGTCGTCCTGGGTTAATTCCCTGCTGTATTTATTGATTGCTGACATATTGATTTGGTGCTTAAAAAAAACAAGCCAACACGCATCGGCCGTGCCGGGCGGGGCTTGTATGGATTCTTTGTATTGGTTTTTAAAAAGCTAAGGATTTCAAATGTAAAGGGGGCAGGGGCCATTTGCGAATTAAAAACGGTGGAGTGCTACGGTTTGTTAAAGGGGAATTTTGTATGTAAGTGTTTGTTTTTGAGATGGTTGTGTGGGATTGGCTTACGAAATTGGGCAGAGGGTCCACGCACGATAAGAGTACGCTGATGAACGCTGATCTGCTTTTCGAGGCCCGGCCCGCTGGAGGGCCTTCCCGGGAATCAGTGGAAATCTGCGCAATCAGTCCAATCTGTGTTCCCACCCTCCGCGCCCGGCAATTAGTACACTTATGTGAACGCTGATCTGACCGATGGTACTGATCTCCTTTGCTGGACCCGCCCCGCTGGAAGGCCCGCCCGGGAATCAGTGGAAATCTGCGCAAATCAGTCCAATCTGTGTTCCCACCCTCCGCGCCCGGCAATTAGTACACTGATGCCGCTGATCTGACTGATGTCGCTGATCTGCCCAACGAGGCCCGCCCCGCTGGAAGACCTTCCCGGAAATCAGTGAAAATCTGCGCAATTAGTCCAACCTGTGGTCAAAAAATCCATTCAATACCACCATACATGCCCACAATCGTACCTTTAGCACCTAAAAAAGCAACTCTTATGCGGATAACCTTCATTGTCTTGTTACTGTTTTGCAGTTCAATTTTACTCAGTCAAAATTTTCTGAGCAATAAAAAATTTAAATTGCCGAAGGAAGTTACCGAGACGTCCGGTGCCTACTTTGCAAGTGCCGACAGCCTTTGGTGGCTTAATGACAGTGGAAATGCCCCGGCATTATACCGGACCGATGGGGGAGGGGAGCTGCTGGAAACCTATGAAGTACCTGGCAGCCTAAACCGGGACTGGGAGGACCTGACTGCGGCACCGGATGGGCGTATCTTCATTGGTGACTTTGGCAATAATGCGAACCGGCGGCAGGATTTATGCATCTACATTTTATCTAAAGACGGGCAGGTGGACAGTATTCGGTTCACGTATCCGGATCAGGAGGCTTTCCCACCGCCCAAAGCAGAGTGGCAATTCGATTTGGAAGGCTTCTTTTACCATCAGGACAGCCTGCACCTCTTTTCCAAAGACAAGTCGGAGCAAAGGTTCATCACCAAACACTACAGCCTGCCTGCACGCCCGGGCACTTATACTGCCAATCTGCGGGGGCAACTGGAATTGCCCAAAAGGGTAGTGACCGCAGCAGCCATCAGTAAGGATGGGCAAACGGTGGTCTTGCTGGCTTACCGCTTTAAAATGTTCCTGGGCTTCTTCCCGCTTACCCCCGCCGATCTATTCCTCTTCCGGGACTTTGAAGGGACAGACTTCCTCAGCGGGCAGATGCAGCGCAGGCGGGGCGCCCGTTGCCTGATGCCCACGCAGTACGAGGCAGTAGACTTCACAGGACCAAATACCGTTTATATCGCCTCCGAGCGTACGCCCTTATTCCACCAAAAAGCTAAGCGCCGGAAGCTACCGCTGATCGAAGCGGATGCCCAGCCGTAACCCGGCCCAAAATTGACGTACTGCGCTTTCGGTTTCGAAAAGCGGGTCAGGTTCAGCGGTAAGGAATATTTCTTCAAGCCCTGCCCATTCAGAAGGGAAATAATAGCGGAAGCCAGCCATTGGGGTAAGGGTAAGGAAATCTGACAGCCCAATATCAAGCCCTGCACCTGCTCCGATACTGAAAGCGAATGCCTCGTCTTCAATATCCACCGCAGCAGATTCCCGGGTTTGGATGGTGTGCTGAAAGTAGGAAACCCCGGGGGAGACCTGAAGGAAGAAGCCTTTTTGAAAGAAATCGCCCGACTTGGAGAAAGTGGGGCAGTCGCAGTCCCCCTCCAGGTCCAACACGTAAAAGTTGGTGTTCAGAAACAAGCTAAAGGCATTTTGAGCAAACTCATGCGGATTGCCAAGAATATCAAGCGTTTGCTCTGACCGCCCGAAGTTCAGCTCCGGCAGCAAATCGATGCGGGTCTGCCCGAGCGGGATCCAATAGTCGACGCCTACAGCCCAGCCATTGCCAAGCGGGTTTGTCTGCCCGGCAACAGAAGCCGGGTAGGCCCAGTCCGGCGCGTCATTAAACCGGGCGCTGCCGGAAAGCCCCAACTGAGCGTTCAGTTGAACAACAAAAGCCAAAAAACCAATCAAAAGCAGGGTTCTCATACAGGTATTTTTACCTAATTAAACGCCCCAGCACAAAAATGTTATGCCAGATGGAATTTTAAAGATGGAGTTTGTGTTTTGTAATCTGCTTTCTTATATTTGCAGCCGCTCCGAAAGGAAGCGACATGATTTTTAAGGTTGGCTCCATAGTACAAGGGATAGTATGTAGGTTTCCGGAACCTAAGATCCAGGTTCGAGTCCTGGTGGAGCTACTAAGAATGCTGTAAACAAAGGGCTTCAGAGTAATTGCGTAAACAAATGCAATAAAATGGTTACTCAAGGTACTGGTTTACAGCATTTCGTTTTTAAAAGCAATCCTTTTTTCTAAGCTGTACAGTCCTGCCTTTTTTCTTGTTTTGTTTTACCGGTTACGCTAAGATTCGGATTCGCGCTTAAAGTTGCGAGACTTTTGGGCGGGAGCTTATTTCAATTTTTTTACTTAGCATGTAGTCGGCAGATAAAATTATCTTCTTTTCGGTGGGCTCCCATTAGCACCGCAGAATGCTTTTTCGGGAAAAACCTCTGTTGATTAGCTATGAGTTTGAATACTAACCTGCGCCCAGACTCTCGTGGCTAACCCATTTCAAACACAGGCTATAAAAGCAAACGAAGTTCATTATGATTAAACGGGTAATAATATGGGGGCTCCTGATTGCAGTTGTGGTGGTTTCTTTTATTCTGTTTTTTCCGAGAACCTATGCCGTACAACCCTTTGAAGTGAGAAAAGGAACCAGGTACTGGGAACTAAATACAGGATCTAAAATTGGGTACACAAAAATAGAAAGCAGGCTAAAGGAAAAGAAAAATCCAATTATCTACCTTCATGGTGGGCCAGGCGGGAAAGTAAGTGATCAAGTTATAAGTACATTAGAACCCTTGTCTTCCTCTGGGCATGATCTTTATTTTTATGACCAAATCGGGAGCGGGCATTCAAAAAGGTTGGAAAACATTGCGGAGTATTCTGTCAGCAGGCATAAAAATGATCTTGAAGAGATTATAGGTGAAATAGGAGCGGAAAAAGTAATCATTATAGGTCATTCCTGGGGTAGCATGCTAGCCACTCAGTATTTGCAGGATCATCCTGGTCGGGTTGAAAAACTGATCCTGACAGGGCCCGGACCAATTTTACCGATTGACAGATCCCTAATGAAGGTGCTACCTCCTGAACATCTAAAGCTGAAAGCACCTGAATATTCGAATAAAAAAGGCAATCAAAAGGCATATAACTTAAGAAGCAGGCTGATTTTAAAGTGGGCCTATTTGTTTAAAACAAAACTAGCTACAGATAAAGAAGCAGATGACTTTTTCACCTTTTTAAATGAAGAATTGAACAAGTCAACAAATTGCAAAATGGAAGAGGCTGAAGAATATGAAGGTGGGGGTGGTTATTATGCTCATATAATGACTGTAAAAAGTTTCAGTGAGGTAGAAAACAAGAAGGGGCAAATGAGGGAAATCCAAACTCCGGCTCTGATTATAAGAGGCCAATGTGATAATCAAAAATGGGGATTTACGAAGGAATACTTAAATCTCCTTCCCAACTCCAGAGTAGAAATAGTGGAACATAGCGGCCATGATCTGATTCGTGGCAATAAGGAAAAATACTTTGAGCTGATAAGCGAATTCTTGCAGGCTAACTGAGGTACTGCCATTTCTCACCTCCCGGGATGACAACCGTCCTTTTCTGCCTGTCATCTTTCCTATAGCTTTAACTTGAACATTACTTTTTTATACCTGGAGCAATTGTTTGCAGGAAATATTTTTTTGCTCAGGGATCAAAACGAATCGTCATGACAAAACAAATCAACATGGACCAGCAGCTCGTCTACCGTTTTGGTGGCGGCTGGGCCGATGGAAGCCAGGAAATGAAAAACCTCCTTGGCGGCAAAGGGGCCAACCTCGCAGAAATGGCCGGGCACCCGGAACTTCAACTCCCTGTTCCTCCCGGCTTCACCATAACCACAGATACCTGCAATGCCTACTACGAAGCAGGCCGCCATTTTCCAGCCAAACTGGAAGATGAAGTGATGGCTGCGCTGGAGCGCATCGAAGAACTCACCGGCAAAACGTACGGCAACGTCAATAATCCGCTCCTTTTGTCCGTCCGCTCCGGCGCCCGGCAGTCGATGCCTGGCATGATGGACACCGTGCTTAACCTGGGGCTGAACGACGAAACCGTGCAGGGGCTCATCGCTCAGACGAACGATCCCCGCTTCGCTTTCGATGCCTACCGCCGCCTCATCATGATGTACGCAGATGTAGTAATGGAAAAGGCAGCGGGCATTCCGCCTGTACAAGGCAAAGGCATCCGCAAATTGTTGGATGAACACCTGGAAAGCATCAAAAAAGCTCGTGGTTTCCAACTGGATACCGAGCTTACGGAAGCCGACCTGCGGCAGATCGTCACCGACTTTAAAGCCATCGTGAAGCGCGAGATCGGGGAGCCTTTCCCGGAAGACCCCATGGCACAACTCTGGGGAGGCATCGGCGCTGTTTTCGATAGCTGGAATGGCAAGCGCGCCAGGGAATACCGCCGTATCGAAGGCTTGCCCGACGAGTGGGGCACAGCTGTGAACGTACAGGCTATGGTGTTTGGCAACATGGGAAAAGACTGTGCCACCGGCGTCGCCTTCACCCGCAACCCTGGTACGGGTGAACATAAATTTTACGGTGAATTCCTGTTCAATGCACAGGGTGAAGACGTCGTAGCCGGTATCCGTACCCCACAGCCAATCAACGAAGCCTCCAAAAATACGCAAAGCGAAAACCTGCAGACGCTCGAGGAAGTGATGCCCGAGATCTATGCACAGCTCAATAATTATCAGCAGCAACTTGAGGCCCACTACAAAGACATGCAGGACCTGGAGTTCACGATTGAAAAGGGCAAGCTCTACATCCTTCAGACCCGTAACGGAAAGCGCAACGGCACCGCCGCTGTCCGCATGGCTGCCGAGATGTATCAGGAAGGCATGATCGACGGGCCGACCGCCCTCATGCGGGTCAACCCCAATCAATTGACCGAACTCCTGTTGCCACGCCTCGATGCGATGGCGGAGCGGGCGGCCACCCCTATCGCCAAAGGCCTGCCTGCTGGCCCGGGTGGCGCTATGGGCAAAGCAGTCTTCTCTTCTGAAAGGGCAGTCGAGCTCAAACAAGCCGGCGAGAACGTCATCCTGGTGCGTGAAGAGACCTCACCGGAGGACGTAGACGGTATGTACCACGCTGCTGCCGTGCTGACCGCAAAGGGCGGTATGACCTCCCACGCAGCCCTCGTTACCCGAGGCTGGGGCAAGTGCTGTATCGTTGGCTGCAATGACCTCGATATTAATGAAGCCGAAGGGTATTTCACTACCCCTGACGGAACAAAGGTGAAAGAAGGCGACTACATCAGCCTCAACGGCGCTACAGGTAAAGTCTACCTCGGCAGCATGCCCGTTGTGGATGTTGACCTGGCCGACAACGAAGCCTACCAAACCCTGATGGAACTGGTGGACGAGACCAAAGTCCTGGGCGTGCGTGCCAATGCAGAGTCTCCTGCCGATGCAGCCAATGCCCTGCGCTTTGGCGCTGAAGGCGTGGGCTTGTTCCGCACCGAGCATATGTTCTATGGCAAGGGCAGTGAAAAGCCCCTCTACCTCCTGCGCAAGATGATCCTCAGCGCTAACCGCAAGGAACGCCGGGCTGCCCTGAAGGAGCTGTTCAGTTACATCAAGAGCGACATCAAGAAAACCCTTGCTGTCATGAATGGCAAGCCGGTCACCATCCGCCTGCTCGACCCGCCGCTGCACGAGTTCGTGCCGCACGACCGGCAGCGCCTGGAAGAACTGGCAGAAGAGCTCGCCGTTGACGTCAGTATTCTGGAAAAACGCGTTCTTGCCCTCCACGAGAACAACCCAATGTTGGGGCACCGTGGCGTGCGCCTGGGCATCAGTTACCCTGAAATTACAGAGACTCAGGTCCAGGCCATCCTGGAGGCTGCTGCCGAGCTGAATATGGAAGGCCGGCAGGCCCTGCCCGAGATCATGATCCCAGTCACTTGTTCCCGCAATGAGCTGCAAGATCAGGAAAAGATTGTCAAAGCGATCTACGGGAAAGTATGCGCCTCCATGGGCGTAGACGAAATCCCATACCTCTTCGGTACGATGATCGAAACGCCACGTGCTGCCCTGCGCAGTGGGCCGATGGCAGAAATCGCCCAGTTCTTCAGCTTCGGCACCAATGACCTGACACAGATGAGCTTTGGCTTCAGCCGGGACGACATCGGCGGCTTCCTGCCGATCTACCTCGAAAAAGGCATCCTCGTCAACGACCCCTTCCAGGTCCTCGACCGCCGCGGCGTAGGCGAGCTTGTGCGGTTGGCCGTTGAGCGTGGCCGTGCCCAGCGCCCTGGCCTCAAGACCGGTATCTGCGGCGAGCACGGCGGTGAGCCACAGTCGGTAGCTTTCTGCCACCGCATCGGGCTGGATTACGTGAGCTGTTCCCCGTTCCGCGTGCCTATCGCCAGATTGGCGGCAGCGCAGGCGGCGATTAAGCATCCGCGGAAGTAGGTAAAATATGAATTTGTTTTTGTGAGGAAGCCTGCCCTTTGGGGCGGGCTTTTTTTGGGGTCAGATCCGCTTTTCTACCTTGCGTAAATTGGTATGCCACGCGTGATTAGGTTGAATGTTTTCTTCTTCCTGAAGCCGGAGCAGGTGTTGAAGATCGGTCCGGTTGTTTACTTTTTTCAGCATAGTGACCATAGTATTGATCTTGGGGCTTAGTTTTCTGGATTTTAGTTCCATGAAAAGAGCGGCTGCAGATGGATAGTCAACCGCTTTTCCAATAAGCGTATTATAAGTTACCAGGTTTCGGGGGATATTCCGGTTGGACATTTCCTCAAGGATTTTCTCCTTTTCTATTTTCGTATTGGCTTTGCTCAGGAGCGTATTATAAGTCTGAATGTTTGGGCTTATATCATAGCTGCTTAAGTTGTCCATGATTAGCAGCCCTTCACTAAAGGACTTGCTCAGAGTAATCAGTCCGTTTAGCGTATAAGTATTCGGATAGATGCCAAGCGTAGCCATTTCGTCAAATAAAAGCAAAGCTTCCTCCAGGCAGGATGATTTAGATAACAGCACATTATAAGTCGTTGTATTTACAGGGGTGCCATTCTGGTCCCGGTAGCGCTGTATGGTTTTTTCCATACCCATTTTAGTTTCATGAAGCTGCAGATGCGCATTCAAAACATCGGTTGTGGGCTTAGCACCGCGCCTAAGGTATCGCTCCAGGAGATGCTCTGCTGTTTTGATGGCTTCCTGTCTTGATAATTGCCGCTGTTTTATTGCGGATTTTAGCCCGCGTAATTCCTGTACCCATTCCCATACATTGATATTCTTGTTTTGCCCCATAACAGATACGCTCTGAACCAGTTTGAATAAAGGTTGGTTTGTCCTTCAAATATAAGAGACAGCTTATTAGTAACGCAGCTTTCGCCCTAAAAATATCAGTTAAAAACCAGTAAGCTATGCAGATATATCTAAGGTTTTGCTATATTGACTGCTGACATTGTACCAATCCGTTCTACCATGCTGTATTTTCATAACTGCCAGCAATTCGACACCGAATTCCAACAGGAAGACAACGCCACCATCCGGATCGTGGAGAGGAAGTTAGAGCACCTCAAAGCCAGAAGGAAATTCGTGCCCAATAAAACCCTGAAAGTATACGACCGGGCTGGTCTCTACGTACAAAGGTTTATGGGGCAACGGATGAACATGAGGGTCCTGATAGAGGAGTACAAGTTTGAGCATCGTGAGAAAGAGCACGTAATCTACTTCCTGCGCGAGTACATTCCACAATCAAAATACGAGCCGAGATGGCGCAATTACATCCTTCCGGAAATAGAAGAAGGGACTTATAAAAAACGCCATCCGCTACCGGAAGAAGAGATCGAACGTGCAAAGGCAGCCTACATTCGTCAATTGGAGAACGGGTTGGGCAAGGCTATGCCGCCTTTTGAGCTGACGAACTGGTTTCAGGAAGATGGCTTTGGCATAGAACCTGAATTTAGGATATATGAAACTCAAAACTGGGTAACTTTTTCGGCAGAATACGGGGGACAATACCTTGGAGATTTCTTCCTGATCCTTGATGCGGTTTACCATCAAACGGGCCATCATGGCCTCAGGCATGAAGCCGTTGCTGAAGTAGAGGGGCATCGGAATTTAGTGATCTCCCAATACCAGGAAGTATACCTTATACATGAGGCTTTTCTTCATGAAAAGAGCGGGCAGGTGGAACAATTTATGTTGGTGCACGATGGAGGTATTCTCGGGCAGGAGTTCAGTGAAGAACAGCGCCAACGGAAAATAAAGGATGCAATTGATTTCCTCCCCCTTCGGGACATAACAAAGGAAAACTACCAGGAGAATGATTTTGCAAAGGGTGCGGTGCGCGCCTATCCTGCCAATCTGCTCAGAGACCGCACTTCCTGGCGGGCAGTACAGATGTACAACAACAAATCAAACCTTGCCTTGTCGCCAGAACAGCTTGAATTGCTCAAAGACTACCAATTCCCCAAGTTTATCAACGGGCAGGCTGGCAGCGGCAAGTCTGAAATGTTATACTATCTCATTGCGGAGGTGATCTTCCGGCAGCAGGTCTACGGGTTTGAAGACAAGATTATTTTCCTCACTGAAAACGAGGAGCTCCTGAAAAAAGCCATGCAGGATACCCGCAGCAAGCTGGCCTACAATTCCCAATACCGTGATGTGGACCTCCAAAAGGTAGACCTTCAGCAGTACTTTTCTCCTTTTCGCCGGTTCCTGCTAGACAACTTCGTGGATGCCCCGGAGGAATTCCCGGAAGGTCAATTTGTGAATTTTGCGCGTTTCCGCAAACTCTATCAGGAAAGTAACCTGCATGAGTCTATCAAAAAACAATACTCTGCCGAAATTGCCTGGTACGTCATCTACACTTTTATCAAAGGGCAGAAAGCAGAACAGGAAGCCCTAAACGCTGAGCGCTTTGAGCACCTCTTCAAAAAAGACAAAGGACGGCTCGACAAGCGCACATTTGAAGATGTCTACGAGAAAATCTGGAAGCCATTTTATTCCAAACTCCGAAAAAAAGGATATTGGGATCAGCTCGATCTCGTACGCGATGTGCTCAACCGATACCAGTCTATCCCGCCTTCCGAAAAGCTCACCGTTATTTTATGCGATGAAGCGCAAGACTTCACGCGTATAGAGCTACAGTTGATTATTCGGTTGTCCAGATTTTCCGATTTTGACCTTTCCGGGCTGCCGCAAGTACCCATTTCTTTTGCCGGCGATCCCTTTCAAACCGTCAATCCTACTGGTTTTAGCCTCGAAAAGCTCAAACGCCTTTTCGGTAAAGAACTGGAAGAGGAGCTCAATTTTGAGCTGTCTCATGACGCTTTAATCTCAGAGCTCAATTACAACTACCGTTCGAGCAGCCCCATTGTAGATCTGGCTAATGTGGTGCAGTACTTTCGTCGCCGTTTCCTCAATACCCCCGACCTCAACCGCCCGCAAGAGGCCAAGCGGCTGGGCAAGTCTCCACGTCCCCAACTGTTCGCCCTTAATGAGAGTGCGCCTGACCTTTTCGCCCGCTTAGGTAAAGGAGTCGTTTACCTCGTAAGCTGCAATGATGGAGAAGAAGAACAACTTATTGAAGAAGATGCAATGCTTGAAGAGGAGTTTATCGTAAAAAGTTCAGCAAGGGCAAAAGGTTCAGAGTACCCGGCTGTAGCCATTTATAAATTTGGGCAGCATTTTCTTAACACTTATTCTGATCAGATGCTTAACGCGCTGCTCACCGGGCGTAAGAAATACGATGAGCTTTCCTCTAGCGAGCAATTTGAAATTTCCTTCTTCTTCAACAAGCTGTACGTAGCCATCACGCGCGCCCAGGAAGACTGTTACATCATTGATACGACAGAGGGCGTCACCGCTTTCTGGGAACCGCTAAGGCAAATTAGCCAACTGCCTGACATTGAAGATGCCTGGGCTGGTGCCATTCATGCGGGCTTCATGGAGGAAGGAAATATTGAAATGGTCAATAATACGGACCTGGAAAGTCTCCTAAAGATTGCCCATGAGGAAAAGGAAAACGGACTGGCGTTTGAAGACCCTGACCGTTTGCGGGATGCTGCAAAGGCATTCGCCCAGGTGCCCGACATTCAGTACAAAAAGGAAGAGGATTATTGTATGGCCAAAGCACTGGAATTTGAACGCAAATTCGAAGAAGCGGGTGACATACTCATTCAGTACTCCAGGAGCTTCTCCTACGAAGCAAACCGGGCTTATTTGATGGGAGAAGCATGGGAGAAAATATTGGCTCAGGAAGAAGGGGGCTCCGAAAAGGTAAACACGCTCCGGTTCATAGCGAAGATAATGAATGGCAGTGGGGTGAGCATAGATGAGGCACTGCGCTACATCACCAAGGCGCAGGAAGTGTTTAATGACCGTAGTTGCAGAGGCCGCCTGCCCTGGAAGGAAGACTTCTTCCGCATGCTTGCTGATTTATCAGGCACTTGGGTGGAAACCGCAGATGCAGAAACCGTTCAGCAACTGGCAGATCGGATGTCGGCTGTTAAATGGACAAGCGACGCCTACTACAACAGTATTGCTCATCTTTATGCTTTTGCAGGCAATCACGCTGATGCGGTTGAGTATTGGGAATTGTGCGAAAACTACAGCCACGAAGCATATTACCGGGCTAAGTTGCAAACCCCTATCGATGCGGGAGAGAAACTATTTTACCTTTTCCAGCTCGGGGAATCGGAAGCTATAATCCGGGCTTATGAGAAAAATAAGGAACACCGGTGGCAGGAAAATGACCTTCAGGTTGTAGTCAATGCCTACATAAGGGGAAATCAGTACGGGGAGGCTATTCACCTTGCTGCCGATGATGGCGGCTTGTGGACTTACCTGGAAGATAAAATGTTGCGGAAACAGACAAATGTCAAAACCCCTAAGCTTTTCCTTGACGCTGTTCTGGAAGTCGCAGATGCCCACCCGATACTAAGGAACACCATTCTTGCCCCGGAATTTATCGCTAAAGTAGCAGACTTCATCCTCTCGCCTTTTTTCAAGGAAGAGCGGGAACTCAATGACCCTAAACGCATTTCCGGCCGCATGAAAGGGGCCGAAGGGGTCGTATATTTAGCAGGGCAATTCATCAGGCTACTTGCCCGGTCCAAAGCAACACCTAAAGACTTCGCAGCCTTTCCTACCGTTTATGCGCTTGTCCGTATAGTGACGAATAAGAAGGGCATACCGCTGCAGCGTTCCGTTTCTTCAATAGAGCAGGCTTGTGCGATTGAGCGGACTCACGATAAATATCTTGATGCCATCAAGGCAATAAGAAAGCTGCCCACGGGTACTTCCGACGGCCGTATTTTTATTCAACAGCGCATTCAAAAACTACAGTTTAAAAAAGTAATGATTGATATAGGAGCACAGGGCAACACGAGGCTCCAAAATCTGGAAGGCACCCAGGAAAGCAATTTCCACAAACTTTACAGGCTGGAGCCTAAGGACGAGATGGGAAAAGGTATGGCCCTGCTACCCCTCAGCGAGGTGGATAAAGCGCCCTTATTCCCTGATCTTTATGCCATACCAGGTATGGTAGAGGTTCAACAGGCGAAGCTCACTATGCATCAGTCAGCAGCGCAACTCCCACAGCCTGAGCTTACTCCCCCGATGCCAGAAGAGCCTGTCGGGCCAGTCCCAATGGATGAACCCAAAGCAATGCCACCAAAGATCGAACAGAGCCCTGTTAAGGTGGAGGCTCCGGATGAATCCGAGGAGCTTCCTGTCCCACAAAGACTTTTGGAGGAAGAAGAAGTGCTCAATGAGGAATCAACACAGGCCGTCATGGAGGCACACCCTCCGGAGCAGGCAGAAGAAGTCAAAACCACGATCTCCAGTGCAGACCCAAGCTTTCAGCAGCAAATCCAAGCGCTTCTGAATGCCCAAAAAAACCTTCAGCAACAATCAGAAAATATGCAAAAAGCCATCGACGAGCTTCGTCAATCCTTGACAGAAATGGAAGACCTTAAAATCTCTAATTCCAAACTCCAAACTGAAAACGCTGAACTATACCGGGAACTGGCGGAGGTGCAGCGGAAATATATTGGACTCCGGGACAAAGAGGAGTAAGAGCCCGTACGGCAGCGCCAGGAGGATGAAAATGATGAAGAAGCGTTGCATGGTTTCGTTTTGTTATCAACCGGCAAGAAAGGGAATGCGTCTTTAGGGGAGATGAAATGGGGATTGAGGTTTTGTGAAGTTAGGTCTAATCAAAATCCCTACCAATCTATTCCAGCTTTATTTAAATATAGTTTGTTTCAGGAGTTAGCTGGTTCAAGTAGGTTGAATATCATTATTCCACTAATTTGAACAAGGCTATTTCTATTCCTGAAGAGGCCTGAAAATGAATATTAATTCTTTCGGATCTGTAGCCACTTTTTGAGACGAAAAGGTTTTGGTAAGGTAAAAAGTCTTCCGTTGGGATATTAAATGTAAATTGCCCGGAAGAATCAGTGAGATGCTCCTGTCCTCCTATCTGAACTTTGGCATTGTGCAGCGGAACTCCATTTTCCCCATTTAAAACTAAACCAGAATAGAGAAGGGAGGCTGGCGGAAGAATATTCAATATGTTACTTTTTCTAGTGAGTCTGATGGAATCGACAATTGCAGCCCAATACTTGTGTTTATATTTAACAGGAACTGTTTGTCCTTGAAAACTCCCTGGGAGAGATTTAAAGTAAGCTACACCTGTATGATCTGATTCTGAAGAAACCCAAGTGTTCTCGATCCAAAGACTTACTTCATGGCCTTGCATTCCAGGATAGCCTTTAGCTACGCTCTTAAAATTGCTGTTCAGTTGGACTGAAAAGGAGAATGTACTTTCCCGGCAATCTGTGAAGTGATCAAGAAGTCTCGGGTTTAATGTATAGATTATCAAGAATATAATTGCTGTGATAGCAATCTTAAGGTTGCCGGAAGAGGTCTTTAGGTTTTTATTTAGTATTAGGAATATTGCGCTTGCAGCCGACAAAGCGATTAGTACTCTGAAAGCGAAAAACTGAACTTTGGTAGGGCATGGTAGGGCTAATGGAAATCCAAAAGCCACAGTACAAAAGAAGATATAAGCGATTAGATTAGGATAACTTAATACTGAAGTGCTCCAGTTTAGTTGTCTGCTTTTCATCGTCAATACGAAAATTCATCATAATAAATTCCCGAAGCGTCGGTGAAAAATATGGTGATCTTATTTCCGGCTTCCCGAAAAATACTGGGAGGTCCTGCTGAAGAAAGGTGGTATGATGGATTAGTATCGAAAGTATATATAGTTTGCCAGTTTCCGGATTCAAATAAGAAAGCCTGTAATTTTTCCGCAGATTTGAGTAGAACAATGGGGCGGTTAGCTACATCGAATATAAGACTCCCTGATGTGGCGCCGGAAACACTGGTTATAAATGATGATTCCCATGAACTATCGGAAAGTTGGCCTAGTAAAATGGCATCACCTTTTTGGTATAGCGCAGTTGGTTGCCCTAAATTATTAGACTGAAAATCCAAATTTGCAGTAACCGTATAATCTAACAGGGCCTGTTCCACAGTCCCGTTACCGGCATCTAACTCAAATAGGGTAAGTGGTTGATACGATTGATTTTCTTTAGCTAAAAGGTACAACTTATTTCCTTTTATGACAGAAAACACCTGACTATAATCCGTACCGCAGTTTGAGATGCTAAAAAACTGTAGATTGTTGCTGGTTGTGTGTATCCGCGTGCTCCATATCTTATCGCATGTTTTATCAAAGTAACTGATGAATTGATCTCCTGAAGTATGAGATACTTGGCTTGGGAAAAAACCCGGGTCAGGATTATTGGCAATTATAAGTGGATTTGATAGTGAGTTATTATGATACTCTTTGTAAAGGACTTCGCCGGTATTGTTACTCCCTCGACTCCGGTAAGCAATCCCCAGCGTTTGATTGTTCACACGATGAAGATTGATTTCACCTGGATAGAGTAGGTTTGGAGCACTTTCTATTTTTGAAACTTGCTCACTCTCAATATCAACTAATGATAAACTGTATCCATTTTGGCTGTTCCCGTTTGATAATAAAATATATGGCCGACCCGATATATAGGCTACCCTGGAGCTTGCCGTAATGAAATTGGAAGTTGGGCCATTGTTGTCACTGTTTGAGTTTCCTTCAGGGTCTCCGCCTGAATCATTACTATTGGGTACGATTTCAATAATTATTTCAGACTTAACTGAACTGCGCTCCGGTATTTCTTTTTGGCATGATAAATAGAGCAATATCATAGCTGTTGCAACAAATAATAACCAAGCAGTTTTCATGGTTTCAAGTGTTCAGGTTTTCCCATCCACAGCGAATTATAGAGGATGGTTAATAAAGGATGGCTTCTTCAGTAATGCATCAGTGTACAATTACCGTGGGCTCGTCTTTAAATTGCCTGAGTTGTCCGGGAAAAGATTCTCTCACTTCGATATACAAATAGGAAGGATCGTAATCAGGAAGGTTAGAAAAGTCCTTCGACCTTCCGTAGGTAAAATCTAAATCAGTTACATTGTCGACCATGTTATGTTCAGGCACTTCGTCGTAGTAATCGACTATTTTTTGTATTCTAAATATACCGGTATCCTGAAAAGATAGTTCTTCATCGTATACAAAGTCGTCATTAGCCAAGATATCTTGAATATTTGTATCGAAGCCTCCCATTAGATTCTGATTGCCGTTGCCAATTGAAATGGGAACAGGGGACCAATTATTTGAACCAGTCAACCGTTCTACAGTCATTCGGGTCCTGTTTGGCCCAGCATCTCCCAGACATTGTTCAGAAATCTCTTTACCTGCTTCAAATGCATTAGCGATAATTGTAGAAAGACTAAAAGGGTCTCCCAAGGCGATAGTAGTTGCAGTTTTAGCCAGCATTTCAATACCTAGCTCTGCAAGAACTCCACCAACGCATGTATCACAAGAGGAGGTGGTAAAGATGAATGGGGAAAGCAATAAAAATGCGAGCCATTTAGCGCTCTTTCTTAGGTAACTCATGGTTATAAATGATTTAGTTGTTTCTAAAATTCACGGGCACCGGGAGTATATCCATACTCTTGGCTTTTTCGAACCAGCGAATCACCATACTTCCTGTTCCTTTTAATGCCCTTACCTTTTTTATACATCCAGCCTAGATTGTAAATGGCGGGTGGATATTCCTGAATAGCAGCTCTTTCGAAGTAGATAAAAGCTGTCTCATACGCTTTTTTGTCACGGAAGTAAATGCCGAGATTATTCAGTGCAGAAGGTTCTCCGAGGTCGGCAGCTTGTTTGAGTAGTTGATATACCATATCCTCATTTGATGGTAAGCATATTTCATTATGCTGCATTACTGCAAGCAATATCATTGCTTTTGCATGCTTTTGTTGCAAACTTTGATTTAACCAGGCAATGGCTTGTGTACAGTCTTTATCCCCTTCGTCTTCTATCCCTGAATAATGATGCCCAAGAGCATACTGTGCATTGGCATCTTTTTTTCTTGCACTTTCGTAAAAATATTTTAATGCTAGGCTTTTGTCCCCTGCCTCATAGGCCTGAAGCCCTTTCCAATAAATATCGTAGGGGCTTAGTAGACTATCAGGTGGAACTTTTTGTAGTTCAAGTAATATCTGATGTATTTGGGTCAGTGCAAAGGAGTCTCTTTTTTGAGCGGCAGCAGCAGCCCTATTAAGTTGATTAAAATGAGGGCTTAACTTTTGCAAAACACTATCCGTAAGGTGTTGATTGAACCTTTGATGTAGTTTACCAAAAGTAGATTCTTCATGTTTTTTTAAGAGCTCTTTAAAAGAACGTATCATGCGTTGATACCCCTCCTCCTGCTCTTCTCCTTCTTTTGCAGCCACTACAATCTGAATATTATTACTGTTGTATTGGGTACTTATTAACAAGCTGTTCGAAGGGAAAAGAACCTGCCAATTCGGTTTATCTATGCTAAAACTTACCGGACTTCCGGGAAGGGTGGATTCGAAGCAAATAAAAGCCATGCCCTGATTATCGGTTACAGCTCTGTTCCCACCTATGGCGATAGTATTTACATGCTGTACCGGAGCCCCTCTTAGATTCATGACTTTGACTATTATTTTACTTTTGCAATTAAGCATTGGCGATGCATGTAGGCCTAAGCCGCCCGTCAGGATCATAAGAAAAACCAATAATTGTTGGTGCATTTGTGAGTGGGTCTAGTCTATTTCAAGTAGTTATACAAATAACTATTTTGACATAAAATTATAGGAATTAAAGACACCGTTTTTTCTAAACTCATTAACCTGCCACAAGTCCTCATGATTTGATCATCTCTCCTCATAGGAATTGATTGGCATAAGGCTTTTTTATGAATACTAAATAAGAGTAATCAATATTCAGCACTTAATTAAAGTTACTTTGGTGTCACATAAACAGTGGCTGTGTGCCGCCCTTCATGGAAAATTTTATTGGTAACACCCTTGAATTCACTGGGGATAACCCTTAATCTAAGGATTAGATCATCCTCAGTATTATCATCTAGATCATAAAATTCCAGATAGTATATCCTGGTAAATGAAATTGAACTGTTTGGATAAAAGGAATGCGGCAAATCTTCATTGCTGAGATTTTTAACATAGTTTCTTCGCGAATTGTAGACTACCTCTCCGTTACTATCGGAAATGATTAGATACACATCTGGATGTGGACCTCCCCACGTATCCCAGTTTCTACCGTCTTTTTTGATGCCGGGGTAACTTTTGAGCTGTATCTCCGCAAGATTAATTAATTGAGAATAGGCATTGGAAGAAAATAGGAAAACACAGCATAGAATTAAAAAAGAGATTTGACCTCTCATAGTTAATTAAGATTGGTTCTAAGGGTAGCTCATTATTTGCTTTGCGCATCTTAAAGCTAGGCAAATTGAAACAGGGAAAGGATAATAAAGCTATAACTGGTTGCTTTTTCGCTTAATTGGTCAATAAGTCAAAATAACTGGTAATAGACGAAACTACAGTTTTTCCAACAGGCTCACTTGATCATGAGTAAAAGGCAATTAAGTTCTATTTCGAATCTGGTCAAATCACACCAACACCTCCCCAATCCGAACCCGCCACTTCGGAAATCCATCCACCAGCCCGGATTCGCTGTTTTCGTGGTTGACTTTGCTGAAAACCAGGTCCTCATTCCGGGCGTGGTCCAGGTAGGTCCGGCGGCCGTTTTCGCGGATGAAGTTGATTTCCCGTTCAATCAGGCGGAATTTGTGGCCGAGGGATGTACCAACGCGGTCCAGGCTCCAGATATAGGTAGCGTGGCTGTTGAGCAGCTCCCAGATGAAGTGGTCCATGGTTTCCCCTTCCACATGAAAGAGGAAGCCAAACTTGGGGCTCAGCGTAAACCGCAGCCCGGTGCGTTGGCTTTGAAGCTGTCCGGACAGATAGAGCAGTTGCTTTCGGTTCCTTATTTTTTCGGATTCCAGCAGGTCTGTCAGCAGGTCTTTGTCGCTTTGGCGGATGGTATTGCCCAATTCGGCCTCGTCGAAACCTTCAAAGTACTCCTCAGGAGTGAAAAGGCTTTTGTCTACGGTAATTTTTTTGGGCTTAAAAATGGCATCTTCCAGCCGCAGCTTCCGAACGGTGGCAATGAACTTATCGTTGATTTGGCTGATTTCCTTCGATTGGCACCGAATTTCAATGTGGTCCGCTTCATCCATCTCCAGATAACCGCGCACTTCGATCTTTTTCTTCCCCAGCGCTTTGGCAAAAAACGGCTTCACATGGTCAAATTCCGGCAGGATATTCGGGTTCTCAATGGGGATGGTCAGGGTTTGTTCCGGCAGTTCTTTTACCTGATGCTCGACTTCCACATAGCCCATCTTAAACACTGCTTTCCGCAGGGGGTACTCGAAGTGTAGCTCAATCCGGGTCTTCTGCTCTTCCGGCTCAGAAAAGTCCACCCATTCCTCATCCGCTGAGCGGGTGATGCGCCAGGTTTTGGGGACTTCCAGAATGGGCTGGAACAATTGCTTGTTGTAAATATTCATCAGAGGCTCAAGAGCTTCCCATTGCAGGGGGGCGAACTCAAGATTCCGGAACGGAAACCTGGCTTTTTGCCTGGTGAAAGCAGCAGTCTGCCCTTCAGTGTCATAATCTGCGATGGCTACCTTTAGAAGAGACCGGCCTGCATCAAAGGAAAGCAACCGGGCGCTCCAAAAGATTTCAGCCCGCTCATTAAAGTTAAAGGTTCCCTTCGGTGGGAAGTTGGTGTGGCCCCATGGAATACAGGATTCCTTATTGTAAAAAACGCCCTGATTGGTGATGCGTAGGATGATATGTTTTTCGGGATTGCCCATCATTCAAATATACTCAATCGTAGAATAATATCCGCCTAAGCTTGCAAACCAAGTTCAAGGTGACGATATGGATCAATCAAAACTGGTAAGCCCAAAAAATGAGTGCTCACCCCTTCATCACCTCCTGCAACTTATACAACAGCTCCACCCGGTTGTGCACATCAAACTTACCGTACATGTTTTTCAGATGGAACTTCACCGTATTGATGCTGATAAAAAGGGCATCTGCGGTGGCTTGCGCATTTTTGCCCTTGTAGATGCACGAAAGAACCTCTTGTTCCCGGCGGCTTAATGGGGCAGGGAGGGTGTGGTTGATGCGTTCCAGGTCAAGCTCCTGCGCAAGGGTTTTGGTGCGTTGGGACCAGGCTATTTCTATCGTGGAGTACAGCTGCTCTCCGGTGAAAGGCTTGACGATGTAGCCCAAAGGGGCGGTCTCCTTCACTTTCGCCAGGGTGCCGGCATCTGCATAGGAGGTCAGAAAGATAAACGGTATGGCATATTTTTCCCGAAGGTAGGCGGCGATGTCCAGCCCGCTGATCTGATCTTCAAGGTTGATATCGAGCAAAACCAGCTGCGGGCGCTCCGACTCAATAAGCGTGAGCGCAGGCCCGCCCCGGTGCGCGATACCGCAGACTTCATAGCCATTGAGCTGGCAAAGGTCGGCAATGTCCTCCGCAATCAGAGGCTCGTCTTCCACAATCAATATCCGAAGTTGGTCTTGCATAGGCGATACAGGCTTGCGGTATGGCGTTTACAATATTGAAATGCCCGGTTCCAAATATACGGTTTCGGATGAAGTTGCCGGATTATTGCCTTGGAGGGCTTGGCCTGCTCCTGTTCACGGATCAGCGTGTCCACCTCCTGCCAGTTGTTCTCCAGTTCGGACAGTAGCAGTTGCTCCAGGGTGTCGGGTGATGGTTGCGGGTGTTGCATGCTTTAGGGGGTTATGAAGTTCAGCACCTGCCGCCGCACCGTATCGCAGCGCAGGTTGTGCCCCAACCCGCTCGTGATGATCGGCTTTACATGGGGCAGGGCATTCAGAATGGCTTTGGTTTCCTGACTGGGCACGACGATGTCCTTTTCGTCAGCGACTAACAGCGTACTGGGTGGGCCAAGCTGTTGCAGATGCTCAATCAGGCAAAAGTAGCTCAGCGGCTTGCCGGTATAGTTGGGAATCCACGCCCGGGTGTCCGACAGCACGGTCTCCGATACGCCCAGGCAACGGGCAAATTTGCTCATCAGGGCATCACAGTTGGAAAAGGTGCTCATGAGCACAAACTTCCCGATACGGACCTCACCGGACTGCTCACTCGCGCTGATCACTCCGGCCAGGCTGCCCATAGAATGGGCCAAAATAGCGTGCCATTGCGTACGCGAGCGGATGAGCTGCCCGGCGCAGCGGATGTAGTCCGGCACCGACAGGAAACGCCCGGGCGATTGTCCGTGGCTCGGGGCGTCCACCACGACGGCCTGATAGCCGGCGCGGCACAGTTCCTGTACATAGGGTGCCCAGCGCGCGCCGTTGCTGCACCAGCCGTGCAGGAGCAGTACAGCCGGTCCCTGTCCAAAGGTATAAGTGTAAAACCGGTGCTTGCCACAGCGGTGCTCCTGCTGTTGCCCACTTTCGTAAAATGCCCGGTCGGCCGCCCGGATGCGCCGGCGGACCGCCACGGAAAGCGCCCCCATCGTCAGGCGGCAGCCCGCTTTGGAATGCACCTGATGCACCGTATTGATGACCTGCCCCACCCGGTGGATGTAGGGTGGGAAAAAACGCGTCGCCATCAGTTGGGCGTTATCCGGAATTGGATTCATCTCTGTTTTGCTCGCTGACAAAAACGAGTTTGCAGGCGCGGAAGATGATGTTGTTCTCATAGGATGGGTCGAATTAAGTGTAAAGCGACTCTGCTGTTGGATTTGAAATGCCCGAAGAAGCTCTGCCCGGATCCGCCCAGCCAGGAACCGCTGAGTTCTGCCCGCAGCGGGGCCCAGGCTTTGCAGATCAGCCGGGGCTCCAGGTAAAAGCCTTCAGCCCGGAACTCGCCCACGGCGCGCAGGGCAGCCGACCAGTTGTAGTTGATTTGCAATTCGGTGTCCAACAGCACAGCAGATTGAAAAATATGATCGATTTCGGTGGGGGCATAGCGCCCGCCCTGATGCGGGAAAACCTGTAGGAACTGTGCCACCAGCCTTAGCTGCCGTTCCGGATGCTCAAAGGCCCAGAAGCGGTCAGCGCCCAAAGAACAGAAGGTGTAGCGATCCGGTGAAATATCACCAGATTCCCCAATGCGTTTACTGCTGACATAAGCGCCCTCCGCCCATAGGTTCCACTCCCCGGCCCAGGTGCTCAGGTTCAGCGCACTGATCATCAGAGGCTCAAAGTGGAGCTGCACCTGATAAGGGACCGGGCTGCCCATCGGTGCCATCACTTGTATGCGGCTCAGCGGGATGTCGTTATTGCCATACAGCCAGCTGCCGCGTACCTGCACCCGGCCCACTTCCGTGGAAAGGCTGCCGCTGAGCAAAGGCCGCCGCTCTTGGTAATGCGCAGCTGCGCCCTCGTAGGCCATCACAGCTTCCCCGCCCGGTACAGGCATGCGCTGCGGCAGGTTCACCCAGCGGTTGTCTTCAAGGTACAGGCGGGAGCGGTTGTCGGGGTGGAAAGCACGCAACATCAGCTCGGTGCGCCCTTTGCTGTAGCGGGCTTCCAGGCCCCAAAGCCCCAGCCGCTCGGCTTCGGTGTCCAGCACATCGTAGTAATCGTAGCGGTTGGCGAGGTCCATCGCGCTGAATCCGGTCAGTGCCCCCCACTTCACGGTCTGTTTGCCGGCTTTCAGGAAGTAATGCCCCCGGCGGTAATACACGTAAGCTTCATTGGCCCACAGGCGGTTGCGGCGGCGCTCCTCCGGATTGGCATTGGCGATGACCACTGCCCGCCCTTTCCAGTATTTGCCATAGGCCAGCTCGCCCTCCAGCTCGGCGCGGGCTTCCCCCTGCCAGCGGTACAGCCCGGCGGGGTTTTGCCCGGGATAGTAACGGCTCAGCAGCGTGGCCTGCCCGTGGAGGGCGGTAGACCAGTCGCTGTCGGCCTCCTGGGCAACGGTAGCGGCCGCAAATCCGGCAAAGTATAACCCCAGCAGGGCTTTAAGCATGTATTTCAGGTACTTCACGGATTAACGGGTTTCCATCCAGGTGGTGGAAAACATCGCTGCATCCACGCCTTCGTTGATCGCAAAGCCGGAGTACTGCACTACCGTGGTGTTGCCCGTCTGTATATTCTCCATTTTGATCCGATGCGCCCGGTAGTGCCCGCTCGTGCCGATTGGGCGGATTTCCGTAGCCTCATAGGTTTTGAGCAGCTCCCCTTTTTGATCAAAGAAGCGGGTTTGGGCCATCAGGTGGGTGGCTTTATCAATCCAGAGTTGTCGTTTGCCGTACTGTGTGCGCAGGCCTTGTTTGGGGATCGCCTCGATTTTATGGGCCGGCCGCCCGTTGACGGTTTCCTCGCCCAGGAGCGTGTACTCGTAGTCGTCCAGCGGTTCGGAAAGGTAGCCGGAGAGGTCTTCGTAGGTAATCTCCGTGCCCATAAAGCGGTCCGACTTTTTGCTGGGCGAAATGCGCTTGCTCATGCGCAGGGCAGGCAGGTAGAGCCACTGCTCGTCGTCTTTCCCCTCGTGCTGTACGGTCAGGGTGGAGGTGCCGGCCACGTCCTGCGGGCTGATGAACTCCAGCAGCAGATTGTAGGTGTACGCGCCTTCCCCGGTGCGCAGGATGTGCTGCTGCAGGGTTCGGGTCTGTTTCCGGCCAGACTTGCTGATGTTGGTGTAGGTCAGCTGCCCGCTCAGGTCCTGCACGGAGGTCGCCTGCCGGTGTTTTTCCATTACGGAAGCCGCGTCGTTAAAAGCAGGGGCGGTCAATACGGTCCAAATCAAAGTGAATGCTAAAATCATAGTGTTCGAATTTTTGGGGTGAAAAAATTGGAATTATGCGAATTCAGGGGCAGCCATCTGCGGCTCTTTTTGCGTAAGCATAAGCGGGTACAGCACCATGGTATTGAGGAAAATCAAAAGCATGGAAAGGGCCAGCAGCCAGCCAAAGTGCTGTACCGGCAGAAAGCCCGAAAACGACAGCACGCTGAACCCGGCAATATTGGAGGCGGCATCGTAGGCAATGGCCTGCCCGGTATGCAGGCTGTTGTGGGTGATGGCTTCATCTGCGCCCATTTCTTCGCGGTCGCGGAAGTAGCCCACGAGGTAGTGCACGGCAAAATCCACGCCTATGCCTACAATCATAGCGGTGAGCAGGGCCGTACTGATGCCGAGCCGTATGCCGATCACGCCCATCAGCCCGAAGACCATCAGCAGGGAGACGGTGATGGGCAGCAGCGCCATCAGGCTTTTGGGCAGCGAACGGAAAATGATCAGGCAGCTGAGAAAGACAATTAGCAGGGCGAGGATGATGTTCTGTACTTTGCCCTCCACGATGTAGGTGCCGAGGGCAATGCGGTGCATGACGTCCCCGCCAAAGGTCAGGGGCGTATTCCCTTCCGGGAAAAAGCGGGCCGCATCACGTTGTATGTCTTCGTAAAGCGCCTGATGCACTTCGGGGTCGGAGGATTTCAGGAAGACCTGAATGCGGGCCTGATTGTCGTCTTCGGAGCGCAGCGCAAAGACCTCGCCCGGGGTGGCTGACATCTCGTGCAGCATCAGATACTGCGCGATCTCGGCACTGCCGGGCAGGGCATCGGCTGCTCCATTGAGGTTGGCGCTGAGGTGTTGCACCACATCCCGGTAGGAATAGGTGTGCCCAACCTCTTCGTAGCCGAGGAGATAGTCTTGGAAATCATTCAGGCTGCGGAAAAAAGTTTCGTCTTTGATTCCACCGTAGGCCTCGGCATCCACTACGATATCCATGGTGCGTACCCCGCTCAGGCGCTCATTGAAGGTCTCCGCTGCGACCCGCCCCGGGTGGGATTTTGGGAAAAACCTCAGGTAGTCGTCTCCGATTTTCACCTTGCCGATAAAGAAAACGGCGGCAGCAATCAGCAGCAGATAAGCTGCGGTAATCGCCCGGCGGTGGTTTTGGGCCATTTGCGTAAGCGCACGCAGGAACCCCTGCAGCCCGGCGGACTGATAGGCTTTGCGGGCGGGCGGCTTAAGCAGGGCGCAGACTGCGGGCAGAAACGTCAGGCAGATGAAGGTGGCCAACAGGAAGCCTGCCGCGCCGATGATGCCAAATTCCCGCAGCGAAGTAATTTTAAAAATGAGAAGGCTGGCTGACCCCAGCGCTGAAGTCAGGCCGGTGATGAGGATGGGCAGCCCGATTTTCTGTAAAGTGGCTTCTGCCAGTGCCGGGCCTGTCTTGTGCTGATCAGCCAGGCGGTAGTAGGCATTCATAAAGTGGATGGCGTAAGAGGAAGCCACCGCGACCATAATCACCGGCAGGGCATTGGACACCACCGTGACGGGCAGCCCGGCGTAGCCCATGAAGCCCATGGTCCAGACGATGCTCATGATGACCATGCCCACCGGCAGGAGCACGCCCGCCAGCCGCCGGAATGAAATGTAAAAGCCAATGAATATCAGCACAATCGCAATCGGGATAAAGCGGCGGGAATCACCGCTGATGCCCCGCTGTACATCTTCAACGAGGATGGGCGCCCCGGTAATATGGATGCGTTCCGGGCCCGCATAATGAGCAGCGAGCTCCGAAACAGCATCATAAACAGTCCCTCCATTAAACCCGTCTTCAAGAGCGGCTGCAATAACCGTAAGGGACTCGTCTTTACTAACCAGTCGTTCCAGTACCATGCCGTTGCCAGCTACATCTGCTTGGAGTTGCTGCCAGGCGGCTTCATCGGCGGGCAGTTCGTCGAGGAAGCCACCGGTCTCCAGGCCCCAGGGGCGCTGACTGACGTTAGAGAGGGTGGACAGGCTGACGATTTCGTCGGGCATCACGTGGGGCACCTCCGCAAGGGCATTGGAAAGGTCAATAATCTTCTGCGCGGCTTCCGGGGTGTAAATAGATTCGGCTTCGAGCCCGATCAGCACGACGCTGCGCTCGCCAAAAACGGCTTTAGCGGCCTCAATACCCTGATTGATGGGATCGACGGCGGGCAGCTCGCCATCGAAGCTGTTGCGTGTTTCAAGCTGTTTTAGCCCGCCCGCCATTAGTAAAGTGATGGCCAAAAGAGCCAGTAGCGTTGTTTTGGGGCGAGTGTAGCTCAGCCGTAGGAGTGGATTGAAAAAATGCATGTTTTTTGGGTCTGTATGGTTCGGTATCAGTATCGTCTGCAAGCTACAGGGATATGCGCGGCGGGAAGCTACCCGTTCGGATAGTTTTGAGGCCAGGGCGTGCAAACTGAGGAGATATGCCCTATCTTCATGGGGTAATTTTGATTTCCAAATACCCATTAACCCGGAACCGGCCTCAGATGAAAAAACGATTCTTCACTTTGCTTTGCCTTGCCATCGTGTCTGTCTTGCAAGCCCAGAAAAGCGAAGTACAGCTTACCATTGATTCGTTATTGAATGCAGCCTGGGCACAGGCCCGGTCTCAGCCCGGCGAGAGTCTGCGCCTGCTCGGAGATATCGAAAGTTTTTACACCGCAGATAGCAGCCGGTACAAGGAAGATGTAGTCTGGTACTACTACGGTATCTTCTACAAAAACCTGAACCGGTTTGAAGAAAGCGAGGCTTATTTCAACCGGTATGAAGCATTGCACCGGGACGCCAAACATCCTCGGCTGGTGGCTGCGGTAAACATGGCAAAGTCGAATTTGTATTCCGATATGGGCAATTTTTCAAAAAGCATGGAAGCGGTCCTTGAAGCCTATCGCGCCTATGAATCTGTACAGGATACGGTTGGTATCCTGGATACAGGCAATAAGCTTGGGCATTTGTATACAGAGGCTGACCGTATGGAAGATGCCATCATCTCACTCAGTGAAACCCTGGCTTTGGCCCAATTTTCCCGAAATCAGCTACAGGAGCAAATTGCTTACACCAATCTGGGAGTCGCTTATGAGGAAAAGGGCGATTTCGCAGAAGCGTACGCCCACTACGAGCGCGCCTACCAAATCGGTGAGGCCAAGGAAGGCGATTATGACAAAGTGCTCAACCGGTACAATATGGCACACATTCTTACCCAAATGGACAAATGGGAAGCCGCAGCGCCCTATGCCGAAGCCTGCGCCCGCCTGGCAGACTCCATCAACGTGCCCGACCTAAGCGCCGCAAGCCGGCGGCTGCTGGCCGATTTTCTGATCGAGGAGGGGCAATACGAACGAGGCATCCGTATGCTGCTGCCGCAAACGGACACTTCCTATTCCATGGGGCTGAAAGACCGGGCGGAAACCTATGAGCTGCTGGTCAAAGCCTATCGGCAGACCGGAGATTACCGCCGTGGCTTCGAGGCACTGGAGCAGTTCAAAACCCTGAGCGACAGCATCACGGGCATTGAGCGGCTCAACCGTATTAATGAGCTGTCTGCGCAATACGAAACCGAGAAAAAGCAGCAGCAAATTGCGATGCTCGACCTGGCGAATCAAACCGCCAGGGCTGTAATCAGCCAGAAAAACCGGACGATCACCATCGGGATCGTCGGGCTTGTGCTCATCACGGGGCTGAGTATTTTCCTGTACGGGCTGTACCGCAAGTACCGCCGGCAGCAGGAGCAGCTGGCCGTGGCATTGGAGGAGAAAGAGTACCTCATCAAGGAAATCCACCACCGCGTAAAGAATAACCTACAGATCATTTCCAGCCTCCTGCAACTACAGGCCCGCTATATTGAGGAGCCCTCCGCCCTTGAAGCCCTGAGCGATGGGGAAAACCGGGTGCGCTCTATGTCGATCATCCACCATCATCTATACACCGGCGAAAACCTGAGTCAGGTCAACTTGCCAGAGTACGTTGCCAATCTATGCAGCAACCTGGAAGCCTCTTACCGGCCCGGCGACAAGGCGATTGCGCTGCACCGGGAAGTGCCCAACCTCTTGCTTGATGTCTCCGTGATGATCCCGCTCGGGCTTATCCTTAACGAGCTGCTGACCAATGCCTATAAGTATGCCTTTGAGGGGCTGCCGGAAGGCAACATCTGGGTCCAAATACAGGAAACGGGCGGTCAGCTGCTCGTTGGTGTGAAGGACGATGGTGTGGGCATGAACCCGGAAACGGTGCAAAAAGGCTTCGGTTCCCGCCTCATCCGGGCTTTTTTGCGTAAGCTGGAAGCGGAAATGGAAGTGGGGCAGCCTGGAAGGGGCACAGAAATACAGATCCGTATACCACAGTACCTAAAGAATAGTGCGCTGCAGCGAACAGGGTAGGCCCATATGGGGGAAATAGGTTTTGGAATATAAAAGTGCACAGCAATAAACCATTTGCCGGGTTAGCAGGTCATACATTGGTAGCTTAGGGGCTTTTAAGATTGGTTAACTTGAGCTGGAAATTTTCCATTTCAACCCTAAATAGTTTGAATTATGGCTAAACAAAACCTGACTGAATTGTCAACGGAGGACTTGTTGAAGAAAGAAAAAGGCCTGAAAACGATGATTGGTATTTCAATAGGGCTCGTCATTGCGTTGGCCTTTGCCGTCCTACAGAGTTATCTGAGAACGGAAGAGCTGGACTGGGCTATTCTGACCATAGCGATTTGCACACTGGCTTTGCCGGCCACTTCCTATCCCGAATTAAAAGCGATTCGCGCGGAACTGCTGGCCAGGAACTGAGCCGGGAGCCGCATAAGGCACGAGGGCCTCAGGCGGCAGTGCTGTCGCCGCCTGAGTTGCCAAAATGATGTTGTACGGTTCACCGGCTAAGGAAATTCAACTCCGTAGTAGCTTTTGACGAAACTGCGTGCTTTCGTCCGGTTGTCCAAAAAGGTATTGCAAGCCTCAATAACCAAGTCAATGGCGGCCTGATCCGCAATATTCCCGTTTGGCATTGGCGCTCCTGTCAGTGTTTCGTACTGCACTGCAAACCATTCAGGCACGGGCTGATAGGGGAGGTCAGGAGCCTGGGCATAGCCGTTCTCGCGCATGCGTTCGACTAATTCAAACATGGTGTTGACGGTAGATTCGTCAAAGTCGGAAGTATTGGGGTTGTCGCCTGGTTGCCTGGCGTCCGGGTGATTGAAGTACCGGCCGCGGAGCTGCTCCTCCTGCGCCTCATCCGGGTGGTGGAGGGTGAGAAACAGCCAAGCCAGATTGTCCCTTATGCCCCGGTTGGCAATGGACCCGGAATTGTCATCGTCCAGAAAGGAAGCATAATCGTGCATGATATAAAGGGTCTGCAGTAAGATCTGTAGTATTTGCGCATTTCTGGAGGGCGGTGTGATTTCTGAGACCAGGTAACTGATTTCTGCGGCTTCATTGAACCACTCAGCGCGCATGTCTTTTCCATCGCTGCCCTTGAAAAGGCTCGCCCAGCTGTACACCCGCCGGTCAACAGTGGTCATAGAAGAACCGTTGATCCCTCCCGCAGGCGGAGTGTCTGTAATGATCAACCGCCTGGCGTTTTGAGAAAGCATACTGAATACTGCTTCGGAAACTGATTTCACGACCTCATTAGAGTGATCAACGGTAGTCAGCAGCAGCCGGGCGGTATTGGGGTCGTGGCTGACTTTGTACTGGAAATCAGGGTCTTGCAGCATAGCAAGGCGCTCCTGTATCAAATTTTCCGGCACCTGAGCGGCAGAAAGCTCCTGAGCGATATGCTTCAACAGGGGAGGGTCATCAAATCCTTCAAAGATGGGGTTCTCGAGGGAAGGCGAAACCGACCACCCGCCATGAAGCAGGGAGTTGCTGATCTTGTCCGGCAGGTCGGTAACCGTAGGCTGATGGGGTGCCCGTACACTCCAGATTGCGGGCCCGGCAGGGACGGCGCTTTCTTCATCTTTAGTGCAGGAGGACAGGATGGCCAGGCTCAGCATGAGCACCATACAGGGGTAAAGCAAGTTTTTCATAGCTAATCGTTTTAGGTGTTAACAGAAAAGGCAAAGCCCTTTATCTATCAAAACAGACCCCTGATACTCAACTTCTGTTTTTGGTGATCAGCAGCTTAACGCATTTTTAATACCTGTCTTAGCATTTTCTAAAAAAAGAGGCAGAAACCGTTGAGTCGAAAGCACTATATTTAAGGTAGAATTGAAGAAAAAATATGCTACGAATACTGATCTCCATCCTGATTTTGAGCCTGTTTGGGTCTTGTGCCTCAAATAATGGCCCCGACCTGTTGATGCCCGCCGCAAGTACTATTGAAGTGGATGCTGATGACACCCCGGATTCCATCCTCCTCAAAGCGGCCCATGTGGTGCCCACGCCCAATCAGTATGCTGCCCTGCAAAATGAGTTTATCGCATTCATCCACTTTGGCCCCAATACCTTCACCCGGATGGAGTGGGGGACGGGCATGGAAGACCCGCAGATTTTTGACCTCAAAAACCTGGATACCGACCAATGGTGCAAAGCTATGAAGGCAGCTGGTATGAAACGGGTCATTTTTACGGCCAAGCATCACGATGGGTTTTGCCTTTGGCAGACGCGGTACACCTCGCATGGTGTCATGTCCTCGCCTTTTCAGGATGGGAAGGGGGATGTGATGCGGGCGCTTTCCGAGTCCTGCCAAAAGTACGGCCTGGAGCTTGGGGTTTATCTGTCCCCGGCTGACCTTTATCAAATTGAACACCCGGAAGGCTTGTATGGCAACCTGAGTGAAGCGACCGGGCGGGTGATCCCCCGGGCAGTCCCGGGGCGGCCATTTCAGGATACCACTACTTTCAGGTTTAAAGTGGATGACTACAACGAATATTTTCTCAATCAGCTTTTTGAGCTATTGACCGAATACGGGCCTATCCATGAGGTATGGCTGGATGGCGCCCACCCGAAACGGAAAGGCGGGCAACAGTATGATTACCTGGCCTGGAAGGAACTGATTCAAAAACTGGCACCGGAGGCGGTCGTCTTTGGCCGTCAGGATGTGCGCTGGTGCGGGAATGAAGCCGGTAAAACCCGGGATACCGAGTGGAACATCATACCCTACGAAGAAGACCCACGGCAAATGAACCACTTCAGCGACCTGACGGCAGAAGCCCTCGGGGAACGGGAGCAACTGGCCAACGGGCGCTACCTGCATTACCAAATGGCGGAGACCAACACCTCCATCCGCGAAGGCTGGTTTTACCGGGATGATACGAAGCAGCGGGTACGCAGCGCAGATGATGTGTACGATATGTACGAACGCTCCGTGGGCGGCAATTCTATTTTTCTGCTGAACATCCCCCCAAACCGGGAAGGGCGGTTCTCCGATGAGGATGTGACTGTGCTCGAAGAAGTAGGGGCGCGGATTCAGGAAACATACGGAGCGAACCTCCTGAAGGGGGCTTCAGGCCCGGCTGAGGTAATGGATGACGACCCAGGGACTTTCCAAATACTGTCTGAAGGCGATAGGGCCATCATCCTCGAAGCCCCCGGGCCCGTCACCATCAACCGGTTCCGTATTCAGGAAGCGATTGCCACGCACAGTGAAAGGGTGGAAGCACATGCGCTCTACGCCTGGCAAAATGGGAAATGGGAACGCCTCGCAGCTGCCACCAATATTGGCTATCAGCGCATCCTTCGGTTTCCGGAGGTGACGGCGCGGCGGTTCAAGCTTGCCGTATCGGCCTGGCGGCTGCCACCCGCTATTGCAACGATTTCCGCTCATTATTATCGGCCCCGCCCGCCACAATTGGTCATCAAAAGGGATAGCGCGGGGCAAGTCCGTATTCAGCCTAAGCTGCACGATTTTGGGTGGAAGCCACACGGGGAAGATGTAGCGGGCAATCTCAACCGGGGGTACGCCATTCGCTACACTACAGACGGTTCTGCGCCCGGTGAGCGTGCGCTTGAGTATACATCGCCCTTTTTGCATCCTTCAGGTGTGGTGAAAGCACGAGTTATCGCAGCTGGGGAACAAGGTAGTATCGCAACGTCCGTTTTTGGTTTACCCAAATCAGATTGGACGGTCCACCGCGCCGACAGTGAAAAAGTCGGCTATGAAGCCTCCCTGGCTTTCGATGGCGACCCTATGACTTCCTGGTGCCCGGAGCCTTCTCCAGAGCCGCACTACCTGACGATCGACCTGGGCGGTGCGCATGCCCTGACTGGTTTTGCCTACACCCCACCAACCGACAAAAGCCTCAGCAAGCTGGAAGGCGGCCAGCTGGAGACCAGCCTTGATGGCAAGTACTTTATGCCTGGAGAGGCTTTCCGGTTTGGGAACCTGATCAATGACCCTACTCAGCGGATGCACGATCTGAAGGCACCGGTGAAAGCCCGGTACTTAACCCTCAGCTTGCATCAGGCCACTGATGGGGGGCGGGCGGCTTGTATTGCGGAAATTGATGTGCTTACGGAGTAGTTTCGGCTTTTAAAAACAGGATGTAGGTTCACATTCCGCACCTAACGGCGCGGATCCTTTGTGGTTTACCGTTGTTACCGACATTATGCCCCTAATGGGGCAGGGCTCATGCATAGCTTAGTGCTATCGAATGCAAAAGGCACTTTTCCGACTTGCTTTTCCTGCTTCATGCATGTGCTGGCAAAGGGACTTTATGTGGGTAACCAAAAAGTGCATCGGCCCTGCTCCGCGCCACAGGTGCGGAATGTGCAAAGGCTGGACAATGAAGTTTAGCTAGTGCCATTAAACAACAATAACAATCAGGGGCCATAAAGCCCCGTCGGGAGCTTCTGAGGAGTAGCGAAAACCATCTCCATTTGCCGAATTCTCCCAAAAGCGCTACTTTACTCCTATGAAACCACTACTGCCATTATTTGCTGAAATGCGCCAACTGGCCAAATCAGGCGATTTGACTGCTGCTTTCAAAGCCTTGAGCCAGGCCGAGGTTCCCGAACGCCTGAAGGCCCACCGGGACACCATCGTCCATAACTTTTTTGCCAATGAGCAATCCTGGAAAGCCGGTGCGGTCTCCGCAGAAGATTACAGCGTGCAACAAGCACGGTCTGCCCGCGCGCTTTTTGATCTGATCGGGCAGATTGGAGAAGGGCCAGCCGGGCGCAGGCGTCCGGCCAAGTGGATGTGGGCTGCGGCCGGCTTGTTGATCCTTCTGTTGTTGGGAGGCCTTTGGGCTTATAACGGGAGCTCCCACCAGGACGAACCCGCTGTGAAGGCCGTTACGCACGGTAACCAAAGCCCGGTAGTGACGGGGGATAATGCCACTCTGAACTTCCAAAACACCACTGTTCAGGACTCTTCAAGCCATCAGGAATGAAACGAACCTTACCAGCCACTTTTACCCTGCTCCTGGCCTTCTCTTTGTTCGGCCAGGAAAGCACGGCAACCTACGGTGACCAAAGCCCGGTGGTTTTTGCTACCCAAAGCGCCCTGCGCTACCACAATGAAGTAGCCGTGAATGAACCCATCCCCGAGGATCTCTTCCCACTGCTTGCGGGCCTGCTGATTACCAACAGGGTTGACCAGGAAAAAAGCGATGAAGCGATTGCCGCCTGGATTTCGAGGTACAATCAACTCGCCAAGGCGATTGGCGAATTAGGCGATACCCAACGGGCGCAGCGGGCCAGGGCTGCACTTGAGCAAGGCGATTTCCTTGAGGTCGAGTCCTTGCTGGGGATATTTCCGGAACAGGGGCAGGTCCGTTCCTATTTCCCCAATGCTTTCGGTAGCGTGGTCAGCACACAGGGCAACCAAAGCCCGGTGGTGTATGCCGAGGTAGCAGAAATTTCCTACGTCATGAAAAAGGTGATCCACTACCACCTGCCTGAGCAGCTGTCGGTGGAATTGCTGCGTGAGCTTCGATTTGCCAGGCAAAAGAACAAACAGCTCACCGGAGTTATCGAAATGCGCGATGAGGCGATTGCTCAATGGGTCAACAAGTACCGGGAGGTGGAAAAACTGTTGGCCAATAGCCCGGATACGCTTACCGCAAGGGCACAGCAATATTTTGCACAGGGTAAGCTGGATAGCACCCTGCTGGTCCTCGGCGAGCTGGAAGGCACCAAGAAACAAGTAGCCAAGGGCTGCTATCTACAGGCGCGGATCATGATGCTGCGGTTTAGCCCGGCCCACTTTGATTCCCAGAACGCCGAAATAGGCAAGCTGCTCCGGCAGTCGGTTACCCTTCACGAAGAGGTGGAGGTGATGCTGCAATATGGCCGTTTTCTGGCAGAGAGCGTCAACGACTACTACAACGCCAATCTTATCCTGACCCGCACCAAGCGCATCGCCAAGGATACCTTAACGTTGCTGCAAATAGAGAGCGAACTGGGCTTTGTGCAGGGCGGTTTGCAAAATATAAGTGGCATGGAAACCCATGCTCTGGAAGCCCTCCGCTTGTGCGACGCCTATCAGGATCAGCGGGATACCATTTTGCTGAGCGTGAGGAATCAGGCATACGGTTTTCTGGCAAACGCCTATTTCCAAAAAGGAGTGAATACCCAAGGCAACCTTCAGGGTCAGGCGGGCTTCAGGCAGGCGCAGGAGAAAATCCGCCAGGCCATCCACTATGACTCGCTCTGCCTGGCGGTTCAGGATACCCTGGACCAGCTTATGCAATCACCGGCATTATGGCGCCTGCCCAACCGGTTTATCCTGTTGTCCAATCTCGCATCCCGGGTACCCACTGTGGAGCCCTTTGCAGAAGCCGACACCGTCTATCAGGAGGTGTTAGGCTACATGCGCGAAAATTACGGTCAAAGCCCGCTTAATCTGGCCTGGTACTATGCTCAAACATTGCTCAGGTACGGAGGCTTTCTGTTTACAGCCGGGCATTCAGGGCGGGCAGCCCAGGCCTTTGAGGAAGCGTTCGGGTTGACCCCTTATTTTCAGCCGGATCAAAATATATCTTCCTATGGCGCGCTGCGTATGGTGTATTCCGGACTTGTGGGCATCCGGCTTTTCCATCATCAACCCGGGCAGGCACTTTCGGAAACGGACAGCCTGATTGCCCGACTTGATGATTACATCCAAACCGGCATAAACGATGGGGGCAATCTCAAAGCAGAGCTTCATCAGTTCGCGGCTTATGTTGCATTCCGCAGCGGGCAGTATGCTCAGGGCATAGCCCATGCTGAGGGGGGCTTAAGTTTGCTGGAAGCGCAGCCGGCCCCAGGTGCCCAATTGCTGCAAGGGTATCTCTCAGGGCTCAATCTGATTGCCTATTTCGGGGCGCTAAATGCAATAGGCGCTAAAGATTCAGATGCGGCGTACCGAATCTTAGACCGAACCAGTGCCCTCATAGAACGCACAAATGGCCTGCATCTTCAGGTTCAGCAACTGGTAAAAGGGCAGTTGCGGACCATCGATATTTTCAGGGCAAGGGTGGCGACGGAATTTGGAGCGCTATCACGTGCCGAAGGGTATCTCAATTCCGTCAGCGCAGATGTGGATGGCTTGTTTTTCCAGAACCCGGCCAGCTTCCAGCCGGTGAGCTATCAAATGTACCTCATGAAAGCGGAACTGCAGAGAAGAATGGGATATCCGGAGGCGGCTATGGACGTACTGGTTGCGGCCAATAAGAATCATTACCTCAATTCACCTCAGGCTTACCGCTCATCAGTCATACATTATTATCTTCTTTCCCTGACGGGCCTGCTAGAGCTGGAAGAGGGCAGCAAAGAAGACCGGTCAGGCTGGGCAAAGGCGCTTAATGATGTGGTCAAGTCTTTTCACTTAACTTCCGCAGAGATTCAGCTTTTTAACCAAATGGGAAGTATGGCACTGGACATCAATCGCTTATACCGGTGTGAAGGCATGGCCGCATTGGCTGGCTATTACCTTGGGCTTCCAAAAAAGAAACGCCCGGATGCAGCTGAAATCCGCTTTTTCCTAAAAGAGGCAGAGGCTTTGCTGCCGGAGGCTTATAAAGACTACCGCACTCAAAAAGTTAGGCAGCAATTACGGGAACTGAAAGCCTCCTGCAAATGTGGCCTGTGAATCATCATAAACCAAACTCAATGAAAAACCGGATTTTACCCCTTCTTGCCCTGTTGACGGTGCTGTCTTCCTGCACTTCCACTATATTTCCCAAACCTATTCCCGGTGATTTCGCCCACATCGTCCTGTTCTGGATGGAAGGGCAAGACGAGGAGGCCAAAGCAGCCTTCCGGGCAGAGATGGAGGGCTTTATCAAATCCTCCGCCTACGCGCAAAGCATGCATATTGGCACGCCCGCAGGTACAGACCGGGCAGTGGTGGACAATTCCTATGACTTTTGCCTCATTGTTACGTTTGCCTCAAAGGCCGAGCATGATCAATACCAGACAGAACAGGTGCACCTCGACTTTATTGAAAAGACGAAGGGGTTGTGGAGCAAATTGCAGATTTATGATTCGGTCAGGTAGGATCGCTCTTTGCTGCAGCTATCGAACGACAAAATCAAGTTGTATTTGTGACTTGAATGTAGGTTCAAATGAGGTTATAGCAGTAACAACGTTGGTGGGCACAGTGAAAAAAGACAACAAATAAGTACTTTTACTAAAAAGTAAATTGCATGTATAGAACCGAAGACATTGTTGCAGAATACGGAGTAACCAAAGAAGATTTAAATCGCTTTATGGAAAGCAGTTCTATCTCAATGGTGAATGAAGAAGGAGAAATATCAGAGAAAGATTTTCAGCTAGTTCTTCAATTTATTGAAAACAAAGAAGATAGAATAAGAGAAAAGCTAAAGGGTGAGGTTGCCGACTATGAGAATAGGGGCAGAAGAATCACAATTTTCCAAGATGACGTTATTTCTTTCTTAGAAAAGATACCTTCCAATAGTGTAGATATTATTACTACGGACCCTGCGTACTCTGGAATGAACAATAAGCTTAATCTCGGCAAAGGAAGGATTGTTGGGAAATATTCAGAGAAGGGGAAAGAGAATGGGAAATGGTTTTCCGAGTTCGAAGATAGCGAAGAGAATTACACAAGATTTTTAAATGAGTGCAAACGTGTATTAAAAAAATCAACAGGTCATATTTATATAATGTTTGACTCTTATTCCCTTTTAAGTTTAGGTAATATTGTTCGAAACTACTTTGATGTAAAGAATCTAATAACATGGGACAAGGTGAACATAGGTATGGGTCACTATTTCCGGAGAAGACATGAGTATATTGTTTTCGCAACTAACGGAAATACTCGAAAAATTAGAAATCGTAAATTTCCTGATGTGTGGCGATTCAAGAGAATCCATAATTCTGCATACCCGACTCAAAAACCTGTGGAAGTTTTTCAAGCAATGATTCATGCGAGTGCTGAAGATGGTTTTACGGTATGTGACCCATTCTTGGGAAGTGGCTCAAGCGCAATTGCTGCTATAAAGAATAATTGCAATTTCATTGGCTGCGATATTTCAAATAAGTCTATAGAGGTTTCAACAAGTCGAATTGAAGAATTTTTGAAAAACTCAAAAGACATTCTTCAAAAAAAATCTATGGCTGTAGAAGAAAAAAAATTCTGGGAATAATATGGCTAACTTAAGTAAATCAAAGGCCCTCTTTGGCTTCACTTCACCACGGACTATTGAAAAGATTATTCCTGAAATAAGGATTCTTACGGATCATTTTAAAGGTGAAAAATGGTCAGGAAATCAAGATTTACAGGAAAGATTTTTTCAAACGCTTTATGATTCTGAACATTACGAAGGAGAAACATTTCCTTCTGATCCCGCATTAGCTGCTAGAGATAGAATTACTCGAGCTCCTAAAGCACTTGGTTTTGTAGACTTAACACCGAAAATAAACTTGACCAAAGCGGGAGAATTGCTATTGTCTGAAAAAAGATTAGATGAAACTTTTACAAGACAACTGCTTAAGTTTCAATTACCTTCTCCATATCACACACAATCCAGAAAAGTTGAATTTGGCGTTAAGCCTTACTTAGAGCTTATAAGGCTAATAAATGATTTAGGAAGCCTATCTAAAACAGAGATCGCATTGTTTTTTTCGCAGCTTATCCACTTCTCTAAATATGATATAATCGTAAAAAAAATAAAGGATTTTCGAAAAGGCTCAAGATCATATAAGGGCAGTCGTAAAATGTATGTGAATGAGTGCTTTGAAAGGGAAATTCCTAAGTACATGACAAAAAACGCATAACCCCCGCGATCAGGCGCTTGTCGCCTGACCAGAAAGCATCTCGGATGGCGTCCAGCCCGATCCGCAGGGTGCTGTATCGGGGGCGTCCGTGCTTCAGTTTACGGCTCAAACGAGG
>JANSXW010000386.1 GCA_024742755.1 bacterium | reverse complement strand
GTCCAGCTTGTCGATGTCTTCGACCGCCCGCGCCTTGGCTGCCCGCTCTGCCTCGCCTAGGATGCTGTCTCGTAGAAGTTGTTGCTGCCTGTTCAGCCGCAAGCCTTCGTCTGGGACGGGGAAGCCAGCTTCTGCAAGACTCCGGCGCGCTCCTTCGGCATCTCCTTGGACAACGTGGCCCGCCCGGTACTGCCCCACAAGGTGGCGCTCCGCCTTCAGCTTCGCAAGTCTAAGCCGAGCCCCCCTAACCCTCAAAGGGGCGAGGCTTCGCCGGAACGACAGTGGAGCGCCCTCTTGCCTTCCGGGCGAGGAGGAGTCTCAGAGCGAGACAACATAACGGGTGCTAGCCCGCGGCAGTGCTGCCTTTACCAGTAAAGGTAAACACCTTAAATCCTACACTTTTTTGTTTTCCTTCACGAAGGGGCCCGAACGGCCACTTTATCAAGGGTGGCCCGGTGGCAATATAAGGGCGGCTATTTTGTCAAGGACGCGCCGTTTCATCAAGGGCGGCCCAAAGGCTTTTCTTCAAGGCGTTTTCATCCCTTGCGGGTCCTTCAGCGCGCCGGCGTGAAGTGCTCTGGATCGAGGAGGCCAAGCAGGTAGTCCGTCAGGCAGCCGGAGGCTGGGTCCAGGCCTCCGTGCCGTTCACAAAGTCCATAGCCTTGTTCACACTGCGCGTCAGGTGGAGACGCATCCCTGCATAGATCTTCTGTTGCAGCGGCTGCGGTGCGCAATTCGCAGGGTTTGCTTCCCAGTCCACGCCCAACGTGCCCAAGACCGGCTTCCGCATCTTTTCGTGCAGCGCCTGGACGCACAGCTGGTTTATGGTGGCTGCTTGGTTGCGAATGTAGTGTCGGGGTTGCTGCGCAGGACCTGCTCAATTTCATGGAGTTGAATGTCATCCGCCACTTCGGACTGTCAGTGGCCTGGCTGTTGCCGACACCGGGCAGCTAAAAGTCCCCGCACCACAAGGTCGTATTGCGCAAGGACGTCCAGATGTTCATCTGCTCGGTCTTTTTAAAGCCAGAACGCTGCCGCGCAGGTCTCCACGTCTGCCGTTGGGCGCCTGCTTCGGACCCTGGTTGCCTGTTGGGCTGCGGGCAGCGCGTAGCCGGCCAAGCTACTTTTAGGGCGCCAGCTGTATCCTTCGCAAAGGCAAAAGCAGCCAAACCCTCGATTTTTCGGCCTCGCAGAAGGTGTTGGCTGCTGCCAAGCGCTCTGCGAAGCTTTTTTAGGTTTGCCCCGGTGGCAGTTTGGTCAAGGAAGCTTTCCTCTTATTGGTGACAAGGCTGTAGCACGTCATGATTTCCATCGCCTCCGCT
>JANSXW010000087.1 GCA_024742755.1 bacterium | reverse complement strand
GCGCGGTAAAGGAAGTCAACCCCTACGAGTGGCTCCACCACACACTCCAGCACATTGCAGACACTAAGCTCTCCGAGCTCCATACCTTGCTCCCCGGCTATACCGCTAACGCCGCAGACCTGTAGTTGCTCGGACGCTTACTCTTTAGTAGGCATCGGCATTTTCCTCTTTCCCTACAAACATAAATGCAGATTGTGCAAAAATTTTGCACTCCACCATTTTCCCGCCTTTTTTTTGAAGTTTTTTTTCCAAAAACCCACCAAATCAATCCCCTAAACCCGCTTCACCCGGATAAAGCAACCCATGCAGATCCACCGGCAATGGCGTTTCGTAATAGTAGGAGCGGCGTTTGTCACAGTAGACGACCTTGGCGCTCAGCGGTGCTAATGAGTTTGAAAATCACTTGCGCGGGGAGCGCGGGGGTACAGAGGAGAAAACAATCCATAGGAGGAAAGGACTGGAGTATATATTTGTTGCTGCTAATGTCTATGTTGATGACCGAATATACTAAACAAAGCTTACCCCAAGAGCAGCCTGACGCCTTCATTAAGCCGGAGCAGGCCATGAAGCAGCAGCAATTGGGGTAAGATACTAATACAATATGTTTTTTGGATGGATACTCCTTACGCTCCCATCCAAAGCGTAGTAAACTTGAAAGGGAAAAATGTGATAGGAGTTCCCCCCTTACTCTTTGCCACCAACACTCAGAAGTGAACTACTGCTCACCGTTTTTGTACATTCCCCATCATTGCTGCAGGGGCTGCAGTTGCCGCGGTCGCCACCGTTAAATCTTGGCTCGCAACCGCCGGTTTCTTGAGAACAATCAGAGGTGGTACAACTAATCGTGTAATTTACTCTCAATACAGTGCCATCTGCTTTTTCCACCCGAAATGTGGATTTGTAGGCTTTGCCTAAAAACACCAATGTATAGGCTCCCTGAGCAGCTGTTTCTATGCTCACCTCCGTAAATTCGCCATTGATTCCTGAAAACCGCTGTAGGTTTTGGTTGTAAGCCCGCAGCAGCTCCGTTTTGTCAGCAGTCAGCACTGCTTTACCATCCTGGATCTCTCCGATGGCCATCCAGCCCTTTTGAGCGTGAGTACAACTGAACGCTGTCAGCCCTAAGAAAACGATTAAAATTAAATGCTTCATGATTAAAAATTTTAAGGTTGAAGTGCCTACTCTATTTTTGCCTTTTTAGGCAGGGTTTTCAGCATCGCCCTTTCTGGGAGCCTGTCGGAAATATGCTCAATGTCCACCGAGCGGCAAATTTTATCCTGCACTTCGTTGCTCATCAGTCGCGTCCATACGGATAGCAGGCATCGGCATTTTCCTATTGCCCTACAAACATAAGTGCAGTTTGTGCAAAAATTTTGCACTCCACCATTTTCCCGCCATTTTTTTGAAGTTTTTTTCCAAAAAGCCCACCAAATCACTCTCCCGGCCCCGCCTCACCCGGATGAAGCAACCCATGCAGATCCACCGGCAATGGCGTTTCGTAATAATAGGAGCGGCGTTTGTCACAGTAGACGACCTTGGCGCCCAGCTCTTGCAGCGTTTTCAGGTAGTTGTAGATCGTACGCCGGCTGCAGCCAAAGCGGGCCGCAAGCTGATCAGAGGAGCCTGTGGCTTTGCGCCGGATCAGGCCATCCAGGCGGTCTAAGTTTTGAAGTTGAGCAATTAGTTTCATCATCTTTGGTATCTAGGGGTTTGCGCGACTCTTTTCTATACCATTGCACCGGTACCATCCCGGCAAAGTCAATGCAGGAATAGTTCAACGAGTGTTTCCACACCCTTGAAAGCCCAATACTTTGGATTTCTACAATTAATCTAGTTTGATGCCAATCTGATGATCAGACAGAACTGCGTAAAACGGTTCGGTCAGAGTGCGCTTCTTTTGTTTAACATTGTTAAATTTACAGCTTTCCCTTCATAAATGCAAGACAAGCCACTTCTAATTTCCGCCTGCTGCATGGCGCACAATTCATTTATTTTTGTTTCCTACCTAAAACCTATTAAATTGAGGGCATAGCCCTAAACAGAAAACTACGCATACCCCAGAGAACACTATCCATCATGATCCGCCTTCTTTTGCTTACTGTGGGATTGGCGAGCTGCTTCAACGCCTGGAGCAGTGACCGGGAAGTGGTGTATATCGACTCCATCGCCGTGACGGGCAACAAACAGACGCTATCCGAAATCATCCTGCGGGAGATGTCCATACGCGAAGGGGACACAGTACTGCTGGCGGAATTGCCGGAGAAGATTACCTGGTCCGAACAAATGATCATGAACACCGGATTGTTCAACCGGGCACAGATCAGCTATCAGGCCTGGAAGGGGGAGACCAACGAAGTACAGCTGCTGGTGACGGTGGAAGAAATGTGGTACCTCTACCCCATTCCGGTATTTGAGCTGGCCGACCGCAACTTCAATGTCTGGTGGGTAGACCAAAAACGGTCGCTTGACCGCACCAACTACGGTATGGACTTCGCCCACATCAACCTAACCGGGCGGAATGACCGGCTCAAAGGGACAGTCAAATATGGCTATACCCGAAAATATGCCCTCTCCTACAGTATGCCTTACCTCAATAAAGCTCAGACGCTTGGCGCCTTTGCCGGGGTTAGCTACTGGCGCAACCGGGAAATCAATTACCGCACAACGGATAGCCGGCAGCAGTTTTTCCGGCTGGAAGATGACTTCATCTATGAACGCTTTACGGGCGAAATGGGTGTCACCTTCCGCCCACAGCTCCAATCCTACCACGACCTGGAACTTAGCTTCACGCAAAAGCGCATCGGAGACGAAATTGCCCTTGACCTCAACCCGGACTACCTCCTCGACGGGCGGCACCGCATCCGCTACTTTTCCCTGCGCTATGACTACTTCCATGAAAACCGGGATGTGGCCCCCTACCCCTGGTCAGGCTCCTTTTGCTACGGTAGCCTCATCAAGGAAGGGCTGAGCATCTTTGGGGAGCGCTCCGGGCTGACCCTGCTCACCGGTTACGGGAGGTATATCCCCTGGGGCGAGCGCTGGAGCCTGGGGCTGGAAATGCGCACCAAGCTGTCCATCATCCGCTCCCGTCAGCCCTATCAGGACAACCGGGGGCTGGGTTTTGGCAGCCACACCATGCGGGGATGGGAATACTACGTGATTGATGGCATGGACATGGCGATGGGCAGATCAAGTCTCCGCTTCCGCTTTGCCGAGTACAATTTTAATTTTGGCAAGCTAATGCCGATTCAGCAACTGCGCCGCATGCCCATCAAGCTCAATCTTTCGCTCAACAATGACCTCGGCTACGTCAACAGCCCCTACGCCCGGGCGGACAATCTGCACAGCAACCGCTTGCTCTGGGGAGGCGGCATTGGGCTCGATATTGTGCTCTACTACGATAAAGTGATCCAAATCCAATACAGCCTCAACGATTTGATGGAAAAAGGCTTATTTTTACACCTTAGCATGAATATTTAGTGCGACTCAAAAAGGCAACCCTTTCAGGTTTGTCCACTTTGTTTGTGTCACTTTACAAAAACGCCAGGGCTTTTAGAATCAATCCAGCAAATGCAAGTAGTCGTTTACAGCAAAGTTCTCAAGGAAAAAGACATCCCGCACATTCAGCACCTCTTCGATGCCCTGCATGAGGAAGGCATTCATGCTTACGTTTATGCCCCCTATCTGGAGCAGCTCAAGGGCGAAATCCGGCTGCCGGCACAGGTGGGCACCTTTGGAGGCTACCTGGACTTTACCACGCATAAATTCGACTTCTTTATCACGCTGGGAGGCGATGGGACGATTCTGGCCGCCACCACGCACATCCGCGACAGCCGGGTCCCTATCCTGGGGATCAACCTGGGGCGGCTTGGTTTTCTGGCCAGCATTGAGAAAAAGCGCATTCACGATGCCATCAAGCTGCTCAAGCGCGGCATGTACAGCATTGAGGAGCGGTCGATGCTCTACCTGGAGTCGAACCTGCCGATTTTTGGGGAGATCCGCTTTGCGCTAAATGACATTACACTGCTCAAGCGGGACACCTCTTCCATGATTACCATTCACACCTTCATCAATGGGGCTTACCTCAACTCCTACTGGGCGGATGGCATCATCGTGGCGACGCCAACGGGCTCCACCGGCTACTCCCTGAGCTGCGGCGGCCCCATCATTTTCCCCAACTCCGGCAACTTCGTCCTCACCCCCGTGGCTCCGCACAACCTCAATGTCCGGCCAATTGTCATTTCGGAAGACTCCGTCATTTCATTTGAAATTGAGGGGCGGGCGGAGAATTTCCTTTGCACCCTGGACTCCCGCTTCGAGACCATCACAGCGGCGCATCAGCTGGCTGTGCGTAAGAATGACTTCGGCATTCGCCTGGTGCAGCTCCACGATGTCAGCTTCATGGATACCATTCGGCAGAAGCTTGCGTGGGGCTCAGACACCCGAAACTATGAGTAACATCCAAAACACACTTCCATGCAAACCACGCTGCAACTGCACGGGCAATCCTACAGCGCTGACCTACAGCGGCCACTCGACATTGCCATTCCGCTCAAAGCGGGCCTGGAAACCGTCAACTGCTTCTACGCTCCTCCCATGGAGCATAGCCCTGTGGTAGCCGGCGATTTTATTGGCTCCACCAAAGAAGGAGGCCCGGTCAACTTTCTGACGGTCCGCCTGACGCCTCACGGCAATGGCACCCACACTGAATGCGTAGGGCATATTGCGAAGGAAACCTACACCATCAATCAGTGCCTGCAGCAGTTCCATTTCCCGGCCAGGCTGGTGAGCGTTTTCCCAACCAAAACGGAAAATGGCGACCGCATCCTCTACCGCGAGCAACTTGAGGCCCTGCTCGAAGAACATCCGCCCACGCCCGCGCTGATCATCCGCACGCTGCCCAATGATGGCCTCAAGATGATCACCAACTACTCCGGGTCCAATCCGCCCTACCTGCACCACGAGGCCATCCGCTATCTGGTGGAACGGGGCGTAGACCATCTGCTGCTCGACCTACCCTCGGTAGACCGGGAAGAGGATGGCGGGCAACTGCTTGGCCACCGGGCTTTCTGGCACTACCCGGAGTCGCCCAGGACACATTGCACCATCACCGAGCTGATTTATGTAAACAATTCCATCCGCGATGGATTATACTTATTGAACCTTCAGGTGGTCAGCTTCGAAATCGATGCCAGCCCGAGCAAGCCGGTTCTGTACGCTTTAGAACTCGTTGAATAGATGCCATTCTATCAGTCCACATACCACTCCAAAACCTTCCGTGACTTCAAGGAGATTGATGCCACCAACTACCGGCGTATCATCCATTTCTACGAAGGCCGGGAAGACACGATTCGCGGGCTGGACTTTGAGGAGTACTTTGAGATGCTGGTGGCCTATGTCAACAGCCTTTTTGAGGTGGGCTTCCACCAAAAACACCTTTTAATGGTCAATGTGGCGATTGAGGAGGTCATTGTGCAAAATGTAGAAAGCCCCCCCGGCGAAAGCCTGTACGAACAGCTGCTTTTCCGAAAGGCGGCTTCCCATTTCCAATGCCTGCAATACGAAAAGTGCCACTACATCCTGCTGCAGCTCATCCGCATTGACCCCTACCACAATGACGCGATTGATTTTCTCAAAAAATGCCTGAGGCGCATGGAGCCCACCTTTTTGGAACGCGCCAAAGCCACCGCTACTTTTCTTTTCCTGCTTGCGGCCCTGGTGATTGCGATTGAAGTGCTGCTGGTCCGACCTTTTTACGAGATGCACGCTGACCTGGTGGAGCGCTCCCGCAATACCATCTTCGGCATTGGTTGCCTTTCCCTGGTGGGAGGGCTGCTGTTGCACCGGTTTCGGGTCGAGCAACGGGTAGAGCGGATGGTGCAGCAAATACGCCGGGAAAAGCTGCTCCGGGCCGAAAAGTAATGCCGGTTTAACGTCTTTCAGAATGGCATTGCCGGGGATTCCCGCTATATTCGCAGCAAAAATCCATGAAACCAACTTTGCTTATCCTTGCAGCTGGTATGGGCAGCCGCTACGGTGGCCTCAAACAGCTCGACGGCCTGGGGCCCAACGAAGAAGTGATCATTGAATACTCCATTTACGATGCCATCCGCGCCGGCTTTGGCAAAATCGTCTTTGTCATCCGGGAAGATATTGAGGAGGCTTTCCGCGAAAAGTTCGGCGGCAAGTTTGACGATCAGGTGGAAATAGCGTACGCCTTTCAAGCCATCAACACACCAGTAGAAGGCATCAGCGAACTCCCCGAACGGGAAAAGCCCTGGGGTACCGCTCACGCCGTCCTGGTTGCCCACGACAAAATCAACGAGCCCTTCGCAGTCATCAATGCCGATGACTACTACGGCATCAGCAGCTTCAAGGCGATGGCTGACTTCCTGCAAAACGACTGCGCACCAGACCACTACAGCATGATTGGCTACCAACTGGACAAGACCCTTTCCGATGCCGGCCATGTCAACCGGGGGGTTTGCGAAGTGGACGAAGCTGGCCACCTGACCGATGTGGTGGAGCGCCACAAAATTCAGCGCACGCCCAATGGCATTGTATACGAAGAAAATGACGGGCAGCATCCACTAAGCCCGGACGCACTGGTATCCATGAACTTCTGGGGTTTCCATCCGAACGTTTTTGAGGTTACCCGTCAGCACTTCATCGAGTTCGTGGAGGCCCACCGGGATCAGCCCCGTGCAGAGTTTTACATCCCGCTCGTCATCAACCGCCTGATCAATGAAGGCAAAATTGACCTCACCGTCATTCCCAATGCCGAGCGCTGGTACGGCGTGACGTATCAGGAGGACAAACCGATGGTGCAGGAGGCTTTCGCCAAACTGACAGCAGAAGGGCAGTACCCCGAGCACTTGTGGAAGTAAGGCATTGTGCTGCAGCAACATTACTTAGCAATAATTGACCGCTCCTAACACCAAAGATCGCTTAGCTTTCAGGAAAATCACCTTTCATGACTGCCAAGCGATCTTTTCTTTTTTCTCTTTTGCTGCTTACCGGGCTACACTTAACGGCACAGCCCCAAACCGGATTCGCACCGGCTGAAGGCGTAGACTTATACTACGAATGCTACGGTGAGGGAGCGCCTATCGTGATCATCAACGGCGGCCCGGGCCTCAATTGCCAGGGTTTTCAGGGGCTGGCCCAGTCCCTGAGCGACCGCTACCAAGTCATTCTCTACGATCAACGCGGTACCGGGCAGTCCGTCATGGAGGACATCAGCCCGGAAACCATGACGATGGACCTGATGGCTGCGGATCTGGAAGCCCTCCGGAAACACCTCGGCTACCAGGAATGGACCGTGCTCGGGCATTCCTTTGGTGGCGTGTTGGGCAGCTTCTACCTTTCGCTATACCCCGCTGCAGTCAAGGGGTTTATCGCCTCTGCTTCCGGCGGCATTGACCTTGGGCTGTTGGATTATTTTGACCTCACCCAAAATTTGACCGAGACACAGCGCGACTCTTTCCTCTACTGGACAGACCGGCTGCAGTCCGGCGATACCACGCAGCTTGTACAGGAAAAACGGCATGCTTTCATGGCCAGGGCCTATGTTTACGACGATCGCCATGCGCCAAAAATTGCCCAGCGCCTGGGGCAGGGCAACAGACATATCAATCAGCTGATCTGGCAGGACCTCCGACGGATTTCCTACGATGTACGGGAAGCCGCTTACGAGTTCCGGAAGCCCGTGCTCATCATTCAGGGCGAACAGGACGTTATCCGGCCGCAAACGGGGCAGGACGCTCACGATGCTTTTCCCCATTCCAAATTCATCCTGATGCCGGAATGCGGGCACTACGGCTGGCTGGAGCAACCCGGGATTTACTTCGATGCCATCGACACCCTCATGGAAAGCTACAACGCTGCCGACGAAAGGGACATCCGGCAGGTACTCACCCAATACGTCCGCTCCATTTATGAGGCAGACAGCAGCCTGGTTTATGCGGTGACAGATACCACTTTACAGAAATCCGGGCATTTCTACTCCGGCAGATCAGGGCAGTGGGGCTACTCAGACATGACTTTCGGGCAGCTGGTACAAACTGCGGACCGCTACAACCGCCGGGGGCAGATTCCGGAAGGTGCTCCCAATCATGTTGAGGTATTCGACATTTCCAGTCAGACCGCTTCCGCAAAAGTCAGTGCGATCTGGGGATTTGACTACGTTTTGCTCTCGCAGGATGAGTGGGGGAAATGGCGCATGGACAAAGTACTGTGGCAAAGCTACAGTACTGAAGCCCAGCGCGCAATGATTGAAGGGTTGAAAAGATAAAGGAGCTTTTTTATGGCCACCAACGAAACCGCTGCCGGGCGACAGGAAAACCGCCGGGTGGAGGTCGCTATTGTTGCGAATGAAGACCTCAAGGAAGCCGCTCAGGAAGGTGAAATTGGTGAATAACGCCTCCTGATTGCCCTTTTCGCCTCAAGATTAGACAGGCTCCTCATGGAAATTCCATGCAGGGGCCTATTTTTGTGGAAAACCACCCATTGACCATGCCTCAGCCTAATGCCTCGGATAATACCCTCACCTGGAGCGACTTCACGAAAGTAGAAATGCGCGTGGGCACCGTACTGCAAGCCTACCCCAATTCGGAGGCCCGCAAGCCCGCCTACATCATGCATATTGACTTTGGCCCGCTGGGCGAGCGCAAGACTTCTGCCCAAATCACAGACCACTATCAGCCGGAGGAACTGGCAGGCCGGCAGGTTATTGCGGTGGTCAACTTCCCGCCCAAGCAAATTGCAAATATGATCAGCGAGTGCCTGGTGCTGGGCGCGGTGGGCGAAGACGGAGGTGTGATTCTGCTGAATACCGATCAGCCTGTGCCAAATGGACTGAAGATAAGTTAGGCGGATGGGGCGCACCCCAAGGCGTCCCGATTTTCATTCCCGAACGCTTTGGGCGCCCTTGTGCTTTATCTTTGAAGAAAAAAATGGCACGACTAAAAGACAAAACCGCCATCATCACCGGTGCCGCCCGGGGCATCGGGCAAGCCATCGCTACGGTTTTCCATGCGGAAGGCGCCACGGTATTGCTCACGGACATCCGCGATGAAGAAGGGCAAGCCATTGCCAGCCAACTGGGCGAGCGGGCGCACTATCTCCACCTGGATGTAGGGGAAGAAGCGGACTGGCAGGCAGCAGACCAATACATCCGGCAGCACTTCGGCACGCTGCAAATCCTGGTCAACAACGCCGGCATCACCGGTTTCCTGGAAGCGCCCGGCCCTTTTGACCCCGAGCATGCGGACCTAAGCACCTGGGATACCGTGCACCGGGTGAACAGCACCGGCACTATGCTGGGCTGCAAATACGGCATTGGGCTGATGAAAACAGGCAGGGGCAGCATCATCAACATCTCTTCCCGCAGTGGGATTGTAGGCATCCCGGGGGCTGTGGCTTATGCATCAAGCAAAGCCGCGGTGCGCAACCACACCAAGAGCGTAGCCCTGTACTGTGCCGAAAGGAGGTACGGCATCCGCTGCAACAGCATCCACCCAGCCGCCATTATGACCCCGATGTGGGACGCTATGCTCGGTGAGGGTGAGCAGAGGGCGCAAATCATAAAAAATGTGGAGGCGGGTATCCCCCTTGGCCAATTCGGGGAGCCGGAGGATGTGGCTTATGCCGCTCTTTACCTCGCTACCGATGAATCGACGTACGTCACCGGCACAGAGCTGCACGTTGATGGAGGCATCTTGGCGGGCAGTGAGGCACGGCCGGAATAAGGTACAGGAAGCAAGGTTGGAAGCCCACATGCTCAGCCGGCAAAGATGACTTTTCTCATTGCTCGAAGTAGCCAAAATCATAGCGCCCGCCCAGGAATAGCTGTACTTTGAAACTGAATTAAAAAGTTACAGTTATGCGCACCCAAACCAAAGCATTCCGAGCCATTTTTGCGGTCATCAGCGTAGCTGTCATTGGTATATGGCTGGCGCTTACCCTGACCGGGCACTTAGGTGTTATTGGCAACCTGATATTCCTGGGCGGTGCTGCCTGGATTTTCGAGCTGTACTCTACGGCACAACGGGAAGGGTTTGATCCCCCCCCTGACCGTTCCGTAAAGCGGCGCCCACCGGTAAGAAGCTTAGAAGACTATAGCTTATAAATTTTATGATTGCCGATTAGGGGCAGGGCTGGAGCGAACCGCCTTTGCTCGCCCTGCAAGAAAGGTTTGTTCTTGTCCGGTAACGGGCAGGAGCAAGCCTTTTGCAATTTTGAACCCCTCATTTGCCGTATATTGGGCGGTAAAATCACGACGCTCAAATATGAAGCTGATCAATCTGCAAACCGCTTTGCTGTTTCTCTTTACCTTTGCAGGCATGAAACAGACGCAAGCTCAATTCATTTTTCCGCACACAGAATCACGGCCGGTAACAGATAGCCTGCATGGCTACCGCCTTACGGACCCTTACCGCTGGCTGGAAGACAAAACGGACCCGGAAGTCCAAAAATGGACACGGGCACAGCACGATGCCACCCTGAATTACATCGAGACGGAATGCCCATCTATCCCGGGGCTCCGGGAGGAGATACAGGCTTACATTGACCGGGATATTGAGAGCCCCATGCAACTTGTGGCCGACCGGCAGTTTTTCACCCGCCGCCAAAAGGGCGAAAAGCAGTCCAAGCTGTATACCCTTATCGATGGGAAAGAGCTGCTGCTCTTCGATCCGGAAGCGATTGACCCTTCCGGCAAATCCTCCCTTTCGGGCCGCAGCTTCACAGAAGATGGCAGCCGGGTAGCTGTGGGCATGCAATCCAAGGGAGCGGAGATCAGCACCTACTACATCATTGATACGCAAACGGGCAAAGTGCTCGGCGACCCCGTTGAGGGGCTGCGCGCCTTTTCCTGGACGAAGGATGAACAGCACGCCTACATCTGGGTGCGCACGCAGGAGATGATCGACGCGCAAAAGCCTATCGAAGTGCGCCTCCACAAAATCGGCAGCGACCGCTCGGAGGATGTCACCCTGCTCGTGCCTGAAGATTCCAAAAATACAGCAAGCGTGAGCGATGCCCGGTACGCCGACCTGACGTTCTACAGTGAGGGCGACTTTTATGCCACACACTCCCTGCGCATGAAGCAGACAGGCTCCGACGAAGAACCGGTGGAAATCTATGCCAACCAAAAGTTCAGGGCCTCCCCTTACGCCATTGATGGGAAAATCTATTTCTATACCAACCACGAAGCGCCCAACTTCAAGCTCATGGTGGCTGATCAAAAAAAACCGGGCTTTGAGCATTGGGCAACACTCGTACCGGAACGGAAAGACATCGTGCTGGAAAGCTATGCCGTCACTGACGACTACCTGATCACCGTAGAAAAGAAGGACGTCCTTAGCCGGATGGTCCTGCGCGACCTCAAGGGCAAAAAGATAAAGGAAATTCCCGCGCCGGAGGTGGGCAATGTCGCCTCCGTAAGCTACAACCGCGATGTGGAGGCCATTTTCGTGGGGCTGAGCACCTTCACCAGCCCTTACCAGATTTACCGGCTCGACCCGGATGACCTGGGCAAGAAGCAACTGAACTGGGAATTGTACTACAAGCAGGAAGTGCCCATCAATACGGATGAGATTGAAGCGAAGATTGTGTTCTACCCCTCCAAAGATGGCACCAAAGTACCGCTGTTCCTGGTTCACAAAAAAGGGTTGAAACTCGATGGGAACAATCCGACGGTCCTTTATGGGTACGGTGGTTTCAATCTCGGTATTTCGCCCTCCTTTATTGGCATGCGGGCGATGTTCATCAACCGGGGCGGGGTGTTTGCGCACGCGGGCCTGCGGGGCGGTGACGAATACGGGGAGCAATGGCACGAAGATGGTATGCTCTTCAAAAAGCAAAATACCTTTGATGACTTCATCTCAGCCGGCGAGTACCTAATCAAAGAAGGCTACACGAATACCGATAAGCTGGGGATTGAAGGGGGCAGCAACGGTGGCCTGCTGGTCGGGGCGGTGGTAACGCAGCGGCCTGACCTGTTCAAAGCCGCCATCTGCGGTGTACCGCTGCTGGATATGATCCGCTTTCACAAATTCCTTATTGCCCGGTACTGGATTCCGGAGTACGGTGACCCCGATAAGAAAGAAGATTTCCAAAATATCCTGCGCTACTCGCCTTACCACAACATCCGCATGGGCGTAGACCACCCTACGATGATGGTGACGGCGGGCGAAAATGACTCCCGGGTAGACCCGTTGCACGCCAAAAAGTTTGCCGCAGCCCTGCAAAACAACCTCGGGCAGGAAAATCCGATTTTGCTTTACATCAATTACGATAGCGGGCACGGCTCCGGGCAATCAACGGATCAGTTGATTGACTACTATGCGCACCGCTACCGGTTTATGATGCACCAATTGGGTATGGGGGAGTAAGATTACCGGTAATAATCCGCCATTTCCAGCAGGACATCATTCACCAGATCATACCAGCGGTAATGGCTGTGGTGGGTGGAAAGGGCAATCGTCGTTTCGTATTCCGGCAGGTACATGAGAATAGAGCGGTAGCCCATCAGAGCGCCGGTGTGCCCGAAGTGTTTGATCCCGTGATCGTCCCACATCCGCATGCCCAGTCCGTAGTGGTCGCCCCCTTGTTCGTAGCCCAGGTCCTGCTGCATGAGCTCCAGGGACTGTGCGCTGACCAGTTTGCCTTTGAAAAGCGCGTGCCCAAAGCGCGCGACATCCGCCGGTGTGGCCACGATAGCGCCAGCTGCCCCAACTGCCGAGAGGTGGTATTCGTAAGCCCGCCCGTTATCCGCCAGGCTGTCAATGTAGTGGCGCCGGTCGCTGAAGTCGTCGTAAATCGTTTGATTGAGCCCGGCAGGTGTGAAGATGTATTCCCGGAAGGCCTCCTTTAGCGGCTTTTCCAGTACGGCCTCCACCAGCTCGCCGAGCAGGTAAAATCCGGTATTGGAATAGTCGTACCCCTGCCCGGGGGTGAAGCGGGGACTCCGAACAGCCGCAAATCGGTAGATATCCCCTTCGTCCCAGGTCCGGTATTTCCAGTTGCCCCGGTAAAAGGAAGGGTGGTTGAGGTGGTCGATGACGCCCGCTGTATGGCTGAGCAGCTGCCGGATCGTGATGCTGCTGCCGTTGGGCAGGCCCGGTACTTCCAGGTGCTTAGTCAGGCGGTCATCCAACTCAAAATAACCGAACTCTACCAACCGCATGATCAGGGTGGAAGTAAAAAGCTTCGTGACACTTGCTACCCTGAAACGATGGTTCGGCTGCAGGGCATACCGGCGGGCAGCATCGCTGTGGCCGTGGACTACGGTAGACAATTGACCATCGGGCCCGATCACTGCGGCGGAAACACCTTTGAGATTGGCCAGCCGCTCCTGACAGGTGGCCCGAATGGTTTCTTCGAGGTGTTGCTGAGCCGTATGCCCGTATTTCACTTTGAGCTCCAGCCGTTTTGAGCGTACCTCCCGCCCGTCATCCGCTTTGATGGTGACGTAGTAGGTTCCGCGGTCCAGCCGTGTGGGTTGCCCGTATAGTTGAAGCAGGTAAGGGTCGAAGGTGATCCAGTCCGGCAGATTGTCCGCCTGAATATGCACAATATCGTTGTCGATGTCCTCTACCTCAATGTCCAGCTCGAATGGCTGTTCCGTCAGGACTTCAATGACGCCATCCTGAGGTGCCAGGAAGATCGGCGGGGTATTAAAGGGGTCGGAAAATGCAAAAGCCAGCCCCGAAAAGAGCAGTGATGCTAGCAGAAGTCGCCAATTTCTCTTATTTTTCATAAAGCCGCCGGGAAAATTGAAATGTGCAATATACAAATATGAACTTGCCAATAAACCAGTCTGATGGGTGAAATTCCCGCTTCGGCAGTATAAGTGCCGAAAAAACAGCATGCCGTAAATTTATGTACAAGCCCGGTAAAGATCAACGGTATTCCGTTTGGATTGTTTCAATACCGACAGCTCTTAACCAATATGGAAATATCACACACGGAAGAAAACTATCTGAAGGCCATTTTCAAAATTTCTGAGCGCAGGAATAAAGCGGCCAGCACGAATGCTATTGCAAAAGAGATGAGCACGAGTGCGGCCTCGGTCACAGATATGGTCAAACGCCTCTCTGACAAAGACCTCATTCACTACGAACGCTATAAAGGGGCCACTTTGACGAACAAGGGCCAGCGGATCGCCACCCACCTGATTCGAAAGCACCGCCTTTGGGAGGTTTTCCTGGTGGATAAGCTCTCTTTTTCCTGGGATGAGGTACATGAAATCGCCGAACAACTCGAACACATCAAATCGCCCAAGCTGGTAGAACGCCTCGATGCCCACCTCGGGCTGCCCAAATTTGACCCCCACGGCGACCCCATTCCGGATGCGGACGGCAATTTCGCCCAGCGCAGCCAGGTCCTTCTCAATGAAATGAAACCCGGAGACAAAGGCGCCATTGTGGGCGTAAACGACCACACCTCGGGCTTTCTTCAGTACCTCGACCGTATGCAGCTGATACTGGGTACGCAGGTGGAAATCCTGGAATGCTTTGAGTACGATGAATCTGTACGGGTGCGCATTGGCACAGACCGGGAACAGCTGCTCACGAAGAAAGTGAGCCAGCACCTTTTCGTACAGAAGGAAATTGGGTAAGCCTGGCAGCAGTTCAGTGGACTGAGGTTAGTACATTTTCTTGATCCGGTCCAAATCCCGTTTCACATCCTTTTGCTTGATGGACTCCCGCTTATCGTAGACCTTCTTGCCCTGAGCCAGGGCTATCTCTATTTTAGCCAGCCCGCGCTCGTTGATGTACAGGCGGACGGGGACGATGGTTAGCCCTTTTTCCTTGAGCTGCTTTTCCAACCTGCCCAGCTCGCGCCGCTTGAGCAATAGTTTGCGGGTACGGCGGGATTCGTGATTGAACATATTGCCGTGCTCATACTCCGCAATGAAGAGGCTTTTGATATACAGCTCCCCTTTCCTGAAAAAACAGTAGGCATCCCGCAAATTGGCGTTGCCCTTCCGAATCGACTTCACTTCCGTACCGTGCAGCATGATACCCGCCTCAAAAGTATCCAGAAAGCGATACTCAAAGCCTGCTTTGCGGTTGATGATCTCTACGTCGTATTCTTTGGTCTTTTTTATGCCCATTCGTCCGGTTTTCTACAAGTCCAATTAGTCTAACCACAATGAAAACTGAATAGTTCACCTAAAAGCGAACCGTGCGCCACAGCACAAAGCCATGACGCACGGTAGCGCTCATCATCTTTAGCCCTGCTACTGCTCTGCTGCTTTCTGCTTTTGCAGGGGGGCCATCTTTTCTGCGGGGGCCACCTTCATGTTCGGATTGACTTTCAGCATTTTCTGCTTACGGATAGACTCGCCGGCGCGGGTAGCAATCATATTCTTACCTGGCTCCAGGCTCTCTTCCAGAAAGTCTGTCATTTTCTGGTACAGGTGCAGACGGGTGTTACCGCCGTAAATGCCGTGGTTCCGGTTCGGGTAGAAGTAGGTGTCAAACTGCTTATTGGCCGCAATCAGGGCATTGGCCATTTCTGCAGTGTGCTGAAAGTGCACGTTGTCGTCTCCCATGCCATGCACCAGCAAATAGTCTCCTTTCAGACGGTCTGCGAAGTACACCGGCGAATTGTCCCGGTAGCCGGACTCGTTCTCTTTGTAGGTCCGCATGTAGCGCTCGGTGTAGATGGTATCGTACCACTTCCAGTTGGTTACCGGTGCGACAGCGATGCCGGCTTTGAAGACATCATTGCCCTTGAGCACGCAAAGGGAGGACATGTACCCGCCATAGCTCCAGCCGAAAATGCCGATGCGGTTTTCATCAGCGTACGGCAGGCTGCCCAGGTATTTGGCGGCCTCGATCTGATCAATAGTCTCGTAGTGCCCTAACTGCTGATACGTCATCTTTTTGAATTCCTCTCCGCGCGCGCCAGTCCCGCGATTGTCTACGCTCGCAACGATATAGCCCTGCTGCGCCAGCATCTGAAACCACCAGTAGTTCATGCCTTTCCAGGCGTCTGTTACCGTTTGGCTGCCCGGGCCTCCGTAGAGGTACATGAAGACCGGGTACTGACGGTTTTCACGGAAATCGCGGGGCTTGATCATCCAACCGTTGAGCTCCACGCCCTCTGAGGTTTCGAAACTGAAAAACTCGACCGGCTGTGTACCATACTCCATTTGCTTGGTCTTCAGCTCCCTATTGTCTTCGATCACCCGGAGCGTGCGGCCTTTTTTGTCATAAACGGTGTAGGTAGCCGGTGCATTGACTGTGGAGAATTGCCCCACGTAGTAATCGTAGGTACTGCTAAACTGTGCGCTGTTCCAACCGGAAGCGCCAGCGATGATCTGACGGTTTTTGCCATCCAGCCCGATGCTGTATACCTGACGCTCCATGGGAGATTTGTCGGCGGCCTGATAGTATATGCGGCCTTCTGCTTCATTGACGCCGTAGAGCTCGGTTACTTCCCACTCGCCTTTGGTGATTTGCTCCAGCTTCTTCCCCTTCATGTTGTAGAGGTAGATGTGGTGCCAGCCGTCCTGCTCACTGCTCCAGACGAAGCGCTTGCCATCCTCCAGAAAAGTCAGGTTGTCGAGTACGCTTTCGGCGATGTAGTAATCGTTTTTTTCTTTCAGCAGGAGCTTGGTCTCACCGGAGCGGGCATCCGCCAAAAGCAACTCCAGCTGATTTTGATGGCGGTTCATCCGGTAAACGCACAGCTCGTCTGAGTCTTTGGTCCACTTGATGCGGGGGATGTAGATGTCTTTCTCCTCACCCAACACGACCGGGAGAGATTTTGCCTGCCTCACATCGTAAATGTAGATGTCAACAAGGGCGTTCTGCTCCCCAACTTTGGGGTACTTGAATGTCTCGTACTCCGGGTAGAGGTCATCATGGTAGTTGGTCATTGTAAACTGCGGGACCTCCTGCTCGTCAAACCGGTAGTAAGCCAGGCGTTGCCCGTCTTCTGACCAGAAGAAGGCTTTAGCGAAGCCAAATTCTTCCTCATATACCCAGTCTGCAGAACCGTAGATGATTTTGTTCTGCTCGCCATTCGTAGTCACCTGTGTAACCTTTCCGGTAGACAAATCGCGGTAGTAGAGGTTGTTCTCATAGGTAAAGGCCACGCGGTCGGCTTGCGGGTTAAACGTGGCATAGCTGTGCTTGCCTTCGTCAAAAACGGTAGTCAGGGTGCCTGCCTTCCGGTCATACACAAAATAATTGGCCTTCACAGAGCGCCGGTAGATGGACTCTGTACCGCTTCGGATGATCATTTTCGACTCATCGGCACTGAATTCGTACCCATCCACCTGTCCGGTAAAATCTTTGTTTTCCCGAACGGTAGCCGGGTCGAAAATGGTCGTGACCAGGGCACCGGTGGTGATATCATACTGCTGCACCTTATTGTCTTCCAGGCGGGTGTAATGTTTACCGTCGTTCAGGAAGTTGAAGCCCGGCACAGACTTGGCAACATACTCGTAATCTTTCCAAATACCCTCAAGGGTGATATCCTTTTGGGCGTGCAGTCCTGCAGCAAAAGGCAGGAGTAACATGAACCATACTGCTTTCTTCATATCGGGAATGGATTTTTCTGTAATTCAACGTTGCGAAAATAAGGAATTCCGGAGGGATTGTTCCGCAAACCGGGGGTCTACTATTGGGAATGTCAGTGTGCCGCCCCTTCGAGGTCCTGCAGGCGGGCCTGAATCTGCTTCAGGTTTTCCCGGCGGGTGACCACCTTGGGGGCTGCGGCACGCTCTGCACAGTCTGCTACCGGGCAACGCTCGCAGGTTTTGTTGACTTCCCTGAACTGAATGGCCGGGTCGTCGAGAAAGGCAATCCGCTTTTTCACCTCCGGGGTAATCAGAATGCCGATCGTTACACTGACATTTTGATCGGGTGAAGGGTAAGCCGGCCGGGCAATCGTCAGGCAAAAGTACTCATCAGCCGTGCCGATATACCTGGACCGCTGCGCACGGACGATGTTGTCGACGTATTTCCCCTCCCGCTGCATTTGAGAAAGATCCTTAAGCAGGGACAAGGCCACCCAACGCCGGCAGTAGTGCTCAAACAAGCCATTGCCATGCGGGTGATGGCGACGGCTGAGGTGGAGTTCTTTATCGATTTCAAATACGTCCTCTCCCGGATCGTGCAGGAAACGCAGGAAAAACAATTTGCCCATGCCAAAAAAGCGGGGCAGGATATTGGTGAGGCGGTGGTAAAACATTTCGGGCGTCGCCTCGTACTTTTTCATGATGCTCAGGAAGGCCTCCCCGTCCCATTTGGGCTGAGCAAAGAAGGCTTTCATATCCGCAATGATGGGGTCGTGCGGAATGTGCAGGGCAACAGAAAAATAAATGGCTTTGGAATGGTTGATCACTTCCTCGAATACCCGCCCTTTCAGCAGGGAGGAGGTACTCGCCCGTTCCTTCAGCTGCAGCACTTCAAACCCCAGTTCCTTGCCAAACTGGAAGGCCCGCTGCATGGGGCTCAGCTTCCGGTTGAGCAGCAGTTTCTTGTCTTTGCTGATAAATACGGACCGCAGTGGTTTCAGTTCCGGATAAGGGTCAAGCCCGTTCTCCACGATTTCGTAGTGAAAGCGGTCTTCCAGGATTTGGCGCAGGGTGGCTTCCGGGATGGGCCGGGCCTCGGGTATTTCGTACAGCTTAATGAAGCGGTCTACCTCTTCCTCCAGGTCTTCAAAGTAGTTGTTGTGCAATTCCAGATAGGCACGGAGAGCTCCGAAATAGAAGTTCTCCTCTTTGAGCGCATAGTTTCTGGACAGCTCCAAAAGTGTGGAAATGAAAGCCCCCACCCGTACCGGAGCGTTCGCGATGATCTCCACCACTTTTGACAGCTCTATGCCGAAAAGGTCGAGGGGCAGCTCGTTCAGAAAGTTCGATTGCAACAACTCCCCGACCGGAGCCATGCTTTTGTTCAGCTCATAGGACGTCAGTTGCGCTACCGGCACCCCGAGCGCGCCGGCCAGGGTCTCAATTTTATCCGGCTTGGGGTACTTCTTTCCTTTTTCGATCTCATTCAGGTAAGAGACCGATAATTTTGACTCCCTGGAAAGCTCCGCAAAGGAAAAGCCCTGTGACTGGCGTAACTGCTTCACTTTCAGCCCGAAAAGTATTCGCTCGTTTTGGGTCTTACTGCTCATAGACACCAAAAATAGGAGTTTTTTAGCGAATTTTCGCAAAACATCGCATTTGTAACGCCCTATTCTTGTGCTGTGCCCCGGATTCCCCCCCTATTGTGAAACAGAAGTTCTGAAGAAACCCTTCAGCCCACCGAACGTTCCGTCAATCCAGCGGTTGAACAGCTGCGCAAGAAGCCACCCAATATCCTGGCTTCCAACACCATACAGAGCGGAAAACCCAGCCTTAACATTTTGCTAAGCCTGGCTTATCCAATTTTTCGTAATTTTGGAAGCTAAACAGTGCATGAGGCTAATTGCCGTACTGTTCACACAATAATGTCTACCCATGAAAACCCAGTGTTTTAAACTGTCCGTTGGGCTGTTGGTCAGCTTGGTGCTTGCCTGTCAGTCTTTGTATGCGGACAGTACCCCCGAATTTGATGAGGCGACCATTATCGACCGCCTCGAGCAAATTGAAGACCCCATCTTTGAGTTAAAGTACAACAATATCGTTGGTGCCTACATCAGAGGCTATCTCTACCGTCGGGAAGCCCGGAAGGCAGAGCTTGTCACCGGCAGGGCCGTGCTTTATTTCCCTACCATTGAAGCGCTTTTGGCTAAGTACAACATGCCACAGCAGCTTAAATACCTTCCTGTCGTTGAGTCTGCCCTGGACCCGCACGCGATTTCTCCGGTGGGTGCAGAAGGGCTTTGGCAATTCATGCCCGGCACCGCTGCTGATTACGGCCTGAAGGTCAACGACTATGTGGACGAGCGCCGCGACCCGCACAAGTCAACCGAAGCCGCCATCCACTATCTGAAAAAAGCCTACGAAAAATATGGCGACTGGGCGCTTGCCCTTGCAGCTTACAACGGAGGTTCCGGACGGGTGAGCCGTGCCATCAAGCGGGGCCGGAGCAAAAACTTCTGGACGATACGCCGGTACATGCCACGGGAAACCCGCAACTACGTGCCAGCCTTCATCGCTGCCACTTACCTGATGGAGTACTACAAAAGCTATGATATTCAGCCGGTCTACCCGGACTTAGAGCTGCAAATTACCGAAGCGATCAAGGTTTACGATGCAATCAGCTTTTACCGTATCGGACAATTGACCGGTCTTTCCATTGAACGGATTAAAACGCTCAACCCTGCTTACAAACGAGACCTGATCCCGAACGATCCTTCCGGTAATTTCCTGGTCCTTCCCAAGCGGGTCATGCAGGCCGTTAAAGACTACATGGAAGCCAAACGCCCTGACCACCTGGCGGATGCTTTTTTCGACGGGAGCCCTGTAAAGGCTTTACCGACCATACCCGACCAATACCACCAAACCGTCTACTTCGTGACGCAGAAAGAGTCGGTTACGGAAATTGCAGAGCGGCTCAAAGTCTCTGTTCATCAGCTAATTGCCTGGAACCAACTCCGGACAGACACCCTGAGTGCCGGGCTGGAGCTAAAGGTGTTCTATCCTAAGAAAATCCGCCGTTTTAAGCCGATGCCACGGATGCCAGACCTGGCTCAACTGCCTGCTTTGCCTATGCCGGCTGCCCTTTCGGTGCCCGATGCCTACCGGCCACAATTGCCGGCGGTACCTGCACATTATGTGATGCGCAGCCGTCAGCGCCTGTTTGAGTTCTCCAATCAGTTCCCGGCGGTGCCCGTCCATAGTATTATGGAAATGAACAGCGCCACTTCGGACACCAAACTCCGGGCAGGCGACGTGGTCAAGATTCCCTGGGCATTGCTCAGTTCAGTACATCCCAGCGAGTAAGCCCTTGGGCATTAAAAGTATGCTCCACGGCATTCAGGATAACTTCACAGGCCCATCGGATCTGCTCCTCGGTGATGATGAGGGGCGGGGCGATGCGCAGGGAGCGGTCGTTAAACAGGAACCAATCCGTCAGCAGCCCTGCTTCAAGGCAGCGTTTGATGACCGCCTGAATGAAGTCAAAATCAACCATTTCCACTGCCATCCATAAGCCGGCACTGCGTACCTCCCGTATGCCCGGGTGCTTTAGCAATTCCAGAAAAAGCGCTTCTTTTTGCTTCACCTGTTGAATATAGTCGGTGGAAAGAAGGGTTTGCAGGGTTGCCAGTCCGGCAGCACAGCTTACCGGGTGGCCTCCGAAGGTAGTGATGTGCCCAAGAATGGGTTTATCAGAAAGGGCCAGCATCACTTCGCGGCTTGCTACGAATGCCCCGATGGGCATACCGCCCCCCATGCCTTTGGCCAGCAACAAAATATCAGGTACTACGCCATATTGCTCAAACGCGAAGAGCGTACCCGTGCGCCCATAGCCTGCCTGTATTTCGTCAAAGATCAGCAAAGCGCCGACTTCGGTACACCGCTGACGCAGTTTTTTGAGGTAGTCATGAGTTGGTGGCCGTACGCCCCATTCGCCCTGAACGGTTTCTACCACTACCGCTGCCGTTTGGGTAGTGATGTCCTGAAGGCAGGATTCACAATTGTATTCAATATGCCGTACGCCGGGCAGTAAAGGGTGGAAGGCTTGTGTGAAATCTTTGGGCCACATCAGGCTGGCAGCGCCTTGTGTACTGCCGTGGTAGGCCTTTTTGCAGGAAATGATTTCTGCCCGCCCGGTGTAACGCTTGGCCAGTTTCATGGCCCCTTCCGTAGCTTCCGTGCCTGAGTTGACGAAATACACGCTTTCCAGGAGGTCAGGCAGTTGCGTAGCCAGCAACTCTGCCAGCTGAACCTGCGGAGCCAGCACAAACTCTCCGTACACGAGCGTATGCAAATAGCGGTCTGCCTGGCTTTTGATTGCCTCGACGACCGCCGGATGCTTATGCCCCAGGCAACTGACCCCAATCCCTGCAATCAGGTCAAGATAGGTCTTCCCACCCTTGCTGTGCAGGTACATGCCCTGTGCTGATTCGATTTCCAGCATCAGAGGGAAGGCGCTCGTTTGGGCAACATGTTGCAAAAACAACTGACGAAGGTTCATAAATGGTATTTTTGTCCAACACTCGACAAGTGCGGTGAATTAAGTTTTGTTACTGCATCTTTTTGAACTGCTGCACCGTATTTAATAAAACTGTGCCTGTTATCAAAATACTAAAGCGATTGCCAGGGCTTTACACGCACCTTTTAATCAGCGATATTAGTACAGGTATCTGCAAGGTACCCCGGCTTTTATTTATTTTTAGGCATTAAACGGAGGAAAACGGTGGGCTTGAAAAGCTACTTTTTTACAATTGCTGGCCTGAGCTTTCTGCTGTTCGGTTGTGAACAGGAAACGGTCCGTATGCCCGGCTACGAGGTGCACGGGATTGATGTCTCCCATTATCAAGCGGAAATTGACTGGGAGTCGGTAGCAGAGCAGGGGGTACAATTTGCCTTTGTTAAAGCTTCTGAGGGCATGACTCTTATCGACACGCTCTTCTGTGACAACTGGGCGGCTATGAAAGCGGCCAATGTCCGGCGGGGGGCTTATCATTTCTTCAGGCCCCAAACCCCTGTATATGAGCAGGCATTCAACTTCCAAACCGCCGTACAGATTGAGCCGGGCGACCTTCCTCCTGTATTGGATGTGGAAGTGCTGGACGGCGTGTCCAAAGTAAAGCTCGTCAGCAGTGTGCTCACCTGGCTTTACCTTTCGGAAATCCACTACGGCGTCAAGCCCATTTTATACACCAACCTTAAGTTCTATAACAAATACCTGGCCGGGCATTTCGATGAATATCCCTTGTGGATCGCCCGGTACAGCCGCCGTGAGCCCCGCCCTGCCTGTGGCCGGGACTGGCAGTTTTGGCAATACGGCAACCGCGGCAACCTGCATGGGATAGAAGGACCGGTGGACTTTAATGTCTTTCAGGGAGATATGGCACAATTGGACAGCCTATGCTATTTTCCAGCTCCGGTATTGTCGGAAGTAGCTCAGCGCTAGTGGTTCATCAGCCTATCTCCGACAGACTCCTAGGCCGGGGCATCAGACTTCAGGATAGCGATGCTTTTATCCGTTAGTTTGCTCAAAGGTATAATCACCCGGCGGTCTTTGGCATCAAGCGTAATGGTGCTGCTGTCCAAGGCTATAACCTTGCCGGCTACCCCGTCTATTTCCACATGATCGCCAAGACTGACTTTGCCTTTGTTGTAGAAAGAGGCCAGAAAGTTAGCCACTATATTCCGGGACGCAAATCCGTAACCAATAGCAAAAGCAAACACGATGCCTGCCAAAATGATAGACAGGTTGTCCTGAATAAAGCCGGTATCGATTTTAGCCTGTGCCAGGGCAATCATGACTACGTTCAGAAACAGAAAGTAAAACACAATATTCGAAATGAGCCCGGCGGCAGGAATAGCCAGAGAGTCACAGGCAGTTTTGACAATATTCTTCAGGAAATCGCTGATAAACAGGCCAATAACCAACACGGCTAAAGCGGAAATCACCACCGGAACGTAATTGAGGATATCGCCAACGAGCACAGAGATCACCTCCATATTGAGGATGTCCGTAGCCGCTACCACGAAAATAAACAGCAAAAAGTAATAAACTACAGTAGACAATAGCTTACTGGGTATGAGGCGTATGTTGTTATTGCTGAGCAGCTCGATTTCATTGAGGCGCTCTGCAAGTTGATCCGCACCTATGCTCTTTAACATCTTACGGACCAGCCGTCTCGACATTTTAGATACGATCAGCCCGATGATTAATACGGCGAATGCGCCCAGCAGGTTAGGAACTACGGCAATAAAGCCTGCCAGTAATTGTTCAAGGATTTTCCACAGGTTAAAGTTGGTCGTGTCCACGGTGGAATGTTTTGAATTATTGATTATCTGATTTCATCCAGCCCATCTTTCGGCAGCGAGGGCCCCTGAGCCCCCGGCGGTGCAGCCGGGCCTTTGGGGTTCATGGCCTCCGGTCCGGCAGCAACCGGCTTCGCGGAGGAATCGCCCCCCGCGGCCACCACCAGCACGTCAACCATTTTGGGCACAAACACATCCAGCAACTGCCCCACCAACCGAAGTGACTCAAAGGTTTGGAACAATCCCTTCTCCGTCCGCTCCTGTACATCAGGGCGAATTTCCTGCGCCTGCCGCTCTAAAAGCCGTTCGAAATTGTTCGGTTCTTCTTCCATGCCACTACATTATAGGTTGGGGGAATAAAGCCTCCCTCGTTTCCTGAGCTTTGGCTTTTGCCCGTTTGATTTTCATTTTCACTGCACTTTCGGTTTTGCCGATTATGTCTGCGATTTCTTTGATAGACATACGGTCCTGGTACTTCATCAAGAGTACCATACGGTCGCTGTCTGGTATTTCCTGCAGGACCCGCTCCAGCTGATCCAGCTCTATTTCAAAAATGATTTTATCCGAAACCTCTTCTTCTGCCAGGTCCGGAGCCTGCTCCAACTCATCAGAGAACAGGTCCTTTTGCTTTTTCTTGCGGCGCAGGTAATCGATGCAATAGTTGTAGGTAATAGAATAAACCCAGGTGGAAAACCTTGACTGCTCCTTGAATCTCGACAGATTGAGGAACACTTTTGTAAATATTTCCTGAGTTGCATCCTGAGCCATCACCTCATCCTTCAGCATTGAGATGCACTTGGCATAGATTCTACCGACATAACGGTCATAGAGCACCTTGAAGCAGACAGCGGCCTGTGTTTCGAGGTAACTATGAATGACCTTCAGGTCCTTCATCTCTTTATTGCAAGTGTTTTCCAAGGGGTCCTTTGTTTTACACTGCCCGCAACACTTCCTTCGGTGGAATTATTGGGACGTCAGTTTCAGTAATAAGTTACTCCTAAATGCTGAACAGATACAAACTTTAACGTTTCAGCCCAGGGAGTACCCGGTAAAAATGAATGTGCAATTAACGAGTGAAGGGAGCGTCTAATGGGGTATATCGGAGTATTATGCTGCGTGGGCGTTAATGCTCCTTTATTTTCTATTCAGCGTTGAAGATACAAGAAAGGGCTTTGATTGACAAACGTCGCAAGTTAATCTGCAACACCTATTAACAAAAGCCCCCAACGGCAACCGGGCTGCCCGGCAGTATTGCCATGGCAGCCCGGTTGGTGGGTGCTATAAAACCAGAAAGCCCCGCTGCGGTATTCTGCAACGGGGCTTCTGCTAATTTGAGCTGGCAGCGACCTACTCTCCCACTTTCGTAGTACCATCGGCGCTAGGGAGCTTAACTGCTCTGTTCGGAATGGGAAGAGGTGGAGCCTCCCTGCTATAACCACCAGCAATTCTTGCACTGCCCTTTGGCAGGCTATATCTTGACAAGTTGGGGTCAGAAAGTTCTTTGAAATCAAGCACTACAGCGCTGTAGTGCGCGCTTACTCCCTTTCACGGGAAGCTTTCGGGCAATTAGTACTACTCGGCTCCACACATCACTGCGCTTCCACCTGTAGCCTATCTACGTAGTCATCTTCTACAGCCCTCTAAGGAATACTCATCTTGGAGCCGGCTTCGCACTTAGATGCTTTCAGTGCTTATCCGTTCCGTACATAGCTACCCAGCACTGCACCTGGCGGCACAACTGGTACACTAGCGGTACGTCCAACACGGTCCTCTCGTACTAGTGT
>JANSXW010000097.1 GCA_024742755.1 bacterium | reverse complement strand
CGAGGCACGATGAAGGAGCATAGCCTAAGCTAAGTGACTGACCTGCCCGCCGTACAAGACTTTGGCAGGCGGGAGAGTAACGAAGTGCAGGATAAAATTTGGCAAATGCAGCCCAATGGGTGAAATCCCAACATAGTCTTAAAGCGGTTTGCTACCCCATAAACAACAGCAGCAGGATCAGCATCCCGATCAGCAACGCAAAGAAAAAGTATTCCAGTACCACCCAGTGCCAGTAGGGTTTCTCCAGCGTCTTTTTTCGGGCCCAATTGATGATAATATTCCACATAGGCGTCTGATTAGGTGCCCAACATAGGCGCAAACCAGGGAAAGCGTGTGGAATTTCGTTCCAAATGCCCGTTACAAATGTCCTTCCGTGCCCTTGTCAGCGGTAGCATTCTGCTGATTGGCCGACACATACGCTGTAGGGGTCATGTTGTAGTGTTTTTTGAATTTCTTGCTGAAATATTGTGCATCCGAGAACCCTACCGAGTAAGCAACCTCTGAAATAGAATCGCATACGCCCAGCTTCAGCATCTCGGCGGCCCGCTTCAGGCGGATGATGTTGATGAATTCCTTGACAGACTGATCGGTCAGGGCACTGAACTTCCGGTAGAGGACCGACCGGCTCATGCCCAGGGCTTTCGCAAAATCACTGACCCCGAAATCGCTTTCATTGAGGTTGTCCTCCACAATCCGGATGGCTTTTTGCAGAAACTGCTCGTCCGGAGAAGGGGGCCGACCAGGCTCCGGCTGCAAGAGGTTTTGGCTGAACCGCTGCTTCAGCATTTCCCGGTTGTGGATGAGGTTGAAGATGCGAGTCTTCAGCAAGCGGAATTTAAAGGGCTTGGTAACGTAATCATCGGCGCCGGTTTCGAGCCCGACCACCAGTTTTTCCTCACTTTGGTTGGCGGTCAGCAAAACGATGGGAATATGGCTCGACCGGTCATCTGCCTTCAGGGTTTGGCACAGTTCAATGCCGCTCTTTTTGGGCATCATGATATCGCTGAGGATGATATCCGGCAGCATCTCCAGCGCTTTGGCAATCCCTGCCTCTCCGTTTTCAGCTTCCGCAATGGTAAAGTAGGGCTCAAAGCTCATCCGCAGGAAGTTCCGGACATCCTCGTTGTCCTCCACAATGAGCAAGGTTGGCTTGGTTCCGGATCTGTTCAGCAGCCCCGGCAGGGCAACGGCAGGGCTCAGTTGCTCCTCAACGGATGTTTGTTCCATGACCCGCTCCGGCATTTCCAACTTTTGAGGAGGGCCACAGTCGATGGCCTGTGCCTCCAGCGGCAACCAGATGGCAAACCGGCTGCCTTTCCCAACTGTACTTTCCAGTTCCAGCCCGCCCCCGTGCAGTTCAACCAGCGCTTTGGCGTAAGCCAGCCCGATACCGGTACCCTGAGGGAGGGCATCCCCGGGCTGCTCCTGCCCCGGCTGCACCTGATAAAACCGGTCGAAAATCCGGTCCTGATGCTGAGGCGAAATGCCTGAGCCATCGTCCGCTATGCTGATCAGTACTACTGACTGTGCAGCTTTCCCGGATTCAACCACCCGCTCGCCCTGCCTGATTTCCACCTCCACCCGCTGCCGGGTGAATTTGAAGGCATTGGACAGGAGGTTGTAGACGATTTTCTCCATCTTATCGGGATCAAAACAGATCGGAATGCTTTGCAGGGAAGTGTTCAGCTGATAATCAATGCCCCGGCTTTCTGCCATTCCGTCGAAGGCGGTCTTCACCCCCCGTACGAAGGAAACCATGTCAGCAGATTGAGGCGACAGTTGCACCTGGTCTTCGTCCATTTTCCTAAACTCCAGCAACTGATTCACGAGCCGGAGCAGGCGCTTCGTATTTTGCTGTACGATCTGAAGCTGCCGGGCGGCGCGTCCGCCAAACTGACCGGACTCCAGCAACTGCTCCACCGGACCAGATATCAGGGTGAGCGGGGTCCGGAACTCGTGAGACACATTGGTAAAGAACGCCAGCTTCAGCCGGTTGACTTCTTCTATTTTCTGACGCTCCAGGTCTTTGAGCCGGAGGTTGTTCTTAAACCGTTCGCGCATAAGCAGGGCGTGCCGGAAGCCAAACAGCAGCAATACAGAAATGAGGATATAAGACGCATAGGCCCAGGGCGTCCGCCAAAAGGGCGGCTTAATGACGATCTCCAGCGCAACCGGCTCGGGGTTCCAGACCCCATCGTTGTTGGCCGCCTTGACCAGGAAGGTGTAAGTGCCTGCATTGAGGTTGGTGAAAGACACACTGCGGCGGTCACCAATATAGCTCCACTCGTCCAGAAAGCCTTCTAGCTTGTAGGCATACTGATTCTTTTCGCTGGAGGTATAGCCCAGGGCGGTAAATTCAAGTGCAAACAACTGGCTTTGCTGATGGCTCAGCACCAGCCGCTCTACCTGACTGATGGGCTTTTCCAAGGGTGAGTCTTCGTCCTCCGGCGAGGTATACTGATCGTACAATTTAAGCCCGGTCAGGGCTACCTCCGGTGCGTGGGGGTTGTCCTGAATCAAGCCTGGCTTGAAGTAATTAAATCCGTTTATGCCTCCAAAGTACAGGTGCCCGTCCCGGGTTTGCAGCCCGGCATTGTAGGAAAACTGGTTGCTCTGCAGCCCATCCTGCTTGCAATAATTCCGGTAGTGCAGCGCCCCGGTTTTGCTGTCCAGCCAGACCCTTGAGAGCCCTTTGTTGGTGCTCATCCAGACGGCACCATCTTCCCCTTCGTACAGGGTGTGGATGGCATTGCTTGGCAGCCCGTCTGACATGGTGTAGTTGTGAACTGCATTTCCATGGGCAGCCCGTATGAAAAGCCCGCCCCCTTCCGTGCCAATCCACAAGCGCCCGGCTGCATCTTCCAGGAAAGCCCTGCTGTCGAACTGATTCAGGGTGCTGCCCGTGGGCACCTGCAGCGGGTGCATTGCGCCGGAAGCCTCCGAGACGTAGCGGACGCCTTTCCCACCTACCCAAACCGTACCGGAAGGGCCACGGTAAAGCGTTGTCACCCGCTCGGCATAAGCTTCCTCACCCTCCGCGCTTAGGGTAGACCAATGCTCAAAGGAACCCGTAGCTAAATCCAGCCGGTCCAGCCCGGCAAGGGTGCCCACCCAAAGGTGCTGTGCGCCATGGGGCAGCAAAGCCCAGACATTATCATTGCGGATACCCTGCGGATGCCCCGCCTCGTATTTGTAAGTTTCCAGACTGCGGGTTTCGGGGTCGAACCGCTGCAACCCGCCCCGGTAGGTCCCAATCCATACCTGCCCGGCGGGGCCCTCGCACAAGCTCGTGACCACTTTGCTGCTCAATCCATCCGCCTGAGTAAGCACCCGGAACTGATCGGCACCTGGTGTCCAGATATTCAGCCCGCCTCCATCGGTACCAATCCAAATGTCGCCACGGCGGTCTTCCAGGAAGGACAACACAGAGCGGTGGCTCAATCCATTACTGCTGACCAGGCTGCGGCCAATATGGTGAAAAGCTTTGTGGTTGGGATTGAAAATGCTAACCCCTCCATCGAAGGTACCGACCCAGACCAGCCCTTCCTCATCCCTGAAGAGGGCGTAGGCGGCGTCGCTGGCAACGGACTGCGGATCGTAAGGATTATACCCAAGGTGCTGCACGGCTCCGCTTTGGGTATCAAAAACAGATAAGCCTCCGCCATCCGTAGCGGCCCACAATTTCCCATGTGGCCCAAGGGCGAGGCTTTTAATCAGATCGTTTTGCAGCCCGGGCGTTTGAGCAGCTTTGTAATGCTGACAGGCTGACCGGTCTGCGCTAACCTTGAAAAGCCCTGCGCCCTGTGTGCCTACCCAAAGCTGACCGCTTTGGTCTTCCACGATTGTTTTGGCCAGCCCCTGCCCGCCATTCAGGGCTTCGATAGGCAGGAAGGACCATTCGTTCTGCCCCTTTGGTTTGTAATAGAGCCCCGCATGGTCAGTCCCTACCCAAATGGTGCCTTTGTGATCCTGGCAGATGGTGCTGACGTCAGCCACCGGGCCTGAGTTGAACCGGACAGCCCTGAAGCCATCGCCATCCGTTTCTTTTACATAAAGCATGCCGCTCAGGGTGCCGACCCAAATCCGGCCGGACTGATCCTGCGCTATCGTGCGGATGTACTGATGCCCGGGCCCTGCTGTATCCTCCGCACCAAGGCGCACAGGGTTGAATACGCTTTGCCCGGGATCGTAGATGCACAAACCACTGGCTGTGCCAATCCATAACCGGCCGGCGGTATCTTCAAGCAGCGTGAGGACTTTATTGCCTTTTAGGGAATTGGGGTTCGCATTTTGGTGGCGGAATACCTGGAAGCTGTACCCGTTGTACTGATTGAGCCCATCATTGGTGCCTATCCAAATGTATCCGCGCCTGTCCTTCAGAATTGTGTTAACGGTATTCTGGGACAAACCATCAGCGACATTGAGCTGGTCAAACCGGTAATTTTGGGCGGCCACTGCACTCCAGGTGATCAGGAGGATGGTCGTGGCAATTAGGCTTCGCATGTTTTTTGTTTGTCTGAAATGGGAAACGATGTTCGCTGCCTACAATTTAAATAAAATTTCATTACGCCCTGTTTCTACCCAACAAAAATCATTTCAACTACTCCTCCCCAAAATAAAAGAACCCAAAGCAATGACAAATGTCACTGCTTTGGGTGAAAAGTTAGCATTTTTCCGGACTATTCCCGGTCCTTCACACAGCGCACGCTCAGACCGCTGTTCTTCACCACATGCCCTTGCCCGAGCAGTGGGAAGTTGTTGACCAGGCGATAAAAAGCACGCCCGTCCGCTTGTTGGGTAGCCGTCCAGAATACCGCATTTTCTCCTTCGAAGACCGAATACCCCCAGTTGCCTGCCATCAGGGCATCGAAGCCGGAGGGGCTGCCTTCGCCCCTGATTTTATTGGGCACGTTCACCCCCGTTCCGCCCTGCCCGTCTACAGACAGGTAGGCATTGAAGGCTTCCCACTCTTCTTTGGTGGGCAGGTGCCATTCGCAGGGGCAGATGCCTTGCACTTCTTCCTCCCCTGCAGCGGATTCGGCACCATTCATGGCTCCGTCCCAGGTATAGTGGGCGCCCATAGCGTTGGTGCAGTTCAGGTCCTGGCAGAAACGGCCCTCTATCTCAACTTCCGGGTGGTCAGGCAGGTGCTTGGTGCGCAGGTTTTGGGTGGTCCAGCATTGCCCGCCTATGTCAACGGTTGGGTATTTGTTGCCATCCACATCGGTAATGCTGTCGCGGCCGCAGACGAATTCCGGCTGACCGACGAGCACAGAGTCGATCGTGACTACGGCAGGGTCGCCACTATCGGTTACGGTTACGGTGTACCAGCCGGTGGTAAGTTTTTCGATGCGCCCGGTCTCTTCCTCATTGCTCCAAAGAAAGGTGTAGGGGCTTGTGCCACCACTGACCGAAACGGCTGCCGCGCCATCATTGCCACCAAAATAGGTGACTGCTTCCACGGTGAAATTGAGGTCAAGCGGGGTCGCCTCAGGCTGCAGCAATTCGAAGGTCTTCGAAGCCACGGTGGACTTGGTGTCGATAATCTTGACGGTGTAGCTGCCAGCTGGCAATCCGGATACATCCTCTGTGTCCGGCCCATGGCTCCAGAAAATCTGATAGGGCGGCGCACCGCCTTCCACAGCTATATCGATTGCACCGTCCGCTGCGCCAAACGCGCTCGGCTGCACGGCTTCACCGGTGATGGTAATGAATGGGATATTGATCGTATCCTTATTGCAGGCCACCGCCATTAAGAGGACTACCGCAGCCGAAAGGATAAAAAGGATTGTTTTTCTCATGGTGGTCTTATTTGAAGTCGAGTTCAGACTGTGGTAATTTCCAGTATAAATCGGTGTACGGGTATTCAATCGGGGCAGCTTCCCGGTCGCCGGGGAGAATTGGCAACTGCAGTGCCTGCAGGTAATGGAACCGGTCGCCCTCAAAAGCCATTTCCTTAATACGCTCGTTGTGGATGTCCTGCTCGAAGATGCTTGTCAGTGGTTCTAATCCGGCCCGCATCCGAACCTGATTGAGGTCTTCAGCTGCGCCCACCGCATCACCCGCCCTAAAGCGGATAACCGACCGGGTCAGCAGCATCTCTGCCAGCCGGATCACGGGCACATTCGAGCGTTGCCCATCCGTGGCCCGGTAGTATTTGTCGCCCCAGACATGCGGGTCTTTGATGTGCGGGTATTGCATTTCGTACTGTGTGGGATCGGCAGAGTTCGTGCCCGGATTGCCCTCAATACGCCAAAAGAGCTGCTGATAGCGCTTGTCTTGCAGGGCTGCTGCTGTAACCCCCAGGCTTTCATCCATCCAGCCTATCTGCTTGAGGATGGTATGGCTCATGGGGAACTGATTCCAGGTACACCGCTTGTGAAACTCGCCCCGCCCTCCGTTCGTTGCCCGGTAGTCGCTCCAGTTCATGCTCGTCGGCACTTTATTGGGGCGGATGATCTCCGGGTCGTGGTTATTGGTAGCCCAGATGACCTCGGCTCCGTCCGCTGCATAGTCTTTGTTGAAGGCTTCTATGGGGTCTTCACTCAGGGAGAAAGGGCCGCTGATGACATAGTCCAGCTCCGCCTCTGCCAGGTCAAACTCGCCCATTTGGAAATACACTCTGGCCAGCATCGCGGCGGCCGCGTAGCGTGTTGCCCGGCCCTGCACGTAGGAAGGATGATGAATGCCAGCGTCAAAGGCTTCCGGCAGAAGTTCCTTCGCGGTTTTCAGGTCTTCGAGAATGCGTTCGTAAATCACATCCGTGGTCACATACTCCGGGCTATTGGCCTCCTCTGCGGACAGTGGGGTTTCCAGCCGGAGCGGCAGGATTTCCTCCGTCGCGAAGTTGGGAGCACCGGGCACCGGGCAATGCCGGCGGGTGAGGTAGAAATAGGCGTAGGCCCGCATAAACTGCATCTCGCCCTGAATACGGTCCAGGTTAGCCAGGTCGCGCTCCGTAGGATTATCGAATGGCCGGTAGTCATTCTCCATCAAAAAGTCGAGCACGGAGTTGGCGTGGGTGATGCATTTATACCCCAGCGAAAAACCGGAGTTTGCTTTGGTCATTTCCACACCCGTGGTCCGCAGGTACATCTCCTCAAAGGGGATGTCAGCGGAGGTATTGGGCAGCAGGTAGACGGCATCCGACATGCATTCAAAAATCAGCCGGTCGTCCCCGAAAAAGTTACTCCAGGAAGAAGTGAAGGCATAGTTGTAAGGCGTCACCACACCCCGTTCCAGTTCCTCCATGTTCAGCCAGGGGAATTCAGGCGGGTTTTGCAGCTCAAAGAACTCATCGTTATTGCATCCGGCCAATGCCAGGAGGAAGCTCAGGGCCAGGATGCGTTGCTTTAGGATATTCATAATTTGGCTCGTTTTTAGGTTAGAATTTCACGGTTATCCCTCCGGCATACATCCGCAGGGGCGGCAGCACGCCACCACCGGACTCGGGGTCCCAGCCATCGTAATGCGGTGCCCATACCCAGAGGTTGGTGCCCGTCAGGTACACCCGCAGGCTTTGGAGGCGCCAGCGCTGCACCATTTCATTGGGGAAGGTATAGCCCAGCTGCAGGTTGCGCAGCCGCAGGAAGTCCGCCCGGTAGAGGTACTTCGTCCAGTTAACGGTTTCGTTTTTATAGTTGCCGGTGGCATCGGTCCAGTCGCCTTTGCCGGTTGGGGAATCCGGGTTTTCCACGTCGGGGTCCCAGCCGTAGGGGTAAGCGCCCTGCCAGCGCAGTTCCGGGTATTTGGCATCCGGGTTGTCGGGGGTCCAGGTATTGCCGATCATGTCGGAGCGGAGGACGACCTGACCGTACTGCACATCGGTGGTCCGTTGTTCTTCGTAATCGTAGAGGTAGTCACCAGCGGAGAAGCTCATGAAGACCGACAAATCCACGCCCTTGTATTTGAAGGTGTTGTTTAAGCCGCCGAAGACCGTCGGGATGGCCGTTTTGTCCTTGTGGATGATGCGGTGATTTTGGAGGTTATTCAGCGTAGCCGGAATTTTGCGGCCGGTCTTAATTGCCTCCCCGGTTTCCTCAAAGTGGTCGATATCAATCTCCCAGATCATATTGACACCCCGCTCGGGGTCTACGCCGGCATCCTCAGCCATGTAGTAGGCCCACAGACGGCCGCCGGTCTGCGCAATCCGGTTGCCACTCAGCAGCCCCCGGCCCGAGCGGTCCAGGTCAGGGGTCAGCCGGTCCACCCGGTTGCGGTTGGTGGTGATGTTGAAATCGGTGGTCCAGGTGAAATCGTTGCGCCGGATGTTCGTGGAATTCAGCTCCAGCTCAATGCCCCAGTTGGACATATCCCCGATGTTGCCCCAGATGTTATTGCCCTGCAAGCCTGCAGAAGTCGCCAGCGGGGAAGCCAGCAACAAGTCCGACACATCCTGCTGATAGTAAGCCACAGAACCGGCCACCCGGCCATCCCACAACCCGAAGTCCACCCCGGCATCGTAGCTGCTCGTGGTCTCCCACGTCAGGGAGGGCACGCCGATATTGGTAATCCGGGTGCCTTCCAGGATGACATCAGCGGGGCCATAGCGCCAGTCAGTGCGGTTGGTATAGGTGGTCACGAAGCGGTTGCTGGGGATGTTTTTGTTGCCCGTTTGCCCGAAACTGCCGCGCAGCTTCACCGTGCTAAAAGTCCGGTTGCTCCAGAAAGGCTCATCGCTGATGACCCAGCCGGCAGAAACGGCCGGGAAGGTGCCCCAGCGGTAGTCCTCATTGAATTTAGAAGAGCCATCCTGCCGGAAGCTCAGCCCGAGGAAATAGCGGTTCATAAATTTATAGTCTGCCCGGCCGAAAAAGGCGCGCAGGTATTCTTCGTAGGAAAGCCCGCCGGAGAGGGTCAGCAGGTCCTGCGGGTTGCCAATTTCCTTGTAGGTGCCCGTGAGGTTCTGCCCTTCCATCAGGCGCAGTTGCTGATTGATGGACTGTGACTCTGTACCGGCCGTTAGGCTAATGCCGTGGTTGCCAAAGTCGCGATTGTACTTGGCGTAAACGTTGTAGTTGATGCTTTGGCGCACCCGGCTTTCGTCAGATGCAAAGGAGCCAAACTCCCGCAGCGCCGCTGTTACCCAGTTGAGGGTATTGGACTGCAACAGGTCAAAGGACCCTTCTGCGCGTAGCGACAACCCCCGGATTGCCGGAATCTGATACTCCAGCGCCAGACCGCCCAACCCCCGGTAACTCGTCACCTCATCCACCAGCATATCCCGGTCAATGGCGGCTACCAGGTTATTCCCCGACATGGGGTTCCAGTAGCCGGTGGGATGGCCGGAATTGAAGATCGGGTACCAGGGCAGCGCATTCCGGTTGGCATTACCCCAGCCGGCGCTGTTGCCGCCGCTGTTGTTGCCCAGCGCACCGCCCACCTGCTGCTTTACGCGGTCGTTGTTGGTATAACTGAAATTGAGGCGGGTTTCCACGCTGAGGTTTTCGAAGGGGTTAAACTGCAGATTCGAGCGCACGGAATAGCGCTCCAGCCCATTGTTGCGCAGCACGCTGTTGTCGTTGCGGTAGCCGAAGGAGACATACATATTGCCCCCTTCAAAGCCCTTTGTGCCCGATACGTTGATGTCCTGATAATTGCCCTGATCGAGGATCTGATCAAACCAGTTGGTGTTGATGGCAAGGGCTTCTTCCCGGCTCAGGCGGGCAATGGGATCGTCCTGGAAGAGGTTCAGGATGGAATTGGGGTCGAACAGCGCCTCTTCTTCTCCGCCAAAGGAGTTGAAGCGGGCCGTTTCAACCAGCCCAAACCATTCCTTGGTATTCGCAAAGCCGATGTCATCTGCCGTTCGGGAAGGCTCCGTGAGGCCCGCCGAATAGTCGACGGTAATGGCGCCCTGCCCTTTTTTGCCCGACTTGGTGGTAATAATGATCACACCGTTGGAGCCCCGGGAACCGTAGATGGCCGTAGCCGCAGCATCCTTCAGCACCTGAATGGACTCGATATCATTGGGGTTGATCATACTCATCGGGTCCTGTGCGGTCGCGCCATTGCTGGCACCCAGGGAGGAACCGGTATAAATCGGCATGCCATCCACAATCCATAGCGGGTCGGTGTCGATAGAGATCGAACTGATGCCCCGGATTTTAACGGTAGAGGGCGCACCCGGCACCCCGCTGTTGGAAACCACCTGCACCCCGGAGGCCTGCCCCTGCAAGCCATCCACGAAGGAAGTGGTTTTTAGCTTGGTGATTTCCTCTGACTTGACGGTGGCCACGGAGCCGATCACATCCCGTTTTTTCTTGGTGCCGTAGCCAATCACCACGACTTCCTCCAGGGCTTCCGCATCGGTGGACATTTCGAGGTCGATGCGCGTCTGTGTGCCAATCAGCACTTCTTCGGAGGCATAGCCAATATAGCTGAACACCAGTACTTTCCCATTTTCCGGGACACGGAGGGAATACTGCCCGTCGAAATCTGTAATCGTCCCCACTTCCGTATCCTTCACCAGAATATTTACTCCGATAAGCGGTTCCCCATCCGTATCTGTCACCTGCCCGGTAACAGTGCGCTGCGCGTAGGTGTGAGCAGACAGCAAGAGCAGGAGCAGGAATAAAAAATGCCTCATGGTTGTGTCTTTTTTGGTATAGTAGCACCCGGTCTGCCCGGGCACCGGTTAGGTTGTACCCCCAAATATACCTGCCGGCTCTATCGGGCATGTGCAATATCATCCCGATGAACCGGGACAAACGTGCCAACCTGTCAAATCCAGGGCGCACAACGCCATTCTGGGACAATTGCCCCGGTTGAAAGGGACAATTCTACACAGGAAATTCTGGCGAGCTGCCCAACTTGGATGCCAATCAATCATTCTTAACCAAACACCAAAAGGCATGCTAATCAGATACCTGATTTCCGCTGTTTTCCTTTGCCTGTTGTCCCTCAGCCCGCTCTGGGGGCAGACCGTATCCAAATACGGCCAGGCGGATGCAGTGGTGATGGAAGCTTACCCGGACTCCATCATAGATCAATCCAACATCGGAAACAACATACTGGCGTACAAGCACCGGGAAGGCGACAACCTCTACGCCGTATACGCTTATGTCAAATTTGACATCAGCAACCTCAACGGCACTCAAATCGAAAGTGCCTCCTTCAGCTATCGGGGCAAAACCGGTGAGGCGGATTTTGAAGAGCTGTTCGAGCTTGAACTCCACAGCCTCAAGAGCGACTTCGATGCCGACAACCTGACCTGGGGCAACAAACCGCAGAAGGACAAACTCCTGGCGACCTCGGCACTTAACGCCAGCTCTGCCCGGAAAGCCTTCATCAATGATGGTACCAAGTTCACGGAGTATATCAATGAAGCCGCCCGGAAAGGAGAAACCTCTATTGGCTTCCTGATCCGCTCTGCCGCCAAAGACTCCACCTCCAATATGTGGATTGGCGGTATTGGCAACGGCAACTACGGCCCGGTTTTGGAGTATACCATTTCACCTGAAAAAAGCGGCTACGCCCACAGCGATGCGGTCGTCATGGAAGCCTACCCGGACTCCATTATCGATCAGTCCAACATCGGCGGCAATATCCTCGCTTACCGCGAGTCCGTGGATGGCGAACTCAAGCGCGTGGAATCTTACGTCAAGTACGACATCAGCCACCTGACCGGGCAGCAACTCGAAACCGTCAGCCTCAGCTACCGGGGCAAAACCGGGGCGGCAGATTTTGAAGACTTGTTTGAAGTGGAAATCCACAGCCTAAAAAGCGACTTCGATGCTGACAACCTGACCTGGAACAACAAACCTCAGAGAGACAAAAAGCTGGCCACTACGGCCCTGAATGGCAGTTCCGCCCGAAAAACCTTTGTGAATGAAGGCACCCGCTTTGCCGATTACATCAATGAAGAGCTGCGGAAAGGCAATACCACAGTAGGCTTGCTGCTGCGCTCTGCCGCCAAGGACTCCACTTCCAATATGTGGATTGGTGGCGCGGACAATGGCAACTACGGGCCGGTCCTGGATTACACCATCGCGCCCAAAGGCAGCCAATATGCTATGGGCGACGCCGTAGTCATGCAGATGCACCCGGACTCTGTTATCGATCAGTCCAACATCGGCGGCAACATCCTCGCTTACCGCGAACCGGTGGACGGCGAACTGATGCGCGTGCAGTCCTATGTCACTTACGACATCAGCAGCCTGCGCGGCAAGCAGGTGGAGAATGTCAGCTTCAGCTACCGGGGCAAGACCGGAGCGGCCGACTTTGAAGAGCTGTTCGGGCTGGAAGCTTTCAGCTTAAAAGCGGCTTATGATGCCAGCACCATTACCTGGAACAACAAACCGCAGCATGACAAGAAGCTGGCTGCTTCCACCCTGAATGCCAGCTCTGCCCGTAAAGCCTTTATTAACGAAGGTACCCGCTTTCAGGATTACATCAACGAAGAAATCCGCAAAGGCGCTACCGAGCTGCATATTATGGTACGCTCCACCGCCAAAGACTCTACTTCCAATATGTGGATAGGCGGTGCCGGCAATGGCAACTACGGCCCAATTCTGGAATACGATACCAAGCCGATGGCCAGCGCCTACGGCATTGGTGATGCAGTAGTGCTCGAAATGCACCCGGACTCCACCCTCGATCAGTCGCAGGTCGGCGGCAACATCCTCGCTTACCGCGAATCCGTAGACGGTGCGCTGATGCGCGTGCAGTCTTATGTGAAGTACGACCTCAGCGGGCTGAACGGAGAGCAGATTGAAGCCGCTTCCCTTAGCTACCGGGGCAAAACCGGTGCAGCTGACTTTGAAGAGGAATTTGAAATCCAATTGCAAAGTGTCAAAGCCGACTTCGATCCGGAAACCGTAACCTGGAACAACCGCCCGGCCAAAGACCAAGTCCTGGCCACTTCCCTGCTCAACAGCAGCTCGGCCCGTAAAGACTTCATCAATACCGACAGCCGCCTGGTAGCATACATCAACGAAGAAATCCGCAAAGGCGCAACCACGGTCAGCTTCCTGGTCCGCTCTGCTGCCAAAGACTCCACCTCCAATATGTGGATCGGTGGTGTGGAGAATGGCAACTACGGCCCGGTTCTGGACATTAGCCGCCCGAACCTCTTCCGTTTGGAAAATGACACCCTTACGGTCATTGAAGACGTATTCGTATCTGAAGCAGAAGCCGATACCAACTTTGAGATCGCGGATGCCGATATGCACGTCATCAATGCAGCCTCCACCAACGAAAGCAAGGACATCTACCTGAAATTCAACATCAGTGCCTCCAAAAACGGCATTGGAACGGCTACGCTTATGCTGCGCGGCGCACAGAAAGACCCGCCTTCACAGGACGAGAACTTCTGGATTGAAATCTACGGCACCGACAGCGATGACTGGTCGGAAGGTACCCTCACCTGGAATACCACACCCGCAGTCACGACAGATGCGCTGGCCGAATACAACATCACGGAAAGCGCCACGCACCTCGTTCAGGGCAGAGCCCTGACCAATTACGTCAATGAAGCCATCAAGGCAGGCCGGGAGAACCTGACTTTCGTGGTACGCGGCCGGGACGAGACGGCCTTCCGGGGATGGATCTCCTCCAAAAACTGGGTGCCCGCACAACTTGCACTCGACTACTCCACACAGGAGAAGCGTGTCATTGAAGATTCCTACGTGGCAGAAGGCGCACCGGACGAGAACTACGACGGCACCACCGCCATGCAGGTGGCAATGGATGACGATGCCAATAACGACCGGGAGACACTCGTCAAGTTTGACCTTGATGGTGCCCGTTCCAATATCGTTACCGCTACGCTGACCCTCAGGGGCGATCAGGAAAACACCGGCGTTCCACTCGACAACTTCTGGATTGAGGTGTACGGCACGACCGACAACTCCTGGGACGAAACCACGGTGACCTGGAACAACAGGCCAGAGAACGTGACAGGCCCGTTAACAGCGTACAACGTTACCGAAAGTGGCTTCCATGACCTCTCCGGACCTGAGCTGACCAATTTTGTAAAGAATGCCATCAGTCAGGGACATGAGTATGTTTCCTTTGTGGTCCGGGGCCAGGACAACACACCGGGCTCCAATGTCTGGATTTCCGATCAGGGCTGGCAGCCTGCCCGCCTGTTCCTCGACTACCGTCAGATTGTAGCAGCGCCGGCTATCCTTACGCCTGCCGGAGATTATGTGCCTGAGGTAACCGTGGAAATCGTACCCCAAACACCAGGTTCCACCATTTACTACACCCTGGACGGCACAGAACCTACGGAAGAAAGCCTGCTTTACGAAGATGGTATCCTCCTGACCGATACAGCGACCGTTACGGCCCGCGCATTTGCAGATGGCCTTGTCGCCAGCAGTTCGGTATCTGCTACCTATAATGTGGCACCGGTAGGCCTGCCAGTGTTCTCCCCTACTCCATTGGTAGAATACAGTGATGCCGTCAACGTGACCATCAACGTACAGCCCGATGATGCCTTCATTTTCTACTCAGACGATGGTGGCGACCCACTGACCCCTTATCCGGGCGGCGGCATCCTGCTGACCGAGACGACAACCATACGTGCTAGAGGGGTAAATTCGGAAGGCACCGCCTTTGGGCCAATCCTTGAAGCGACCTACACCGTAGTCAATACCGTACCCGGTACCGGCACCGGCCCGGGTGGCGTTGGCGCATCTGATAACGCGATTGCCGGTCAGCCGGAGAACGCACTTTGGCTCCGCGCTGATGCCATTACGGATGTAGCCGATGGCGAACAGGTCTTCACCTGGGAAGATCAGTCCGGCAATGGCAATGACGCCTACAACACCTACGTGGAAGGCGGCAACAACAGCATTCCAAATACCGGTGAGAGCCAGAAGCCTGCTCCTACCTACGTTGCCGATGGGCTGAACGGCAAACCGGTCCTGCAATTTGGTTTGGATGATGGTTCCACGCCCCTCAACCGCTCCCTCATCATTGATGATGCAGACAACCTCGACGGTGGTGCAGGCATCTCCATCTTTGCCGTATTCAAGCGGAATCAGTTCTATGCTGATTTTGCAGCGATCTTCCAGAAGCGGGACATCACTGCCGGGGCACCCGGACAAGCCTACGTACTGGAATTCAACGGTGGCTCCAATCCGCACACCATGCAGTTTGTGATTGAGCGGTCCCTCTTCCTGCGCAGCGATTCTGAATTCAATGACCAAGATTACTACATTGTGAATGCAGAGCTGCAGGGCGACTTTTCACAGGTCATTCTGCGCAGCAACGGTGGCATTGAAAAGGTCAACAGCTTCAACGGCATCATCCCGGCCGTAGATGCCCCGGCTATCGTTGGCGGCTTCCAGCCGATCAACATTCCGGAGCTTACCGTCTACAAAAAAGGGCTGAATGCCGCCCAGAACCTGATCGTCCACAACTACCTGGCCGTCAAGTACGGACTGGAACTGATGGAAGGCGATACGGACCTGAAACTGTACACCAACACAGACTACACCGAGGACCTGATTGGCGTGGGCAAAACGCTCTACATAGACGGCACTACCGAACAGGAACACCGTTCTGCCTCCGGCGCTGGCCTGCAAATTGATGTACGCTCCCCATTTGCGGTAGATGACTTTGTGATGGCGGCCCACAACGGCTTGCCAGTCACCACTGCCAGCAACTGGGAACGCATCTGGCACGTAGAAGTCATTGGCAACAGCCCGAATGTAGATATGATCTTTGACTTTGAAGCGGCAGGCGTTGATGCACCGGGATCCGTGGACAACCTCAAACTGCTTTACTACGATGGGGAGGACTGGACGGACACTGGTCTTGCTCCCGTTGCCGGGGATGGCACCGTAAAGTTTGCCGCAGATGGCTTACAATCCGGTGAATACCGCCTGGGCACACTGACCCAAACCGCTGAAGTGGATCATTCCGATCTGCTCCGCGTATTCCCGAACCCAAGCAACGGGGATGTGGTAAACATTCGCCTGGACAACGACGCTCAGGGCACCATCCTGATCGGCGTATATGATTACACCGGCAGAGAAGTCCGCGCCATCCGCGCAGACAAAGCCGGCACCGTGCTACAGGAAACGTTGAACCTGAACACCCTGCCTAACGGCATGTACACCGTGCGTGTGATGCAGGAAGGCGCGTTCCGGGCGATCCGTAAACTGATTAAGCAATAAGGCTAATCGCAGGAGAAGGAGGGTGTCTTTTCCGTCTTCGGAAGGGCACCCTCTTGTTTTGTGAAACAGTCGTACTGCCACTGGTTCCACCTCGTTACAATACGCTTCACTGCTTATCCTTTGGTTGACAATCCTGATTTTCAACCTCTTAATCCTTTGGATATGCTTCTGTATTTTCCAAGACGACTTTGGGTCAACATTCCCATTCTGCTGATCCTGGCTTTTGTGCTATGCGGTTTGGGCACATTGCCTGCACAGGCCCCAAAATTCCCTCCTAACCTCACGCTGCAAGCGCGGGTTAATCAGTACGATGCTGACCACTTCAATCTGCTGACGCACCGGTACAGTACGCCGCTCAAAGCCGGGAACAACCAATTGGCGTTACCTGACAGCGAGTGGGCCATTCAATTTGACCTGGAAGCCCTGCCCGGCCAATCTGATGTAGTGGAAGGCACCGCTACTTTTATTTGTCAGTCCGGGCAAACGCTCTCCGCCTCGGTGTCTGTCGATTTTGAGTTCGAAGACTGGTCCACCGACAACTATGTACTCATGCCGGGAGCCATTTATAATGGGAACCGGTTCCCCTACCGGCGCATTCGTTACTCGCCTAAACTACTGGACCCAAGAGACATTGGGCCTGACATCCCCGCCATCATCAGCGATGTGCCCAAGCTCAACGTAAGCGATGGCCCCTCGCGCATCCAACAGCGGACGGGCGACATGACCCTGCCCGCTATTGGGTTCCATGATCCGGAAAAACAACAAGGGATATGGCTGCTGACCCCACCACAGACCCGGCTTGGCGACTCCGGCATAGACATTACCGAGAACAGGGACCGGGACAAAGCGACCATCAGTCTTACCGCCCCCATCGTGCGTGAGCAATACAAATACCGGATCACAGACAGCCGCTGGCCTTCCGACGATGAGCCTGCGGACTTTTCAGCGGGGGACACCATACAGATCACCTTTCAGCTGCACCGCTTTTCAGCACCTGAGCTACAGGGGCTTTTCGATTACTACACCGATATCCGCAAAAGCTACCTGCCGCCCGGAGCGCACCGGTTGATGCTGCCCTTTTCCGAAGCTTTTCCGGTACAGGAAGCCAAATTTAACCGGTTGAACTGGGAAGACGAGCACGGTTACTACTCGGTTGGGCCCCGCAATATGTTCCTGCAGGACTGGCAGATTGGCTGGACAGGTGGCATGATTTCCACCCTGCCCCTGCTTTGGGAAGGGCATGACACCACCCGGCAGCGGGTCCTCCGGCAGTTCGACTGGCTCTTTCCGGACGGGCTTGCTCCCTCCGGGCTGTTCTGGGACTCCGGGGAACATGGCGACCAATGGTACGGCGGGGACATTCGCAAGCCCCATACCCAAAACTGGCACCTGATCCGAAAGAGCGGGGACGGGCTTTACTACGTCCTCAAGCAGCTGATGCTGATGGACAGCCTTGGCATCACCCCCAAGCCCAATTGGGTTGCCGGCACACAGGGCGTAGCCGATGCCCTGGTAAAGATTTGGGAAGAGCACGGGCAATTTGGGCAATTTGTGGACAACCCAACCGGGGAAGTCGTTGTAGGCGGCTCCACGAGCGGGGGCATCATTCCGGCAGCGCTGACTTTGGCCGCTGCCTACTTTGACCAGCCTGCCTACCTTGAAACGGCGAAGGCAGCCGCCCGGCATTACTACGAAAATTACGTACAGCGGGGGCTGACCAACGGCGGTCCCGGCGATGCCATGCAAAACCCCGACAGCGAATCCTGCTACGCTCTGATTGAATCCTACGCCAGCCTCTACGAAGCCACCGGCAACCCGGAATGGCTCAAAATGGGGGAAGACATGGCCCGGCAGTTTGCCACCTGGGTGATTGCCTACGACTATCCTTTTCCGGCAAACTCCTTATTCGGCAAGGAAGGCATGCACTCCATGGGCGCCGTCAATGCCAACGCCCAAAACAAACACGGCGCTCCCGGCATTTGCACCCACTCCGGGCAAGCCCTGCTCAAGCTCTACCGGGCGACCGGCGATGCCTTCTACGCGGATCTTTTGCAAGACATCGCCCGCAATATGCCACAGTACCTTCCCCATCCCCTCAACCCCATCGAAGGGACCAAGGAAGGCTGGATGTGCGAACGGGTCAGCACCACCGACTGGCTGGAGGGCATCGGGGAGATTTCCTACCTTACCACCTGGTCGGAAACGGCGCTGATGCTCACTTACGTGGAAATACCGGGGCTCTACGTGCAGCCCGACCGGGGCATTTGCATCCCCTTTGACCATGTGGAAGTCAAAAGCCATACCGAAACGGCGGAAGCCCTGGAAGTCGTCCTTCACAATCCAACCGAAGGCGCAGCCACCGTCAAAATACTGGTGGAAAATGCCGCCGACCGCGCCCGCCCCCTCGGCGAGCTTGCCCTTTGGAATCCTTCAACCCTAACCCTGGCGCCCGGTGAAAGCCGGACCGTTCAGTTCAAAAAATAAACGATCATGAGTAAGTTTCATACACGACGTATTGTAAGAAAGCAGGTGTTCCTGATGGGGTGCCTGCTCTTTTCCACCCTCTTTACTTTTGCTCAGGAATTTGAACGCCAACCCGTAGATGCTGTAAAAGCGGTGGCGGACAAGACCCTCCGGGACGTGCCCTTTGCCTTTCGGGCCATTCTGCAAAAGCCGGGCACTTATTTTCGGGGCATGAATACCCTGAATCTGGAGCGGACTTTCCCGATGGGGAAACCGGGGGTGGCTTATGCACTAAGCATCATCAACAGCGAACGCACCTCTACCCTGCCCCTGGAAGTCAGCCACAGCGACGGGCTGAAAATCTGGCTAAACGGGAAAGTGGTTTACGAAAAACAAAAGACCGGTCCGGCGGTGGTGCGGGAGGAAGAACGGGATGTATTCCTGGAAAACACCATTTTCCTGCCCATCCTTGAAGGCCGAAATGAGTTGCTGATCAAATCAGAAACCGCAGGTAGGGACTGGAAAGTCTTCCTGCGCCCCCGCTTCACTCGGGTGCCGGAAGGGCAAAAACAGGACAACGAATGGATGAAACTTTCTATCGGCTACCTGCCGCATATTACCGAAGAGGTAGCAGACTTGTCCAACTGGCTCGTCATTGGCCCCTTCCCCAACCCTGAGCGGTCCGGGCTAAGCACCGCTTATCCGCCGGAAGAAGGTTTTGTGCTCGGGCGGTTGTACGAGTACGGCGGCCAGGAAATCGCCTGGCAACTGCCAAAAGTGGAAATCCTGGCAGACGTAATTGATGCCGATCCGCTATGGGGCACGCTTTACGACTGGAACTACCACACGGCGGGCTACGCCTGGGCCCTCCGTAACCTGGGCGAGTTTACCGGGGAGCAAAAGTATGTGGACTACCTGACCACTTATTGCAACTTCATGTTCGATATAAAGCCGTACATCGGCTACGAGAAGTATACCCTGCACCGGCCGTATTCCCGCCACACCCATCTTTGGAATACCCCCCTACTGGACTTCACCTCTGCTCCTGCCCTGCCTTTTATTTACCGCTTGCGCAAAGACAACAACTTCGACCGGCAGGAAGAATACGAGGCGCTGGTGAAAGCCACTCAGGATTACCTGATGAAGGAGCAAATCCGCCTGCCCGATGGGACGTTCACCCGGGAAACGCCTTTCAAGTACACCACCTGGGTGGATGATATGTTCATGGGCATTCCCTTCCTGCTGCAGTCGGCTTTGCTTGCCGACGACCCTGCCGAGCGGAAAGGGTATTTCGACGATGCTGCCAATCAGGTGCTGGGCTTCCACAAGCGGGTGTACGATCCCGGGATGGACCTGTACATGCACGCGCAGTACTCCGAGCGCCCCGAGGTAAAGCTCCCCTACTGGTCGCGCGCCAATGGCTGGGGCATTTGGGCGACCACGGAGGTCCTGCTGCACCTGCCCAAGAACCATCCGAAGTACAAAGATATCCTCAAGATTTACCGCAATCATGTGGACGGATTGGTGAAAATGCAGGATCCCGCTTCCGGCTTTTACCACAACGTCCTCAACCATCCTGATTCCTTCGAGGAAACCTCCGGTACGGCCATTTTTACGATGGCTATTGCCCGTGGCATTAACGAAGGATGGATTAAAGACAAAAAGTACCGCCCGTATGTACTGAAGGGCTGGAAAGCCCTGGATAGCGTCATTGGAGAAGACGGCACCGTGAGCCAAATCTGCATGGGCACCATGTGCACCGAAGATGTGCAGTACTACTACAAGCGCCCGGTGGTCAAAGACGACTCCCACGGGCTGCTGGGGCTCATCTTCGCTGGTATTGAAGTCCAAAAACTACTGAACAACCGATAATTCAGAAAGCCTTAGCCATGAAACCATTAGCCTTAGCCACCCTATTTTGGGTATCTGCCTCTGGATGGCTCTTTGCCCAAAACCCAAACCATAACAAAACCTATTACGAAGCCGAAATCCGGGAACTCCTGGATGCCATGACGCTTGAGGAGAAGATCGGGCAGCTGACGCAGATCAGCAACCACTTCGATATCACCGGGCCGCCCCCCGATGAAGGGGAAAATAAAATCCGGTACGATTTGCTCAGCAAGGGGCTGCTGGGCGCCATGCTGAACATCACCGGTGTCGAACACACCCGTGCCATTCAGGAAATGCACCTGAAAGCCAACCGGCACGGCATTCCCCTGCTCTTTGGGCTGGATGCCCTGCACGGGTACGAGACGCTGTTCCCAGTCCCTATCGCCGAAGCCAGCAGCTGGGATTTGGAAGCCATTTCCACCTCTGCCCGCATCACCGCCCGGGAGAGTGCCGCCGCCGGCGTGCACTGGACCTTCGCGCCAATGGTCGACGTGAGCCGGGATGCCCGTTGGGGCCGGATTATGGAAGGTGCCGGGGAAGACCCGTACCTGAATAGCCAGGTAGCCGCTGCGAAAGTAAGGGGTTTTCAGGGCGATGACCTGTCCGCCAACACAACCATAGCGGCCTGCGCCAAGCACTTTGCCGGGTACGGTTTTGCGGAAGCCGGGCGGGATTACAACACCGTAGACATGAGCCGGCAGACCCTGCACAATGTGGTGTTGCCTCCCTTCAAAGCCTGCGTAGATGCCGGGGTGGCGACCTTCATGGGCGGCTACCACGAACTGAACGGAGTGCCGGTGACCACGCATGCCTACCTGTTGCAGGAAGTGCTGCGGGAAGACTGGGGCTTTGAAGGCTTTGTGGTCTCTGATTACAACTCAGTCAAGGAGGTGGCCAGTCACGGGCAGGCGGCGGACCTGGCGGGTTCTGCCGCGCTTTCCCTGCAAGCCGGAAGCGATATGGATATGGGCTCCCTGACCTATCATTATCACCTGAGAGAATTGGTGGCTTCCGGACAATTGGATGAATCGGTCATCGATCAGGCCGTTGCGCGCATTCTGAGGGTCAAATTTGAGCTGGGGCTCTTTGATGACCCCTACCGCTACTGTGAGGCCGAACGGGAAAAACGCTGGCTCTCTGCCCCTGAGCATCAGGAAGCCGCTCGGACGGTAGCTCGTCAGTCCATTGTTTTGCTAAAAAATGAGCAAGGCCTCCTGCCTTTGCCCCGCCACGATCGCATTGCCCTGATTGGCCCGCTGATTAAAGACAAAGACAATCCGTTGGGCAGTTGGCGGGCGCGCGGCATAGATAGTTCCGCCGTATCCATTTGGGAAGGGCTGCAGGCGGCCTGGCCGGATGCGCGATGGAGCTATGCCAAAGGTTGTGGCATCACAACGGGTGCCCGCAGCTTCCGCGACCGCCTGACGATCGACTACGATACTTCGGGGTTTGCGGAAGCCCGGCGGGTGGCAGCGGAGGCGGACCTGGTGGTGCTGGCACTGGGGGAAGACTGCTTTATGTCAGCAGAGGCCCGCAGCCGGGTGCACCTTGACCTGCCGGGTGTCCAACAGCAACTGCTGGAAGCGGTCTATGCAATCAATCCAAATATCGTACTGGTGCTTATGAATGGCCGGCCGCTGGACCTGAGCTGGATGGACGAGCGCATCCCCGCCATCGTGGAAACCTGGTTTTTGGGCAGTCAGTCCGGGCACGCCATAGCCGATGTGCTGACCGGGGCGTATAACCCTTCCGGGAAACTGCCGGTCTGCTTCCCCCGCTCGGTGGGGCAGCTGCCGCTTTACTACAGTCAGAAAAACACTGGCCGCCCCGGGGACGAACACCATCCGCATATTTTCTGGTCGGGCTATATTGATGAGCGCACGGATGCCCTTTATCCCTTTGGTTACGGGTTGAGCTATACCGATTTCATTATCAGTGATTTAAGCCTTAGTACTTCGACCCTTACACCAGGCGAAGTGCTGAAAGTCAGCCTGACCCTCACGAATACCGGCGACCGGGCGGGCCACGAGGTGGTGCAGCTGTACACCCGCGATCATACGGGCAGCAGCACGCGCCCGGTCCGGGAGCTGAAGGGGTTTCAGAAGGTTTTCCTGGAACCCGGGCAGAGCCGAAAAATAACGTTTGAGCTTGCGGAGGCGGACCTGGCTTTTTATACGGCCAATGGGGAATGGGAAGCGGAGCCGGGGCGCTTTTCGGTCTTTGTGGGCAACAGCTCTGAGGCGGATCTGGTGGCGGAGTTTGAGTTGGCTGCGCCCCGGTAGGAAAGGTACGATAAAGGTAAGCCGAAAGTTTACCCAAATTAGACTCCAAAAGGGGTCGATTGCAGAATACAAACCCAATGTTCAAATTAGTAAAGCCATTACAACGAATATCTATCATGCCTTTTCGCTATTGTGTTTTTCTTTTGATGCTGATGTGCCATGGTTCCGTGTACGGCCAATCGCCTTACCGGGATTTCGACAGCAGCCTGATGCCGCATGGGAATACTTTTGAAAGTTGGGAAAGGGGGACGGAGCCTAACCGTACTTTCTTCGTGGACCAAAATCATCCGAAGGCGAGCGATGACAACCCGGGTACAGAAGCGCGGCCCTGGCGGAGTATTGGGAAGGCAGCAGCAGTCTTGCAGCCCGGTGAGCGGGTGCTGATCAAAAGCGGGACTTACCGGGAAGCGGTGCATCCTGCGCGGGGCGGGACCGGCCCGGAGCAGCTGATTACGTACGCTGCGGCGCCCGGTCACGAGGTGGTGATTAGCGGTGCCCGGGAGTTGCCACCGGAAGGATGGGAACCTGGCAAAGGGTGGCGCTACACCGGCCCCCGGCATACCTACGAGGACACTGAAAAACCGCCCCTGCAAATCTGGCAATACGATCTGCCGCCGGAGTGGTTTATGGGGTATAATCCCTTTGCGCTGCGCAACCTCGGGCAGGACCTGGAATGGGTGGACTATAAAAACATCAATATGCACGCCCACTTTCAGCGCCGGGGCCGCCTGTTTTTGGATGGACAATTGCTGAAACAAGCAGACCACCCGGTCGATCTTGCGGAAGCGGAGCAGGGCGCATACTGGATTGAGCACAACGGGCTTAGGCTACACGTCCGGTTTCCGGGGCAGACCGGGCCTAAGGACTTCACCTCCATAGAAGCGACGGTGCAGGAGCAGGTATTTACACCAAAAACCTACGGGCTTCCCTACATCAAACTACAGGGGCTCATATTTGAGAAAGCCGGCAATGGGTTTGCCATGCCACAGCGCGGTATGGTCTCTGCCCGCCGGGGCAATCACTGGATCATTGAGGATTGTACGCTGGAATGGGCCAACAGCATCGCCCTGGACCTCGGCAACGAAATGTGGCATACCCATTCACAGCCAGGATTAGGCGACCACATTGTGCGCGGGAATACCTTCCGCCACTGCGGCACCGGCGGATTGCAGGCTAATGGTGCCCGTCAGCTGCTGGTGGAGGACAACCTCTTTGAGTACATTGGCTGGCATGATGCGGAGCATGGCTGGGAGTCCGGTGCGATCAAATTTCACCGCGCCCGGGGGACGCTGATCCGGCGCAATGTATTCCGGCATATTACCTACGCGCCCGGTATTTGGCTGGACTATCTTTCCAGCGAAAACTGCCGGGTCACCCAAAATGTCTTTTCTGATATCACCACTGCCCGGGGCGCGATTTATGTGGAAGTCAGCCGGGGCGCGATACACGTCGACCACAACGTCTTCCACCAACTGCGCAGCCAATACTGGATCAGCGGTGACTATGGTGCGGGGGGCAACGCTTTTTACACGGATGGTTCAGACAGCATACATTTTCACCACAACTTGGCCATTGACATCGAAAATACCGGCTACGGCTCCTACCTCAACCCGACCCGCATCGTGGCGGGCAGAGGGGGAACCGCAAGGGCGCAAAGCGTAACCGACAATATTTTCATCGACTGCCGCAAGCACGCCATTGAGCTGCCGAATGTCCACAATCATACGGATGGCAATCTGTTCGCTCGAATGCCCAGTGGATTTTTGAAGCTGACCAATCCACCACCCGCTCTATTGCTTGATCTTAAAGCCTGGCAGGAGTACTTCGGTTGGGAAGCGCAGGGTAAAAAAGTGAAAGCTCATGCGGTCTTGCATACCGATGAGCTTCGGCTAGAATGGACAACTAAGCCTGCCTTCGATCGGGATGCAGGCCCGTTCTCACTTAGAAATGGAGTCCGGGAAATGGATATTGATCCCAGGCAGCGGGAATGACCGTAAGGGTTCCGTTTTCTAATTCCCCCGTTGCAGGAAGTACTGTACGCCTATTGATGCTCCAACCTGGAACCCACGGTCAGGCATTTGCTCATCAAATGAACCTGACCTGTCACTGGTCCCCTCAACATTCGCCCAGAGATGATGTCTCAAATCCAGCCCAATATCGAAAGCCAAATTAGGCGTCAGAAACCAATTGGTG
>JANSXW010000120.1 GCA_024742755.1 bacterium | reverse complement strand
CGCCTGACCAATATTGCAGAAGGGAATACATTACTGGGTTTGTAAAAAGTAGACTATGGCTTATCGTTTTTTAGCATTCTTGTTACTGATCACCGGCGGGCTTTGCGCTCAGGAATTGCCCGAAGATTTTTACGATATCACCTACCTCACCGAGCTGGATAATCCCATGGGGATGACCTTTGATGAGAACGGGCGCATGTACGTCTGGGAAAAGAAAGGCGTGGTGCGGGTCGTGGACACTGCGGGCAATCTCTATCCAGAGCCGCTCATCGACATCTCAGAAGAAGTCAGCAACTGGAAAGACCACGGGCTGATGGGCTTTACACTGGACAACGATTTCCTGGCCAACGGCTATTTCTACCTCCTTTACGCCCTGGATTTGCACCACTACCATTATTACGGCGCACCGGAATACAGCCCCGACAGCACCGTCACCTGGAAGCCAACGATTGGCCGGGTGGTGCGCTACCGGGCCGACCCGACTACAGCTTACCTCCGGGTTTTGGAAGGTAGCCGTCATATTCTGCTGGGCGAAACAATTGAAGACGGTATCCCCTTAATGTACGAATTTCACGGGCTGGGCGACCTGGTGATGGGGCAGGATGGCACCCTGCTCATTAGTGCCGGCGACGGGACGAGCAACGGTGGCCCCGATACCGGCGGCGACGAGTACGGAACGATGGCGAGCGAAGCCATTTCTACCGGTATTATTACCGAAGATGAAGACCTGGGCTCTTACCGGGCGCAGTACCTGGCCAATTACAACGGCAAAATCATGCGCATCGACCCCGAAACCGGTGAGGGACTGAGCAGCAACCCTTTCTATCATCCGGATGCCCCGCGTGCGCCTCAATCCCGCATCTGGGCCTACGGTTTCCGCAATCCCTACCGCATTCAAATCCGGCCTAACACCGGAAGCCATTATCCGGAGGACGGCGACCCCGGCACCTTATATATTGGAGACGTGGGCAACGGTGCCTGGGAAGAGCTCGATATCGCCCCGGCGGGCGGGCTCAACTTTGGCTGGCCCATGATGGAAGGGTTTGGCGGGCATTGGCCCTATATCAATGAGCCGGCACCTGCCAATCAGCTGCACCCCAATCCGCTCTACGGAAATGGGGGGTGCGATCAGGCTTACTTCAATTTCAAAGACCTCTATGTAAACCCAAGGGAAGACGGCCACCGCGTACCGTCCAATCCCTGTGACGATAGTGTGCCTGTTGAAGGCTACACCGTAGGGACGATGCCCGTGCTGCAGTGGAGCAATGCCCGTTGGAATCCGCCCACCCGGGCACAGGTAGCGAGCTTTGATGATCAGGGATGGTACAAAGGCCTGAATGTTGATGAACCAGGATCGGGCCTGGAAGACACCGAGCTTTTTGATGGTTTTTCTTCCCTGGCAGGCGTGTTTTACGAAGGGGATCAATACCCGGAGGAATACCATGGCAAATACTTTATGGTCGACTTCAGTGGCTGGATCAAGGTGGCAGATTTTGATGACGCGGACCAGCTGCACAGCGTACAGCCCTTCCACAGCAACGCCAAGGATATCATCCACCTGGCACTGAACCCGGCGGATGGCAAGCTCTACTACATCAGCCTTGAGGGCACCGTGCATCAGATCAGCTACGGAGGCAATCCACCCCCGGTAGCGAAGATTCAGGCGGAGCAATTTTTTGGCCCGGGGCCGCTTACAGTCGAATTTGATGGGAGCGCGTCCTACGATTCTAACCTCCCTATTGTCAGGTACGAGTGGAATTTTGGCGACGGCACAACGGCTGAAGGCCAAAATGTGGAGCACACCTACACCGGCACAGGGCAACAGAGTTACACCGCCGTGCTGACCGTTTACGACAGCCTGGGCGCCTCCGCAACGGATGAAGCCGTGGTTGCTCTCAACAACACCCCGCCACAGGTAGACATCATCAGCTTTCAGGATGGCGACCGTTACCCACTTGATCAGAGCACCACCCTGCTCCGCCTCGAAGCCGAAGTAAGGGATGCCGAACATGCTGACGAAGAGCTGATGTACGAATGGCGTACTTTCCTTCACCACAACGACCACTTCCACCCCGATCCTGTGGACTTTGAGCACCTCAGTTTTGCGCTCATCAGTCCGCTGGGCTGTCAGGAAGAGCTTTACTGGTACCGCATTCAGCTTACTGTAACCGACCCCGGAGGGCTTAAGACTTCGGTGACGCAGCAGGTGTACCCTTACTGCGGCGATCCTTTTCTGGAATGGAATGAACTGAAAGGAGAAGCCGTGGAAGGGGGTGTCAACCTCACGTGGGATACCCAATTGGAGGACAGCCTGGCCTACTTTGAGGTGCAGCGCAGCCCGGATGCCTATAAATTCACTGCGCTCGGCCAGGTAGCAGTCAAAGGCAACGGGCAATACACGTTCTTCGACGATGGCCCGGGAAGAGGCACCAATATCTACCGGGTAAAGGCCGTAACGGAAAACGGTGCTTACCGTTACTCCAATCTTTTGCGTATTGGCTATCCGGAGCCGCTGGTCATTAATGTTTTTCCGAATCCGGCGAGGGATGCCTTTACGCTTGAGCTTCTGGAAGCACAGGCAGGGCAGGTCCGTCTGGAATTGCTGGACGAGACCGGGCGTGTGGTGCTGGAAAAGTCCTGGGAAACGGACACTGGAGTGCCCTTTAGCGAGCTTATCCTTCCCGGGCAACTGCCCAACGGAGCTTACTTCTACCGGGTGACGAACGGGGCGCAACAGCACTACGGGCAGCTCATACTACTGCGCTAGATCAGAAGTTGAAGGCAATACAATATGAAAAACTTCCTCAAAAGCATAGTCCGGTTTTGGATGCGGTATTACCTGCTCATCCTATTGCTGTTTGCCGGTTACCGGGCAGTGGAGCTTGCAGGCCGGTTTTACCGCGGACTGATTTGGTCGGATGCCGAAGGATACTATCTGTATTTGCCCGCTCTCATTGTCAACGATGGGTTCGAAGATTTTGAGGTAAGAACAAAGGCACAGTTTAAACCCTTTGAAGGGACGAACAAAACCTTTACAAAGTACACCTGCGGCGTGGCTGTCATGCAAGCGCCATTTTTCATGGCGGCGCACGCCCTTACGCTTGCTACTGGCGGAAAGGCGGACGGCTACAGCGATTATTACATTCGTGCCTTACAACTGGCAGGGCTCTTCTATGGCTTCCTGGGCCTGCTGTTGCTGAAGAAAATATTGGCCCGGTACTTTAAGCCGGTAGTGGTGATGATGACAGTGGCCGGTTTCTTCCTGGGCACCAACCTTTACCATTACATCCTGCAGGAGCCGGGGATGTCGCACGTTTACTCCTTCTTCCTGTTTGGGCTGTTTGTCTGGCTGACGCCCCGGTTTTACGAACGCCCCGGTTGGAAAATCTTTGGAGGCATGGGGCTGCTGGCAGGGCTCATTGTGCTCATTCGGCCTACCAATATTTTGTTGTTGCTGTATCTGTTGCTGTTTCGGGTAAGAACCTGGGAGGGCGCAAAAGCAAGGTTACAGTTCTTCAAAAAGCACCTGTGGCCGCTGCTCCTTGCGCCAATGGCGGGTTTTCTCGCCTTTGTACCGCAGTTTTTGTATTGGAAGTACATCTCCGGCGACTGGCTCATCTATTCCTACGGAGAGGAGGGCTTCAACTGGCTGGAGCCCCGGATAGACATGGTCCTTTTCCACATTAAAAACGGCTGGCTGCTCTTCAGCCCGATGGCAGGCCTGGCGATCATCGGCTGCCTGGCTGGGATGTGGAAGAACCGCTACAACATAGCCCCCATCTTCCTCATCTGGCTGCTCCTCCTCTACATCACCTCCTGCTGGTGGTGCTGGTGGTTTGGGGGGGCTTTCGGGCACCGGCAGTTTGTAGAATTTTACGTGCTGCTGGCGATCCCCTATGCCTGGCTGTTTACGCAGGTGCTGGAGCGCAAAGTCCTGGTGCTGAAGATTTTACTGGTGGCGCTCTGGCTGCTGCTGGTGTACTACGGCTACATGCTTGCCGTGCACTTCCGCGGGCCACATTATGAATGGTGGAGCTGGAAAGAAGTGGTGGAGTACATGTGGCAGTTTAAGTTTGATAAGAAGTACTGACTCGTTTTCGCACAACTGCAATAACGAAAAACACCATTGCCCTATGCCTGTACTGGCCACCGTACTCAGCATTTTGCTCCTTTTGCTACTCATTCTGAAATGGCGCATCCCTGCTTTTCTCGCCTTGCTGATCGCTGCCATTGCTGCGGGGTTAGGCAGTGGTCTGGAAGGGCCTGCGGTTATTGAAGCCATGCAGAACGGCATGGGCGGCACCTTGGGTTTTGTCGCTACAGTAGTGGGGCTCGGCGCGATGTTTGGAGCCTTATTGGAAAATGCAGGCGGGGCACAGGCAATTGCGCAGTACCTCATCCGCAGGCAAGGGGTGGAAAGGGCACCTGCCGCAATGGCGATCACGGGCTTCCTGATTGCGATACCGGTATTTTTTGATGTGGCGTTCATCATTTTGATTCCGGTGCTGTACGCGCTAAAGGAGCGTACCGGAGCCTCCCTGCTGAAATTTGCCTTGCCCCTCCTGGCCGGATTAGCAGCCACCCACGCCTTCATCCCACCGACCCCTGGCCCAATTGCTGTTGCTGAAATCGTTGGCGCAGACCTGGGTTGGGTCATCCTGTTGGGCGCAATAGCCGGCCTGCCCGCTGTGCTGGTGAGCGGACTGTGGTTTGGTCAGCGCATTGCCCGCCGCATTGATCCTGAGCCACCTGCTTTCTCGGAATCGAAAACCCCGGATACCTTGCCACCGGTGGGGCTGATCCTTTCGATTATCGGTATGCCTATCGTACTTATTGTGCTGAGCACGCTGGCGCAATCCGGTACGCTGCCGTTGCCCGCTGCGGTGCTGCCTGCTATTCAGTTTTTGGGGCACCCTTTTACGGCATTATTACTGGCGAATCTCCTGATCTGGTACCTGCTGGGACTGCGGCGTGGCTACAGTTCAGAAGCGTTGCTAAAAGCCACCACGGATTCCATGTCGACCGCAGGGAGTATACTCCTGCTCACAGGCGCGGGCGGGGTCTTCAAGCAAATGCTGGTGGATACGGGCGCGGGTCAGCAAATTGCCGCTTCTATGTCGGCGGCGGGGCTGCCTGTGATTGTCTTTGCGTTCCTCGCCGCAGCCCTGATCCGCGTAGCACAGGGCTCTGCTACGGTCGCTATGATAACCGGAGCCAGCCTGACTGCCCCGCTATTGAGTAATGGCGCCCTCTTGAGTGCCGGGCAGCTGGGGGCGGTCGTCATTGCAATTGCAGCCGGCGGCACGGTACTGTCCCACGTCAATGACAGCGGCTTCTGGCTGGTGAAATCCTACCTTGGGCTTAGCGAAAAAGAAACCTTCCGCTCCTGGACTGTGCTGACAGCTGTGCTGGGCGGGGTAGGGTTTGGCATAGCCGTCCTGCTTTTCTACTTATTCTGACGCTTTAAATTCCCATTTTGGGAATCCCCTCTACCTGTTAGATTAATTTATAGAACTTACTTTTTGTAAAGTATTGGTTTTCAATGAATTTTAGTTTTTGGCACAGCTTTGGCATATAGGTAGATGTAACTGACAATCAAAAGCTTAGCCCAATGAAATATGCACTGACAACGATTCTGGGAATTTTGATGATTGCATTTGTTGCCGCAGGCAATCATCAGGGGTCTAACCAAACACACTACATCTACGAGACTAAGGACACAGAGGAGCACAACACGCCAAAAGCAGAGCCGGACGGCACATTAGTGCACGGTTTTTATCAGACAGAGAGCCGCCTCGGTGAAGACATAATGCTTTAAGTACTAAGAATTAGGGAGTTTTTTTAACATGATTAATGGATTGTTTTGGGTATAGCAGCAGCCTTCGGGCTGCTTTTTTTTTGCTCCTGCTCTTGTGCAGTTTCCAAAATAAATTTACCTTTGCAATCGCTTAAGAAAAAATCAACCGGAGGAGTGGCAGAGCGGTTGAATGCACCGGTCTTGAAAACCGGCATGGGTCACACCATCGGGGGTTCGAATCCCTCCTCCTCCGCAAAAGCTGAAGGAAAAAGCCGCCTTGAAAAAGGCGGCTTTTTTTATGCCCTTTGCCGTGGGATGGTTGCCCTTCCCTAAGGCAGGAGGGCATAAAAAAGGAGCACGCAGTGCCTTTTCCTTCAGCTTTTGTTGCTCCCCTTCATAGGGAAGGGCGAAGCCAATCCCTCCTCCTCCGCCTCCGCCCGACGTAGCTTTATGCGCCAATGTCCATTTCAATGGACTGGCCCGTAGGGAAGTCGGGCTTTTTTTGCCCGCAATTACCTTTTCATATTTAAAGGTTTATTTCCCCATCGGGCTACGGCGGACGGCGTCCGCCCCCAGCGCTCCAACCTCAATAAAACATGGAACAGCAGCAGTTTTACGTTTATACCTTGAAGTGCAGTGATGGAAAGTACTACATCGGGCGCACCAGGAATTTAGAAGACCGTTTGTCCCGGCATCGGCAAACTAGTGGCGAAGGCTTAGCCCTCCCGCTTCTTCCCCTCAGGGCTAATCCGCATACTGCTCCGGCGCTTCATGCTTTTGATGTGCTCCACGCGGCGGAAGCGCAGGGCACTCCAGTCCTCATCGATCGCGACCTGTCGGACCGGCTCCAGGTTGAGCATGCCTAAAGGTGCCCAGCCGTGGTCCCGGTTGATTTCAGCATCATACTTTTTGGAGCTTTTCTTTGGGTAGGCAAACCAGAGTGTTGGATCGCCTTCCAGCCTGCCGCTTAGCTGTTTGGCGATGGCAGCGATTTCATCTGGTTGGGTGACGAATGCCAGCAGCCATTCCACTTCGGTTGCGGTGCTCAGGCTGTTGTCCAGCTGAGTTGTTCCTTCCATGGCTTGCAGGTGGGGCGCAAAGCTTTCCAGTGCATTCAGTACAATCAGGCGCCCCTCGTCCTTATAGTTCAGCTTTTTGAAAAGCGGGTCCATCGCGGTTATTGCTTTACGAAGCGATAGACGGCATTCGGGTTTACCACATAGCCAATGACAGAGGAGGGGAAGGTCACCTCTCCATTGACCAGGCAGCCACTTTCTTCTGCCACTACGGTCCAGGTTGCGCCACCGTCCTGAGTCTCAAGTGACTGCACGCCGCTCAGATAGTTGATGCCAGTCTCTGGCTCCTGACTGATTACGCTGCGCAGGTAGAAGCCCTGGTTTTCGTCCACGAAGTGCATGATGCCGCCACCGCCTTCGACGGGCAGGGGCATTTCCTCCCAGTTCTGTCCGCCATCCATGGTCCTGAATGCGGTGGTCTCCCCCACCACGAAGCCGATTTCAGGAGTGGCGAAGTAGAAAACTTCAATTCGGATGACTGGCGTGGAGCGCTCCGTCCAGGTCTCTCCCCGGTCATCCGAAAAGCGGAACCGGCGGTTCATCGGGACAAAAATGCGGTTGTTAGCCCGCTGGAAACGCGGGAAGCCAAATTCTTCAGGCAAGTCCTCAATCGCCCAGGTTTCGCCCCCGTCTTCAGTCCGGGCAATGCTGTAATCGTTGTTGCTGCTCGCATCCTCAGGCAGGACAAGCGCCAAACCAAGCAGCGGATTGTAGAACTCCAGGTCCATGAACCGGCGCACTTCATTCACATAGCGCCGGTTCCAGGTCATTCCGGCATCGACGGTAGACAAAAAGATCGCGCCGGAATCCCGCTCCTCGCTGAATTGGGGCAGGATGTCGGACCCGCCGGCAAAACCCTGGTCCTCTGCAAAGAAGTCAACGGAAAGCAAAGCCTGTACCGTGAGCGCATCCGTTTCCTGGCCGGTGAGCTGTACTTCCCAAACCGCCCCATCACCGCTGATACGGATGAGGGTGCCCAATTCGCCCACCGCATACCCAACGGAAGTGGTGGTGAAGTCTGCATTATTCAGCTGTGGCAGGAAGTTGGACGCAATATTGGGCTGTATGACCTCCAGGGTCCAATTGTCTAAAAATTCCTCCGGCTTGCATTCCGCTATGTTGAAGTCAAATCCATCATCATCGCAGGCGCTGAAAACCAGCGTGCCAATGAAGCCAAGCAGTATCCAAAATTTTACACCATTCCTATTCATACCTCAGGTTTTAAAAAAATCAGAATGCGAAGTTATTACATTCCCATAGATTGAGCAACCTTCGCTACTCTTCAACTTTTTTATGTACCTTTGTGTTCTCAAGCATCTTCTGCTGATAAATTTTTCGGCAGAGATGGGGAGCGCGCTCCAGCAAAAGCCTTCTCCCACCTTTTTTAACAGCCCTGTCTTTAGTGGGATGATGGCGAGTAGAATGCTTAAAAAAAGCAGCCCCCTTTTGCTTCCCGTCCACCTGTTTTGTGCAGGCATTTAATCAATTCGATGACTTTTCAAGACCTCGGGATTATTGATCCCATTATCAAGGCGCTCCGTGCGCAGGGCTATGTACAGCCCACACCTATTCAACAGCAAGCCATTCCCAAACTGCTCGAAGGCAAAGACCTGCTAGGCTGTGCCCAGACCGGCACCGGCAAAACAGCGGCGTTCTCTATTCCCATTCTGCAGCAAATGTACGAGGATCAAAGCTGGGACCGCCGCAGGCGCGAGGTCAAAGCACTTATCGTTGCCCCTACACGGGAGCTTGCGATCCAGATTGATGAGAGCATTACGGCCTATGGCCAGCATACCGGCTTGCGGAACACCGTTATTTTCGGTGGCGTAAGCCAGGGCGCTCAGACCCGGGCCCTTAACAAGGGTATTGATATCCTGACCGCCACTCCGGGCCGCCTGCTTGACCTTATCGGGCAGGGGTATATCAGCCTGGACCATATCCAATACGCCGTGCTGGACGAGGCTGACCATATGCTCGATATGGGCTTTATCCATGACATCAAGAAAATTGTAAAGCTTTTACCTCAAGAGCGGCAGTCCCTGTTCTTCTCCGCGACTATGTCGCCCGAGATACTGAAGCTCTCCCGCGGAATCCTTGGGCACCCTGAGCGCATCACCATCAAGCCGGAGCAGGCTACTGCCGAGCGCGTGGAGCAGAATGTGTACTTCGTGACCAAAAAGGACAAGCGCAAGCTCCTTCTGCACCTGCTCAAAGAGAATAATGTTGATTCGGCTTTAGTCTTTTCACGGACTAAGCATGGTGCCAACCGTATCGCCCAGCAGTTGGACAAAGCAGGCATCAATTCAGCAGCTATCCATGGGAATAAATCCCAGGGCGCCCGTCAAAAAGCCTTACAGCAGTTCAAAGATGGCAACCTGAAAGTCCTGGTGGCTACCGACATCGCCGCCCGCGGTATTGATGTCGACGAGCTGTCTTATGTGGTCAACTTTGACTTGCCTAATGTCCCGGAGACTTATGTACACCGCATCGGCCGCACCGGGCGGGCGGATGCAAGCGGGGTAGCGCTTTCCTTCTGTGATACGGAAGAGCGCGCCTACCTGAAAGACATCCAAAAGCTCATTGGCCAGTCTATCCCTGTGGTTGACGAGCACCCTTTCCCGGATGATGGTGCTACCCCTGAGCCTGTCAGCAGCAATGGGCAAAACCGTGGCGGAGGCCAACGTTCCGGGCGCCCCTCCGGCGGCGGCAACCGCAACAAGCGCCGCAATAACAACCGGCGCCGCCGGAACTAAGCAGTAAGCTAAAAAGTAGAGCAATGAAGGCCGCCAAGGCTACCTGAGACAACGGGAGGACCCGGGCTTGGGTGGGTTTGGCGGTTTTTTGTTGGGTGCATGTCGTTGTGTTCATTAGAATAAGCGGTAAGCTGGTGATGAAGGGGCTAAAATTTTTCAATCAGTTCAGGGCATACCTTGCCAACATAAATGTGCAGTCTACCGAAAACCTCATCTACACTTTTGACAAGCGAAAGCTCTTGTCGGAGTTCGGTACTGACCCGGACCGCTTTTCGGATGCAACCGCAGCGCAGAATGCCATCAAGCAGGAATTTCAGGGTATGCTTAGTGATGGGGGAACCCCTTTAATTTTTTTGCCTTCAAAACTGACTTGTTTCCCTTCCAGGATTTCAATTAACACATCTCCATCTTGGGCAAGGCAAACACTAAGCTGCTCTGGGTCAACAACTTGAAACACTCGGTTGAAGGTATCATAAGGAGGGATGTTATTGGGCACATCTAGTATCTCTTTTAGCCAGCCATGACGTTGATTGCCGAATTCAACCATGTCTTCAAAACCTTCTCCATTGGACAATAGGGTGCACAAAGCAATGAATAATATATCTTTAAGCCGGTGCAAGCAACGCCCCTCAACACGGGGATCATCAATTCCAGCAAAGACCTTTTCAACCGAGTGTGCCATCTTTTTGGCACACAATAGCACACTAAAAAACCTAAATCGAATTTTGGTGCGTTTGCCCTAATTATTTATTGACATTCTGAAAAATAAAACTATAATTTAGCGTAATGTGAGACATTTTAAAATACTTATAATATCCTGTCTATGTTAATACGTAGTAAGCCGTCTTGGTGTAAATAAGCGTGTTTTCTTTTGATTACTTGGTTTTTAAGTTCAAGCCTTCTGGCTCAAGCACCTTCAAAATCGCAAGGTAAAGTAACCACTCGATCTTGTGAGCAGAACCTGTATATTGGAATTGCATCTGTAGAATTTGTGGATATTCTGTGGATTGACTGTACAGAAGATGAGCCTGCAACAGACCCGGATTATCAGCATTCACAACAGTCTGGGTTTCTGGATATCTTTGCCTTAGTCAAGAATGTACCCTATAACGTGTCTGGAGTTGCTGGTGAGCCTCCGGAAGAATTTTGGTTCTTATTAGGGGCAGGAGGAGATCAGTTTTGTATTGATGATCAGGACTTTGGCTTGATTCAAAATAACAGGATTGTATTGCCCTCAATTAATTCCTGTTATGAGACATCAATATGGGTGGACATGATGACGCAGTGCCAGGATTGTAATAATAGTCTTACTGCACCTAAGGGACATTGGTGGAAAACGGAGGAAGAATTTTCTCCCAATCAGCTGACTGGATTATATACGAGTTCGTCATCTCCTTTCTTATTGGATCCACTTGGATATCAAAACTTAGTTGATTGCGAATGGAACGTAGAATATGGATGTCAGGATGGAGAGCATCAATAGAATATCCATTTCTTGCAATATTCTTCGCCGAAAGCAGATCAAATGATAGGAATTTGATCAAAAAACACACAAATACCAAAAGACTTGAGCAATGAAAACAACCTATTTATACATTTCCCTGCTTACTACCCTGCTTCTTGTTTCCTGCAAACAAAACGAAGCTATAGTTTCAAACAAGTACTATGAGCTGGTTGGAAATGACTACTCTTTCAAAAGTGAAATGGGGGAATATGAGCATTATTTTACAAGAGACGATGGTTTTCAAGGTATAGAATGGAGACAGTCAGGGCTTTATACGGAGTCGGGAAAAGGCATCCTGAACGGATATACTAAGGATAATTTACATGAGTCCGATCGAAGTAAACACTTTCTGTTTAATAACACTTCCATGTATGAAGTTCAATTGCTACCGTATCCGGAACAGAATATTTTTGTAAAGCAGAGTATAGGAAAAGAAGCTCATTTTAAGTTCATAGACCAGCATGCTGGAGAAGTGGTTTACGATCATACTTTGTATATGCCAAAGCCTTTGTCGGTGGATACGAGCCGCTCGGGGATTTCCAAAATTCCGTACTCTAAAATTGGTGCTTTTAACATCAATTCGAAAATCTACTACAATGCAGACTTGAACAATGAAAATGGTCTATTGGTCATCCTTTCCTACAGGGGAGATCGCCTAAGTTCCTCACTGGAGGATATCCAAAATAACCATCAGAACTTTGGGCAGATAAAAAAGTTTCTCTTTGTGCCCAAAGACAATGGCGTCATTGTATTCCCTGATGGTTTCTTTGATGGGCTTCCGGATGGGGCCATTTTTACCTTACATGTGAAAAGGAGTACTTACCTCGTTTTTGATCTTGGATCAGATACCCATAAATTGAATGCAGGCTCCAGTTTTTCAATGTCCCTGGCGCTAAAAAGGTAGATTGGTCTTCATTCCATTGTAGGGGAAGTGGTATAATTGCCCCTTCGGATATGGGCAATGCCGGCACCCACTTCCACCGCAATACCCCGGCTTGAGGTGAGAACAGCTCGTCATCACGAACATTCCGTTTTCCATGTAGTAATCAGCTCATGAGAAGAAGGGCGCTGCCAAAAGATTACGACTGACTTTTCAGGCACTCTTGTTCTGTAGTGGGGAAATTACCCTATCTTATCCCACCCCAAAGCCGGAAAAGCTTTAAGTATGAACATCAATCACCACCTGATCTGGTTGCTGCCCCTCATTTGGCTGTCTGCCTGTACTGCTGATCCTGCGTTGCCGGACGTGCCGGAATCGGAGCCTGAACCCGCCCTTCCTTTCACCAACGTTGATTTATCCGACTTCTCCGGTTTTCAGTCGGGCCCGGAGAACTGGGCCATTGCCGGAGGGGCCTACGCCAACCGGTCGAAAGAATTGACGATGGAACCGCTCGAAGGCACGGGCGTGGTGGTGAATACTGCTCCGCCAAGGTCCGGAGCGCACCTGTTCAGCGCCTTTGAGCACGGCGATATTGAGCTGGAGCTGGAGGTGATGACCGCGAAGAATTCCAATTCCGGGATTTACCTGCAGGGCCGCTACGAGGTACAGGTGTTTGACAGCTGGGGGGTAGAAAACCCGCAGCATTCCGATATGGGCGGCATTTATCAGCGCTGGGACGATGATGCCCCAAAGGGCGAGCGTGGGTACGAGGGCCACCCGCCTGCGATCAATGCAGCAAAAGCGCCCGGGCTGTGGCAGCAGGTGCGCATCCTGTTCCGTGCCCCCCGCTTCGATGGTAACGGGCAGAAGGTACAAAATGCCCGCTTTAAGGAAGTCTGGCTCAATGGCATCAAGGTGCACGAAGAGGTGGAGCTAACCGGGCCTACCCGTGCTGCACCCTTCACAGACGAAGCCCCCACCGGCCCCATTATGCTGCAGGGCGACCACGGGCCCGTTGCTTACCGCAATATCCGGTACAAGCGCTATGACAATCCACCGGTTGAGTTCAGGAATTTGACAGTAGCGCAGTACGAAACCCGGCAGGAGGAAATACCCGATTGGGATACCCTGGAGTTGCAATCCAATACGCCTGTAGATTCCATTTCTTTCCATCAGGCGGGTACCCGGGCTGGCTTTGCCCTTGTTTACGATGGCGTATTGGCTGTGCCGGAAACCGGCGATTACCTCTTCACCGTTTATGCCAACCGTGCCGCCGTCCGGTTCATCATCGGGCAAGACACCTTATTTGACCGGGATAATAGCTATTCAATGGATGCCAAAGCAAAGGCGATTACCGGTCTCTCAGCGGGGACGGCCCCATTCCAACTGGTCCTTCATAAACCCGGGCGTGGCTGGCGGCGGGGCTTTGGGCTGGAAGTGGAAGGCCCGGGTATCGAACAGCATGCGCTTACCACACCTGCCTCTGTCGAACAAGGCCCCAAGCCTGAGCCTATTGTAATAGCTGTCGAAACAGAGGCTACGCTGCAGCGCTGCTTCATGCTGCACGAAGGCAAAAAACGCACCCACACGGTAGCGGTTGCCACGCCGCAGGGGCTCCACTATGCCTATGACGTAGAGCGGGGCAGCTTGCTCAAAGCCTGGTCAGGCGGCTTCCTGGATGCTACCGACATGTGGCACGAGCGGGGCGAGGCACAGTTGGGGCAGCCCCTGGGTATGGCCATCACCTTCCACGGTGATCCTGAACTATACGTCTTGAAGGATGACAGGACAGCCTGGCCGGATACCCTGACTGCCGGCCAAAACTATCGGCAGGAGGGCTACGAGCTTGACACAGAAGGGCACCCGACCTTTTTGTATAAGGTAGACAGTGCATCTGTGAAGGTGCAGCACCGGCCTGCCGCAAAAGAACGCCGGCTGACCCGCTCCCTAAGCATTGATAAAGGCGATGGCTTGTGGCTGAAACTGGGCGATGGCGGTACGATCGAGCAACTGCCCGATGGGACTTACGCCGTCAACAACCATCAGTACCTGATCGACCTCGGGGGTAAGGAAGCCACCCTTCGCCGATCCAATGGGCAAATGGAGCTGCTTCTGGCCCTCCGCCCCGGTGCCCAAACCATCCAATACGACATCATCTGGTAAACCCACTGACCATGAGAGCCTTTTTGACCTTTGTATTCTGCATACTGCTGAGCGGGCTGTTCGCACAGCAGGACCCCATGTCTGCCTATTATAAAATCGTTGATGTCCCCATTCCGGACGAAGTTGTGCTGGAAGTCGGCGGGCTGGCCCTCAATGATCAGGATCAGTTGGGCGTTTCCACCCGCCGGGGCGAGGTCTGGCTGATCGACCGGCCATACAGCAAAAATCCAGAATACAGCTTGTTTGCCAAAGGCTTGCACGAGCCCCTGGGGCTGGCTTTCCGTGACAACGGCTTCTACGCCACTCAGCGGGGCGAGCTGACCCGCCTGGAGGATCGAAACAGCGATGGCAAAGCCGATGTCTTCCGTACGGTCTATTCCTGGCCCCTTTCGGGTAATTACCACGACTATTCCTACGGCCCCAAGTTCCTGCCCAATGGCGATATGCTGGTGACCCTCAACCTGTCGTGGATTGGGCACGGCGCGAGCTTGTCCAAGTGGCGGGGCTGGCTGCTGAAGATTACCCCGGAAGGCGATATGGAGCCTTTGGCTACCGGCTTGCGGTCCCCTGCTGGCTTCATGGTCAACGGCAAAGGCGATGTGTTTTACACCGAAAATCAGGGCGACTGGGTTGGCTCCGGGCGGATGACGCATTTGGAGAAGGGCGATTTTGCCGGCAACCCGGCTGGCTTGCGCTGGGCCTCCGAGCCCAATTCGCCGGTAAAGCTGGCTGCGGAAAGCATTCCGGACTATCCGGGCATGTCGCTTTTTGAATACGCCAAAAAAGTGCCTGCGGTGAAAGCTCCGGCTGTATGGTTCCCGCATACCATCTTAGGCATTTCCACCTCTGATATACTGGTGGATGACACCGGCGGGCAATTCGGCCCCTTCGAAGGGCAGTGGTTTGTAGGCGATCAGGGGCACAGCAAAATCATGCGGGTGTACATGGAGGAGATTGACGGGGTCTATCAGGGCGCAGCATTCGGGTTTATCGATGGCTTCGCTTCCGGTATTCTGCGGATGATCTGGGGCAGCGACCACAGCATGTTCGTAGGTATGACGAGCCGGGGCTGGCCGGCTACCGGCAAAGCGGCCTATGGGTTGCAGCGGTTGGTATGGTCAGGCAAAACGCCTTTTGAAATCAAAACCATGCAGGCGAAGCCCGATGGGTTCCTGCTCACTTTCACGGAACCGGTGAGCAAAAGTACGGGCAGCGATCCGGCCTCCTACGCGGTCACCACTTTCAATTATGAATACCACAAAACCTATGGCAGCCCCATCGTTGATCAGCAGGATGGAGAGGTGTACAAAGTGGAGCTTAGTGAAGATGGGCTTGCTGCCCGTTTGTATGTGCGGGGCATGCGCCTGGGTTTCATACATCAGATCGTGGCGGAGGGCGTACGCTCCCGTGCCGGCCGAACACTGCTGCACAACACCGGCTATTACACCCTCAATACAGTGCCGGGCGGGCAACTGAAATCTGCAGCGGTAGGCGCGGCGGAGGATGGTGCTGCCGAAGCTGTCCCCACCAAGCGCCCCAATACCATGCCTGCTTCCTGGACAGATGGGCCGGATGTGGAACTCAATTTGGGTACCAAGCCAGGGTTGAAGTACGATGAAACCGTCCTGATGGTGGATGCCGGTGCCAAAGTCAAACTGACCTTTAGCAACAGCGATGATATGCTGCACAACCTCGTCATTGTTAAGCCGGGCGACGCCGTGGACAAAGTCGCGGATTTATCCATGAAACTGGGCTTGAAAGGGGAGGAGATGAACTACGTACCGGAGTCAGACCTGATTTTGTACCACACGGGCATCTTGCAGCCGGAGACCTCTGAAACGCTTTACTTTACAGCCCCGAAAGCGCCCGGATACTACATGTACGTCTGCACTTTCCCCGGGCACGCGCAGGTGATGCGGGGCACGCTGATGGTGGAGTAGGGGCTATTCAAACTTCAGGCTGTAGCCTTGCAGCAAGCGCCATGCTTCCTGACGGGCGAAACGGGCACCTTTGAGGTCATTGTGTTCCGGATGGATGGAGAAGTTTTCCGCCGTCCGGAAATCGGCATTTTGCAATTGGGTATTCTCAAAGCGGGCATCCGTCAGGTCCGTACCGCTGAAGTCGGCTCCTTTGAGTGTCGTGCCGGTGAAGTCTGCCTCCCGCACCGAGCAGTTCAAAAAAGCAGTGCCTTCCAGCGGCAGGGGACCAAAAACGCCATAGTCAAGCTGGCATTGCTCAAACCGGAGCTGCAGCAGCAATGGCTTGCAATCTTCCCACGCAATCCCCAACAATCTGCACCCGTTGAAATTGACTTCCTGGAAAGCCGTGCCCGCTACTTCCGCGTTGCTCAGGTCACAATCTTCAAAACGACATTCCGTAAAGCGGCAATCCATAAAATTTGCATTGGCAAACTGGCAGCTGCGGAATACACAGTTGATGTATATGCCAGTGGGCAGGGGCTCCATGGCGGCATCCCGTTGCTCAAAGATTTGATCTTCAGTAAGAGGCAGGCTCATCAGGGTTAGTGTTAGTTTAACACAAACATAATCGTCTGTGGCTTGGACAAAGGTAAAAAAGCTTTACCTTCGCGCCTTCCTTTTGGAGGCTTGTCCCTGTTTTGCCTTAACCAATCCAGAAAAATACTAATGCCCTGGCCGGCTGCCGGGCACTAAACTACTGTGTGCTATATGAAAAAGCTGTTCAATCTTTTCGACCTTTCCCAACGCGTTGACTACAAAACCGAAGTCCTCTCGGGCCTGACTGTAGCGATGGCGCTGATCCCCGAGGCGGTGGCTTTTGCCCTTATTGCCGGGCTTTCTCCTTTGACAGGACTGTATGCCGCATTCGTGATGGGGCTGGTCACTTCTATATTAGGCGGGCGTCCGGGCATGATCTCCGGAGCGACAGGTGCAGTGGCCGTCGTTATCGCAGCGCTGGCGCTATCCCATGGAGTGGAGTACGTCTTTGCTACCGTCATCCTGGCAGGGCTGATTCAGGTGTTGGCGGGCGTACTCAAACTGGGTAAATTGATGCGGTTGGTCCCCCATCCGGTCATTTTCGGTTTCGTGAATGGCCTGGCGATCATCATTTTTATGTCGCAGCTGGAGCAATTCAAGACCCCGGAAGGTGCATGGATGGCAGGTAACAGCCTCTACCTTATGCTCGGGCTGGTCCTCCTGACGATGCTCATCATCTGGGGGCTTCCGAAAATCACCAAGGCCGTACCCTCTTCTCTGGCGGCTATCCTTGCCATCTTCGGCGTTGTGGCTTTCTTTGGGCTTGATACCCGTACGGTGGGCGATATTGCTTCCATTCAGGGCAGTTTCCCACCCTTCCACATCCCGATGGTGCCCTTTACCCTGGAGACGCTGCTGATCATCTTCCCTTATGCAGGCATTATGGCAGGGGTAGGCCTTATTGAGAGCCTGCTCACGCTGAATATCATCGATGAGATCACAGAAACCCGGGGCAGCGGCAACAAGGAAGCCGTGGCACAGGGTACGGCGAATATCCTTTCCGGGCTGTTCTCCGGCATGGGCGGCTGTGCGATGATCGGTCAAAGCCTGATTAACGTATCGGCGGGTGCGCGCGCCCGGCTATCGGGCATCGTTGCGTCGGTTATGCTGCTGGTATTTATCATGTTTGGTGCCGGGTTGGTGGAGAAGCTCCCTATGGCAGCCCTGACCGGCCTGATGATCATGGTGTCCATAGGTACCTTCGAGTGGGCGAGCCTGAAGACTTTCAACAAAATGCCCCCTTCTGATATCTTCGTGATGGTGCTGGTCACGGGCATAACCGCCGTCCTGCACAACCTGGCGTTAGCTGTACTGATCGGTGTGATCATTGCGGCCCTGGTTTTTGCCTGGGACAATGCCAAGCGCATCCGTGCCCGCAAGCGCATTGATGAGGATGGCGTAAAGCACTACGAGATATACGGTCCGCTCTTCTTCGGTTCGGTCGCCGTCTTCAATGAAAAATTCGATGTGCTGAATGACCCGGATGAGGTCATCATTGATTTCGAAGAAAGCCGGGTAGTGGATATGTCGGCTATCGAAGCCCTCAATAAAATCACCGAGCGTTACCGCAAAGTGGGCAAAAAAGTACACCTGCACCACCTCAGCCCTGACTGCCGCAAACTGCTTAAGAATGCAGAAGAAATCATTGATGTGAATGTAGCAGAGGATCCTACTTACCGGTTGGTGGTGGATGAGATTTGAGGGGGAGTTGATTTTTTGGGGTTTTGGAACACAGATTGGACTGATTTACGCAGATTTTCACTGATATCCGGGAGGTCCTCCGGCGGGGCGGATCCAGTAAGGCAGATCAGTTTCATCAGTCAGATCAGCGTCCTCAGTGTACTATTGCTGTGCGTGGGAGGATGATGGTAACACAAGATTGAGTTTAGAGCTTTTACTGGGGAATTTACAACATGAGCGGGGCGGGATTTCAGTAATCACCAAAAAAGCATGTCAAGGAATTTTGTTCTGGAGGTATGTGAAAGGCAGTGTATTATATTGAGAATAGCTGCAAGGAAAATTTTTTATTTAAAAATAAAGCATTGTGGTGTTGTATGTAATTTCAACATTGCTTATATTTGTGTTGTAAACTATTATTTCTCTGTTTGAAAATTAACGCTATGTTCTCACGCATCACGCATCACGCATCACGTAGTTTGTAGTTTTCTTTGTATTATATTATTCTTAGTAGCTTCCTGTAACAAGGAACCGCTTTACGAAGCAGCATTAGAAGAGGAAATCGTCCCTAATAGTCAGGTTACCAATAGGAATATAGCTGCTGACACGCTCATAAGAACTGAGCCAGAATTCTATACAGTAAGAGCATTAGCTAACCTTATCGAAAGCAACACAACCTCTGAGCAATACATGGAAGTAGTTGAGTACTACGGAGAGATACATTGGGGGGAGGCTCATACTATTGGATTTGCTGAAGATACCAGCATCTATATAATCTCAGTACCACTTATCAAGGACGAAAAAGTTAGAGCTGTTGTTCTCAATATAAAAGAAGATGGCGTACAGCATGTTTTACTAAGAGATGCGGAAATATTGGAAGCTGATGTGGCAGACCTTTTGAATACTTACGAATTATGGGAGCTTGTCCTCCTAGCATCAAGTCTTTCAAATCATCAGTATTTTTATAACGGAGAAGTTAGCTTCTTTCAAAGTAAATTAAAAGCGATAAATGAAGTTATTGCTATTGCACCCCGTTGCGTATATTGGGAGGAAGTTTGTGATTTTATTTATTTTGATAATAATCCTAACACTGGGTACATAGATTGTTATTATGTTGCTCACTATGGTGGATGTGGAGGAGGAGGGATTCCTACCTTTGAATTTGGTCTTAATGTACCGACCTCCACTACTGGTGGAGGTGAAGGCCCTGGAGATAACAGCGACAATAATGAGGATATGGACAACACAGAAATCAATTGGGCGCCGAACGAAAATTGTGAATTTTTATTAGCCCCCACTTAGCTGCTCAGATCAATAATTTATCGTTGCTTTTCCCCTGTCAGAGCGCTACCGCAGATCAAATTGTTGGGAATATTATGCAAAATCTTTGCAATAACACTGGTCCTAACGAATTTATCTCTATGTTGGATTTTGAGGAAGCCCTTTCCAACTACGCATTTGTTGATATGAGTTTGCTTTGGTCTGATCCAGAGGAGTTTGCAGCTGAATTTATGGAAGCGGTATGTAGTTGCCCTGGGCAAACGGTTTATGAATGCATAGAGGAAGATGATGCTCCGCCTGTATTGGGCAATTGGGTAAGCTGTAAATCATTTGATTTTAACCATTACAGTGTTAACCCTGATGGTGCATTAATGCGAAGATCTTCAATTAAGTTAGACTTGATTTGGAAACAGGGAACTAGCATAGTTAAAAAAGTCCCTGTAGCAATTGAATTTAGTATACCTACCGATTTCGATACTGATTTAGCTGCCTTCTGTGCGTCAGAAGCCATTAATTATGGAGCAGATGGCTTGTATGATTTTTTTGATGGACAAGTTCCACCTGTGGGAGATGATACGATAAGGCTTGCATTTGAAGCTATTGTCAGTGCAAAT
>JANSXW010000360.1 GCA_024742755.1 bacterium | reverse complement strand
TGAAAAATGGAGATGGGAAACCCGCGCAGGCATCAAAAGCCAGGCTACGCCATTATCGCCTTTTGCTGCCTGCGCTAGCATTTGTGAAATGAAACGAAAATGGTAAATTTATAATCCGGCACGTCACGTAGCCGGGCCGTTCGCTTCCATTAGAAAAAATAAAAATGAGACCAATAAAAGAAATACGAAATCTAATTGGTAAAAATAAGATAGAGGTTGTTTTTGATGAATTAGAGAAAAGATTTGACAACAGACCTCTTAAAAGAGATTTACTTATCTCAATTAAAAATCAGCACAGCCAATTAAAATATAAAAACATAAAAGGTGTAATCACCTATGAAAACGAAACAATCGGAAAGAATAAAGTCGTTGACAAACTTCTTGAACTAATATCAGATGAAAAAGATTATGAAAAAACTAACCAAACCAAATCTAAAAAAGAATCAGCAGGTCTATTCAAATATATTTTTAAAGCAGTAAACCCTAAAATAGCAGATACGGTTTTTTATGCAGCTTTAGCAGTATTTATTGGAAGTTTAGGAGTTTACATTTTATGTGTTTTGACAACTAATGGCACTGTTCAAAGTCAAATAATAATCTCTGATTGGATTAAAGAAATTGGACCTCTCATTGGTAAGACACTTAGTTTTTCATTCGCTTCTTTGTTGCTGTTCGGAGCAGTGAAATTTAAAATTTTCAACAATCAATTTTCATTGTCTCTTGGAGAATGTTTTTTATACATATCCACCTTTTATTTTTTGTGTTTAATTATACCTTTGATTTTTAAAGAGTCAAACTTTATACATCTAATTTTTTTAACTATTTTAATGTGTTATGGAATTTATAGACTTGCAGGAATTCTATCGTATTATTTAAAGAATAAAAGCTATGGAGATAGCTTAATTGAATTCGGGATAATAATCTTTTTTGTCTATGAATTGGCAATGAACTATAATATGTTTCTCTGACTATGAATAAATTTAATGTTATCTGCCCAGGTTGTAAAGGAACTTATCTTCATGAAATTATTGAGGGTTTTTCTAAATTAATACATAATGGACCTTTAAGAGGACCTGGTTGTATTCAAAGTATTGATTACGTTTACTACCATGATTGTGAACATTGTGCCCCAGAAAGATTTGCAGATTGTCCTGAATGTGATGACCATAAAATAGGATTACCTACAGATAAAAAATGTCGGTCAAAAGAATAAAAATAAAAACGGAAGCGAACAATGGCTAGCCGACAATACTCCGTTTCACTCCGTACTGCGGCTAGCCGGCACGTTCACAGACAATCGCGCAACAGAAAACAGTATCTGTAAGAATTTGAAAGAATGATTCTCCCCGCCTAAAAAATGGTAAATACCTGATTGTCAATATTTAGAAAATGGGGTTGAATTGGTTAGTCCATTGGAGAATTGGTCTGTTAAGGCGGGGCAAATGGGATTTCTACAGTTTTATAGTTGGTTTAGGAGAATCGTGACAGCCCAAATTGAAGATTAGATCAAGCGTTACCGCGGCCCCGTTGAATGGAAAAGAATACGG
>JANSXW010000204.1 GCA_024742755.1 bacterium | reverse complement strand
TGAGCGCAGCAATCTGCCTCTGGAAGACGGGCGCCTCTTTTGGGACGGGCAGGTCAGGGGCGAGAGCGCCCCGGCTGGTGTTTATGTGTGGGTGCTGCAGGTGAGGCTGCCCAATGGCAGGGTGGAGCAAGTGCAGGGAGAGGTGTTGCTGCTGCGGTAGGGCTTCTCGAAAAATAAAATATGCAACTGGTTTTGTTCCAACGTTGCACAAAACCAACCAGAGGGCAAGTTTTGTGCAACGTTGGGGCAAAAGCTTTTTTAAAGTTGTGTATTTTATTTTTGCCCAACTACTTAGTGAGAGCTTGATACGAAAGTTGGTAAAAAATAGGAACCCGGATTGCCTTCGTAACCGAAAGTAATCCGGGTTTTGTTCAATCTGAAGTTGTGCTTACACCTTAGCCTCCCGCACCTGCGCCTCTAACTCCGGCAGCACACTCATATCCTCAATGGTAGAAGGTGGATTATAAGGCTTGCCATCCACAATATGGCGCATAATGCGGCGCAGGATCTTGCCCGAGCGGGTTTTAGGCAGTCGCTGTACCACGGTAGCCTTTTTGAAGGAGGCGACCGGGCCGACCTGATCACGCACCATCTTAATGAGTTCCTGCTCCAGTTCAGCGTCCGCAATATCAGCCCCGGCTTTGAGTACGACAAAACCGACCGGGATTTGCCCCTTGAGGTCATCATGCACCCCAATGACGGCGCACTCCGCAACCAACGGATGAGCCGCTACAACCTCTTCCATCTCGGCGGTAGACAAACGGTGGCCTGCCACGTTTATAATGTCGTCAATACGCCCGGTGATGAACACGTAGCCGTCCTCATCAATATACCCGCCGTCACCGGTGAAATAATACCCGGGGTAGGGGCTGAGGTAAGAATCGATGAAGCGGGCGGTATCCTGCCAGAGGTTGGGCAGGGTGCCCGGCGCTAAGGGCAAGCGGATCACGACAGCCCCCTCTGTATTCGGCGGCACCGGCTCTCCATCGGGGCCCACGACTTTCAGGTCATACCCGCAGACTGGTTTGCCTGCTGATCCCGGCTTGATGGGCAAGAGTTCCACGCCTGCCATATTGGCGAGCATGGGCCAGCCGGATTCGGTCTGCCACCAGTGGTCAATGACAGGCACCTGCAGGACATCCTGACACCATTCCAGGGTAGACACATCGCAGCGCTCGCCTGCCAGGAAGAGGTAGCGGAGTTTGCTCGTATCGTATTGTGCTTTGAGCTTCGCCTCGGAATCTTCTTTTTTGATGGCCCGAAATGCGGTGGGCGCGGTGAAGAACACACTCACGCCATATTCTTCCAGCACCCGCCAGAAGGCGCCGGCATCGGGCGTGCGCACGGGCTTGCCTTCGTACAATACCGTGGTGCAGCCGTGGATGAGGGGGGCATACACAATGTAGGAATGGCCAACTACCCAGCCGACATCAGAGGCGGCCCAGTAGACCTCGCCGGGCTCTACGCCGTAAATGTACTTCATACTGAACTTCATCGCTACGGCATGGCCGCCGTTGTCGCGTACAATGCCCTTGGGCTTGCCCGTTGTGCCGGAGGTATACAAGATGTACAGCGGGTCCGTGCTGTCCACCGGAACACAGTCAGCCGGTTCGGCATCCGCCAACAGCACATCCCAGTCAAAGTCCCTGCCTTCCTTGAGTGGCGCCTGCAGGATAGCCCGCTGATAGACAATCACCCCCTGCACCTGATGCTCTGCTTCGTCCAGTGCCGGATTGACAATCTTCATGTAGTCGATCACCCGGTTGATTTCCTTGCCCGCGCTGGCCGTAAGGATGAGCTTGGGCTTGGCATCATTGATGCGGATGGCCAGCTCATGCGCCGCAAAGCCGCCGAAGACTACCGAGTGGATGGCGCCCAGCCTCGCACAGGCCAGCATAGCCACCACGGTCTGCGGGATCATCGGCATATAAATGATGACTGTATCGCCCTTCTCTACCCCCTGCGCTTTGAGCACGCCGGCAAACCTGGCCACCCGGTCCAGCAACTGCGCATAGGTGATGGTCTCTTTAGTATCGGTGACCGGGGAATCGTAGAAAATGGCAGGCTGATCGCCCCGTCCATTGGCTACATGGTGGTCGAGCGCAAGGTGGGCGGTGTTCAATTTGCCGCCTTTGTACCACCGGTACAGGCTGTTTTCGTCCTTAAAGGAAATATCGGATGGCTTTTCAAACCAGTCGATGGCTTCCGCCTGCGCCTTCCAGAAGGCTGTGGGGTCCGCCATGCTGTTGTTGTAAAATTCCTGATAAGTCATAATGGTTTTTGTTTGCAGGGTGCGCAGGGCTTACCCAAGAATAGAGAACTGGCCAGTGGTGAGGCCATTGAAATGGTAAGTTGAGGCTTTTGAAGAAGATTAGGAATGACAAAGGTCACGGGACAAAAAAATGGCGGGCCACTCCATCCGGAGCATTACCCGCCATTCTATAGACTTATGTCATTCACAATTCAAATCTAGCTTTATACCAATGCAGTGTCTTTGATTTCATCCACGACTTCCGGGTTGAGCAGGGTAGAGGTATCGCCCAGGTTGGACGTATCTCCGCTTGCGACCTTGCGCAGGATACGGCGCATGATTTTGCCGGAGCGGGTCTTTGGCAGCCCGGAGACGATCTGAATCTTGTCGGGCTTGGCAATCGGCCCAATCTCCTTGACCACCACCTGAATCAGCTCCTTGCGGAAAGCATCTTCATCTTCGATATCGCCGGAAACAATCACGTAAGCGTAGATGCCCTGCCCCTTGATGTCGTGCGGATAGCCAACTACCGCAGACTCGACAACAAGCTCGTGCTCATTGATGGCATTTTCGACTTCCGCAGTGCCCATACGGTGGCCGGAAACGTTGATCACGTCATCCACGCGGCCAATAATGCGGTACATGCCATCCTTGTCGCGGCGGGCACCATCACCGGTGAAGTAGAGGTTCTCAAAAGCGGAGAAGTAGGTCTGACGGCAGCGCTCGTGGTCACCATAGGTGGTTCGAAGCATAGACGGCCACGGGTATTTGACGCAAAGCAACCCCTCTATGTCGTTGCCCTCCAGCTCTTTTCCATCAGCATCCATCAGGCAGGGCTGAATGCCCGGCAGTGGATAACCTGCGTGAGCAGGCTTCATTGGGCTATGCTCGCCCAAGCCGCCGATCATAATCCCGCCGGTTTCGGTCTGCCACCAGGTGTCCACGATCGGGCAGTTCTTTTTGCCCACGAGCTCGTGGTACCATTCCCAGGCCTCTTCGTTGATGGGCTCGCCCACGCTGCCCAGTACCTTCAGAGAGCTGAGGTCGTATTTGGTCACGTGTTGGTCGCCCTGAGCCATAAGGGCACGGATGGCGGTGGGAGCTGTATAGAATTGGTTGACTTTTAGTTTTTCGCAAACCTGCCAGAAACGGCCGGCATCCGGATAGGTGGGAACGCCCTCGAACATTACGGTAGTTGCACCAGCCAGCAGCGGCCCGTACACGATGTAAGAGTGGCCGGTAATCCAGCCGATGTCAGCCGTACACCAGTAGATATCGCCTTCCTGATACTGGAAGACGTTCTCAAAAGAATACTTGGTATAGACCATATAGCCCCCGCAAGTGTGCACCACTCCCTTAGGCTTACCGGTAGAACCGGAAGTGTAAAGGATGAAGAGCATGTCTTCGGAATCCATCTCTTCTGCCTCGCAGGCTGTGCTCTGCCCGTCTACCTCATCGTGCCACCACTTGTCGCGGCCGCTTACCATGTTTAGCTCACCACCGGTATTTTTATGCACCAATACGGTTTCAATACTGTCGCAGTCCATTGCCAGGGCATCATCCACCACTTTCTTGACCGGGATGTTTTTCGTGCCACGGCTGTTGTAGTCCGAGCAGATTACCGCTTTGCAAGTTGCGTCCTTGATACGGTCAGCCAGTGCCTGAGCCGAGAAGCCGGCAAAGACCACAGAGTGGATCGCCCCGATACGCGCACAGGCCAGCACCCCGATCGCCAGCTCCGGCACCATAGGCATGTAGAAACAGACGCGGTCGCCTTTTTCGATGCCATTCGCCTTGAGCGCATTCGCTACCTTGCATACCTCGGCGTGCAATTCTTTATAAGTATAGGTGATGTTTTCTGCGTCTGCATCGTTAGGCTCAAACAGGATGGCTACCTGATCGCCCCGGGTCTCCAGATGGCGGTCCAGGCAGTTTTCTGTGATATTCAGCTTACCGCCCACAAACCAGTTGACATTAGGCTCTGTGAAATTCCAGTCCAGCACTTTGTCCCACTGCTTGCGCCAGGTGAAGGTTGAGGCCTGTTCCGCCCAGAATCCTTCCGGGTCTTCCACGCTCTTTTGGTAGACCGATTTGTATTCGTCAAAGGACTTGATTTGCTGTGTCATAAGTCTTGTTTTTAGGCAAGCCTTTTTACTTGGTCAGGCAATAAAGGCTTTTAGTTTTTAAAATATCTAGATATTTAGATGTTTATATCTGTAAAGTAAAAAAATAGAATTCGGTTATCCAAATTCCACGACCTCATTTATTGTATTAATCAGCTCTTTGTTGTCAAAAGGTTTGGTGAGGTAGACTTCGCCCCCGGTCGCATAGCCCTGAAACCGGTCGGCGGGAGTCCCCTTAGCGGTGAGGAAAATAATGCGGGTGTCCTGATGCTCGGGCGTGTTGCGGATGCGGCGGGCGACTTCAAAGCCGTCAATGCCGGGCATCATGACATCGAGCACGACAATTTGGGGGGATTGTTGCTGTACAAGGTCTAGCGCGCTTTCGCCATCCGAAGCCTTAAACACCTGATAGCCTTCCTGCTTTACCAGATACTCCAGGGCGACCAGGATATGCGGCTCATCATCAACGAGTAGCACCTTAGTGGTTTGTTTATTCATGTCTGATCAGGGCGAATGAAATAATACTTTGCTGGTTTTACTGTTAGCCTGCTAAAATTACAGATTTTTGGAAAATAAAAAAATTTCAGCCCGGGTTCTTGTCTGACAAAATCTATTGCAGGGAAGGCTGCACGGTATGGCCAGGCTGCTCCGTGTACAAAGGCAGGGTGACTTTAAAGGTGGCGCCCTCGCCAGGCGCGCTTTCCACGGATAGCCTCCCCTGATGCTGGCTTACGATGGTATGGGTGATGAAAAGCCCCAGCCCGCTGCCCTGTGGCTTGCCCTTGTCGCTGTCGCTGATCTGAGTGAATTTTTCAAAGATCAGCTCCTGATCGCGGGGAGAGATGCCCGGGCCATTGTCCTGCACTTCGATATAGCCCCCTTTTGCGCCCTGATAGCAGCGCAGGTGCACTTGCCCCTTTTCGTCATCGGCAAACTTGATGGCATTGGACAGCAGGTTGACGACCACCTGCGTGAGGCGGTCAAAGTTGCCATACACGGGCACAGGGGCATCTTTAATGATAAGCTCCGGCACAATGCCTTTGTCCCGCATCAGTTGCCGCAAGCCATTGAAAGCCTGCCGGGCCACCTCAGCCAAGTCAAGCGGTTCAAGCTTCAGGTCTTCCGGCTGCGACTGTATTTTTTCCAGGTCGAGCACCTGATTGATCAAGCGGGTGAGGCGTTCGCTTTCCGTAACCACGATGGAGAGGAACTCGGCCCGCTGTTCCTCAGGCATATTCCGGTTGTCCAGCATGATCTTGGACAGCGCTTTGATGGACGTAATGGGCGTGCGCAGCTCATGGGTCACGGTGGTGATGAAGTCGGCCTTCAGGCGGTCCAATTCCTTGAGCTGCTCGTTGGCTTGCTTAAGCTGCAGGGTGGTGCGTTCGAGCTCGGCCGACTTTTTCTCCAGCGCCTTGCTGTACTCGACGATCTCCTTGGTTTGTTCCAGCACCTTAAACATCTCCTCCAGGCTGATGGGGTCTTCCTTGGCAATGGAACCGATTATGATTTTCGCGGAAGCGGCACCAATAGCCCCGGCCAGGTGGGTCTCGGCATAGTTGATCAGGTTGGCCTCTGCGGTCTGCTGCCGGGACAAGTCCACGCGGTGGCGGTTCTCATAGGCGGTCAGCAGGGACTGTGCCCGGGGGACCCCCAGGAAGCGGTTCATCAGAATACGGATGTCCCGCACCTTGGCCCGCCGCCGCATGACCTCGTACTCACTTCCGCCGGAGCGGTATTTGTAAATATCCACGAAGAGGTCGGCCTGCGAAATCTCCAGCGGGCTCTGTTGAGTATTCAAAGAAACAACAATGTAAATGAAGGAATTCAGCGCCAGGCTCCAGAATGCCGCATTGGCCACCGGGCTGTAGCCACTCAGCCCAAATAGCGCATAAGGTTGGAGCAGCCCCCAGCCGAAGAGCCCTTCCAGCATGACCCGGTCGTTGACCAGGCCCGTTTCTACCAGGGTAGGGAAGGGCAGGCAAAACGCCCAGATGAGAAAGCCGATGCTCAGCCCCCATATGGCGCCCTTCTTGGTGGCGCGCTTCCAGTAAATGCCGCCCAGTACGGCCGGCACAAATTGCGCAATGGCCGTAAAGGAAATCAGCCCCACCGAAACCAGGCTGTACTGTTCACCCACCGCCTTGAAGTAGGCGTAGGCCAGCAGCAAAACGAGGACAATGCAAATACGCCGGATGCCCAAAAGGCTGGTGTTGATACTGTACGGATTGTCCTGCCGGAAGTCCTGATTCCTGACTATGCCGGGCAAGACCAGGTTGTTGACGATCATAATGCTGAGCGCAATGACCGCCACAATCACCATACTCGTAGCCGCTGAAAAGCCCCCCAGCGCAACAAACAAGGCCAAGGTTTCGTAGCCTGCTGCCAGTGGGATGCTCAGCACGTAGCTGTCCGGTTCCACGCCGCCTTCCGGGAACATCATCAGCCCCGCTACTGCGATCGGCAGCACAAAAATGTTGATCAGCAGCAGGTACAGCGGGAACATCCAGGACGCCCGGGACACCTGTCCCGCATTCGTATTCTCCACCACCGCCACGTGAAACTGCCGCGGCAGCAGCATGACCGCCGACATAGACAGGAACAGCAGCCAAAACCACTCCCAGCCATTCAGCCCGGCCGATTCGAGGGTGAACAACGCCCGGATGGAAGGCACGGCCGCCCCCTTGTTGAAGATATCCCCAAACCCATCGTACAGCCCAAAGGTGACAAACAGGCCGATCGCCAAAAAAGCCACGAGCTTGAGCAGGGACTCAAAGGCAATCGCGGCCACCAGCCCGCCGTGGCGCTCATTGGGATCAAGGTTGCGGGTGCCGAAAAGTATGGTAAATGCCGCCAGGGCTATCGTGATGTACAGGGCCGTATCCAGGTAAAAAGGGACATCCGCATGGGACGTCGCCGCTTCTCCAACCAACAAGTCAAAACTGCTCGAAATCGCCTTGAGCTGAATAGAGATATAGGGTATAATGCCCAGCACCGCAACCAGGGTGGCAATCACCCCCAAAAAAGTGCTCTTCCCGTAGCGGGAGGAGATGAAGTCGGCAATGGAAGTAATGCGCTGCGACTTGCTAATGAGAATAATCTTTTTGAGCAGCAGCCACCAAACCGGCGCCAGCAAAGCCGGCCCAAGGTAAGTCGGCAAAAAGCCCAGCCCGGTCGTCGCCGCCCTGCCCACGCTCCCGTAAAACGTCCAGGCCGTGCAGTACACCGCCATAGACAAGGCATAGATGGCCGAGTTCTTCACAATACTCTTGCCCGCTGCCTCCCGCTTGTCCGCCATCCAGGCGATGAAAAACAGCAGCGCCACATAACCAATTGATATGCTGATGATAAGAATCGGCTGCACCGTCAGTCCTTTTTAGCTTTAGCCGGGCGCGCCACCCAGGCTGTCAATGCGATCATGCCCCCCCAGACGACAAAGAAGTACCAGTACAGCTTCGGCAGCCCCAGGAAGAGCCCTTCCCGGCTAAACAAGCTGACCAGCGGGAAATTAAACAGCATCACTCCCAGTAGGAAGATGCTGATGAGCTTTAGGCTGCGGTCGTTGGTGGTCATATCCGGCGGTTTGGGGGTAAGATAGGGAATTTTGGGTTTTTGGGTGGTTGGTCTTGGGCGGCGATTTTGGAATCGCGGCCGGAGCGTGGCCTCAGGTGGCGACTCCAAAGTCGCCACCTGAGTTTAGCCTGTATATTTTGCTGCTCATGTTGCTGGATTTGACTCCGGCGGCGATTTGGTGAATCGCGGCCGGAGTGTGCCCTCAGGTGGCGACTCGAAAGTCGCCACCTGAGTTTAGGGCTGTCTGTTTTGCTGCCCCTGTTGCTGGATTTGACTCCGGCGGCGATTTGGTGAATCGCGGCCGGAGGGGGCACTCAGGTGGCGACTCCAAAGTCGCCACCTGAGTTTAGCCTGGATATTTTGCTGCTCATGTTGCTGGATTTGACTCCGGCGGCGATTTGGTGAATCGCGGTCGGAGCGTGGCCTCAGGTGGCGACTCCAAAGTCGCCACCTGAGTTTAGCCTGGATATTTTGCTGCT
>JANSXW010000256.1 GCA_024742755.1 bacterium | reverse complement strand
GTGATATAGCCATTAATTTTTCAAAACCGAACCCAATAATATGTCAACTGCAACCGCAACCCGCTTTCGCCCGGGTGTACTTCACGGTGACGAGGTTACCGAATTGCTAAACTATGCAAACGAAAACAATTTCGCACTGCCTGCCGTCAATGTGGTAGGTACCAACTCCATCAATGCCGTCCTCGAAACTGCACGGGAGGTCAATTCCCCGGTTATCATTCAATTTTCCAATGGTGGTGCCAGCTTTGTAGCAGGCAAGGGCCTCTCCAATGACGGACAGCGTTCTGCCATCCTTGGCGGCATCTCCGGCGCTATGCATGTGCACACCATGGCACAGGCTTATGGCGTAACGGTCATTCTGCATACCGACCACTGCGCGAAAAAACTCCTGCCCTGGATTGACGGGCTGGTGGAAGCCGGAGAGAAATTCTACAAGGACCGCGGCTATCCGCTCTACAGTTCGCACATGCTCGACCTTTCTGAAGAGAGCCTCGAAGAGAACGTGGAAATTTGCGCCAAGTACCACGAGCGCATGAGCAAAATCGGCATGACGCTGGAAATTGAGCTTGGCGTAACCGGCGGAGAAGAAGACGGGGTAGACAACACGGATGTCGACAGCTCCCGCCTTTACACCCAGCCTGAGGAAGTGGCCTACGCTTACGAAGCCCTCAATAAGATCAGCGAGCGCTTTACCATTGCTGCTGCGTTTGGTAATGTGCACGGTGTTTACAAACCTGGCAATGTTGAGCTGAAGCCTATTATCCTCAAGAATTCACAGGAATATGTGAAGGAAAAATTTGGCACAAGCGATAACCCCATCAACTTCGTCTTCCACGGCGGCTCCGGTTCTTCCCGCGAGGAAATCCGTGAAGCGATCGAATACGGAGCGATCAAGATGAATATCGATACCGACCTGCAGTGGGCATTTTGGGATGGCATCCGCAACTACGACAAAAAGCACCACGACTACCTGCAGGCTCAGATTGGCAACCCGGATGGTGACGATGTGCCGAACAAGAAGTTCTACGATCCCCGGAAATGGCTGCGTGCGGCTGAGGAAAGCTTCAAAACCCGCCTGAAGCAGGCGTTTGAAGACCTGAACTGCATCGATCAGAATAAGTAAGCGAAAGACAACCTTAAACAGGTACCTTTGCCGCAGTCCTCACCGGGGCTGCGGTATTTTTTTGCTTGTTTAAAATACCACTGTGCCCAACTCTTTAGCCAGTTCATTGCGCAGCTGTTTCAGCTTTAGGTCCAGTTTCAGGTGGACCATGTAGTCTCCCTCCCCGTTTTCCATTACGGCTTTGAGCTGATCGGCATTCTGCCGGATCATCCGGTTGAGTTTGCGCAGGCGGAACCGTTTCATGGCAGAAAGGCTGTCCTTGGCAAAGTTCTCATCGGGCATTTTCTGGGTGGTTAGGAAGATCTCCCACTTGTTGGCCCAGTTTTCGCTGTATTCATAAGGTGAAGCCGACAACGTAACCGCGAGCTGCTGCACATCGTCCTCAATATGGTGCAGGAACAGCTTGGGCGTAACCGCTTTGCCCTCAGACAAGGCTTCCATCGCGATTTGAAACACCCGCTGATACAGGCTGTTGTCAAACTCATCGAGTACATCTTCCACATTCGCAATGAGGTACTCGGCAACAGTCAGGCCATCCTCCTGATCGAACTGAGCATCACCGCCAGTGACCAGAATCCGGACGAGGTCCCGCTCCTGAAAGCCATCGCCCACGGGTTTTTCCCGCACAGCAGCCGGTGGCGCGTCCGGGGGCAGCTCCTCAAAGGGCAGGTCGGTAATCCCTCCCGGCTCTTCGGTGGGGAAAGGTGGCTCGTCTCCGGCACCGGGCGGAGGCGGGCCCTGTGGCAGCGATTTGGGGGCCGATGGCGGAGGTGCTTCCTGCTCCAGCCGGCGGGCACGTTCCTGCTGACGGGCTTCCCGCTGACGTTCCTGTTCCTGTTTCCGCAGTCTTGCCTCCACGGCCTTATTCGCCTCATTAACCAGGAGCTGCTCGTCCACGCCCATCAGGTTGGCGCACTCCCGGACGTACAGAGAGCGTTTGATGGGGTCGGGAATCTTGGAAATGCTCCCGACGATTTCCTGTATGAGTTTGGACTGTTTCACCGGGTCGCCCGCAGCTTCCTCCTGCAGCAGCCCCGCCTGAAACATAATGAAGTCTTTGGCTTCCTGATCAATATAGTTCCGAAAAGCATCCGTGCCTACAGATTGCACATAGGAATCAGGGTCTTCACCATCCGGCAAGAGTACGATTTTGACATTCAACCCCTGCTCCAGTACCAGCCCGAGCCCCCGCAGAGCAGCCTTTACGCCGGCTTTATCCCCATCGTAGAGGATTTTTATATTCTCCGTATACCGCTTGATCAGGCCGATTTGCCCAACGGTAAGCGAGGTGCCCGATGAAGCTACGACATTTTTCACATCTGCCTGATGCAGGGAAATCACATCGGTGTAGCCTTCCACCAGTATGCACTCATCGAGCTTGCGGATGGCCTGCTTGGCATGGAAAGCACCGTAAAGGACTTTACTTTTATTGTAGACTTCTGTTTCCGGCGTATTGACGTACTTCGGAGCTTTGACATCTTTGACCAGAATACGCCCACCGAAGCCGATGACTTTTCCGGAGAGGTTGTGAATGGGGAACATCACCCGGTCCCGGAAAAAATCGCGCCCGTACTGGGAAGTCAGCCCCAGTTGTTTCAGCAAATCCGCATTGTATCCTTTTTGGACCGCCGTCAGGGTGAAGGTATCTTTGCCGGCAGGGGCATACCCCAGCCCAAACTTTTTGATGACCTCTTCCCGGAAGCCCCGTTGCTTAAAGTAGCTCAGGGCCACACTTTTGCCCCGGTCGGTTTCAAACATCTGTTCCTGATAAAACTGTTTGGCGAACTCATTGACCAGAAACAGGCTCTCCTGATGCTGACGTTCAGCGCGGGCCTCGTCGCTGACTTCCGTCTCTTCTACCTCAATTCCATATTTTTTGGCCAGGTAGCGCAGCCCCTCCGGATAAGAGAGCTGCTCATGCTCCATGACAAACTTCAGGGCATCGCCACCTGCCCCGCAGCCGAAGCATTTGTAAATCCCCTTGGAAGGCGATACGGTAAAAGAAGGCGTCTTTTCATTGTGAAAGGGGCATAAACCGATCAAGTTGACGCCACGCCGCTTCAGGTTGACGAAGTCTTCAATGACCTCCTCCACCCGGGCGGTTTCCATGATTTCATCTATGGTCTTTTGCTTGATCATAGTGCCGAAAATACGATTTTTGACCGGAACAGTCGATGTGCAATCGAGCCCCGGGCGTTCTTTTTTCTCCTTTAACAAGGTATTAACGCAACTCTTTTCGAGGCATTTTAACGCGCAAACCAGCGCTTATCAGGGCATTAGCCAATTCAGTTAACGGACGTTAAAAACCCTAACAACTTAAGACATAACAATTCCCCTCCGGCTATCGTATTAGGAGCGAACAATTTAATGGGTGTTCTCATAGTGTGGGCTGCCCCGCCTCCGAAAAGGATGTGCGGGGCAGCGTTTTTTATCGCACTCCGGAACCGTTCCTAAATGGGGCCTTAACAACAATTTTTAAAAAAAAATTGGCCATCATTAAACAAAAAGTGCAAAAAGGCTGTATATTTGAGTATACAGAGAGAGCGCGTTAGTGAGCCCGCTGCACCTTCCTTCAAAATAGCAGCGGGTTTTTTTATGCCCTGAACCAAGCACTTCCCACTATAATTTACTGATAACCACTAAAGAACAAAACAGATTATCTCTTATTGATCTGTCTGTTGAGGTTTCACTGCGGTGGAGTCCGTTGCTTCTATGAAAAAAAAGCGGGCGGATTTTGGCGTGAAAAACATGGATTGGATGTAATCCGGCTGACGGGTAATGAGAATGGGTGCGGTGGTGCCGGAAGAATTAAGGGCCACCCCTTCGAGGTCAACTTCCGCTGTAAAGTCTTTGTAAGTCATCCGGTCGTACTGGCTCAGCCCCAACCTGGAAGTTACGGTCACCTTTTCCGGGAATATCCGGATGCTATCGGGCGCATTCTTGACAACTACAGGGACGTAAACCGATTTTTCCGTGAAGGATTCGACTTCGATCTGAGCCTCAACCTGTTCCGGGGAAAGGGCGAGTTCCGGAGGTGGCTTTTTTAGGCGTACGGTAGTCAGCAGGTTTTGCTTGAGGTTGCTGAATACGATAGAATCCGAAGGCCAGGATTCAAACTGACTGACGATGGACTGCGGCCCAATAAGGGTTACAGAGTCCGGCGAAAGGGCAACCGGGGCTTTGAGCTGATGATCGGGCGCAAAACTCAGGACCGTGACCGGTACGATGGGCACCCGGCGGCTGGCCTGTTCTTCCGCCCGGAGGTTCAGCTGATCGTAATTGATTTCCAGCACATTAATGTCGTCAGAATACAGCTGTGCCTGAATGTCGCTGCGCAATTGCCCGCGGGAAAGGTTCAGCCGGCTGATGCCATCCATATTATAGGTTAGCCCCAGCTCGCGGCTGTAGAAGTGGTCAAAGAGCAGGTCCCAGCCGGTGCCTTCCAGGTCAACCACCAGGTTATCCGGCGGCAGCGCAGAGAGGGAAGCCCCTTTAGGCAGTTCGATATTGAAATAAACCTCCTTCTGCGCGCGGTACGTTTGAGAGAGCTTGATCAGCAACCAAAAGACGAAGGCTATCCCGATACAAGCAAGCAGGATAGCCCGGTCTTCTTTCAGTTGAAACTTGAATATTTGC
>JANSXW010000172.1 GCA_024742755.1 bacterium | reverse complement strand
TTTAATGATTTTCGTGAGGCTGCTACCGAACATAGTTGGAAAAGGCTCATGAAACTCCACTTCCCACTCCAACTGATGCTGCGGGTTGAGCTTGTAGATGTAGGCCGGGCTCCAGTTGATCGCCCCCGAAACCGCATTCACCGAAAACTCTTCGCCTTTGAAGCCGGCTGCAATGACGCTACCATCCGGCTCCGCGTATATTGAAACTCCTTTGCTCAGCAGTTGGTCTATGGGGCTGAGGTAGTTCCATTGGACGTTGCCGAGGGTGTCGATAGCGTAGATGTGGTGCTGGCCAGTATAGTTTTTTCTAACGCGATTGGAGTTGGTCCGGGAGCCGCCTATGATGAAATGCCCCCCAACAGACTGCACACTCACCGGCGCGTCCCAAAAATCAAAAACGCCAAAATTTTTCCGCCATAGCAGTTCTCCGCTTGCACTAAACAACTGTAGAACAGTTTCTGTATTGTTGATCCCTTGAGGATTTCGGTCGCGAGTTGGCAGCAATACTTTATCATTTAGCCCTATAATTGGCTCATGAGTGCTTAAAAAGGAATATTCATGTAAGGGGAAAAAACTCTGTAGCTCAACTTTATCAGCAAGGTGCCCTGTAGAATCAAGGAAAAGCAAAGCAGCCCTAAAATTGGTATCTCTTATCATAGCGCTGGTAAGGAAACCTTCACCAAATGCCTTCAGCCCACCTCTCCAGTTTTCAATAATCTGCCCTTCCGGATGGGCAAAAGCTGTATGTTCGACTTCCCCATTCAGGTCCAGCTTAGCAAAAAACAAGCCTGAAGGATAAAAGGGCGGCACGGTATCAGCGGCCAGCCCAGTGATGTAAATGCAGCTGTCTGTAGGGTAGACCCCATTGATAATGGCCGCAGCATAACCAAAGTAATACCGCTTATTAAAAGTCTCCTCCTGTGCAGGCAGCAAGGAAGCGCTGCTGAGCAGGAATAAAAATAGCAAAAATCTGAGTTGCATGAAAAAGACAGTTGTTATCTTGAGAATAGCCCTGCCTACCTGAGGCAGGCAAGCAGGGCATTAATACTTTGGTTGCTCAACCTACCGTAAGATAACCAATTTTTGGGTCGCTAAACGATGATTGGGCAGATGGAGCGTATAAAAGTACAGCCCGGCGGGGTAAGGCCGGCTGTCCCAGGAGGCCGTCGCCTGTCCCTCCACGATGGGCAGTATGGCTATTGTCTGCCCGTTCACGTCTTGTATGCTAAGCTCTGCCTGTTCCGTGCCTTCCGGCAAAGTACACCGGAAGGTGACCGACTGCCGGGCCGGGTTGGGGAATGCCTGTACCTGAGCCGGCACAACCCAAGCATTATGATTTCTGACTTGCTCGTTTCTGGCTAGCGGCGTTAGAAAGCCTCACCGAAACTTTGCCGATGGCTATTGAGATGTCTACGTTTTCTGTCTTGCCAGCCTAAAAAAGCTTTGTCTTATTCTCACAAATCTTAAGATGGCAGACTATAAAAGTTGAAGATGGCAAGGAAAAAGCGGATCAGGTTTGCAAAAACTTGCGTAAATTACTGCTGCCAGCTTAACAGAGCAATCAATGCGCACCTTTACCACCTTTATACTTTTTGCCTGCCTGACTGTAATTGGATTTGCATTGCTGCCTTTGCTATCGGTACAATGGCTGCCCTCAGGTCAGCAATCGCAAATGAGTGTTGAGTACAGTTGGCCAGGTGCCTCACCAAAAGTGCTGGAAAGGGAAGTGACCAGTGTTTTGGAAGGCGCATTTGGTTTGGTAAGAGGCGTTGAGAACCTGTACTCCATTTCCCGAAAGGGCACTGCCAGTATCACCCTGGACCTAAAGCCCGGAGTGGACATAGATGGCTTTAGATTTGAAATCGCCTCTAAAATCAGGCAGCTTTATCCATCCTTGCCAGCCGGGGTCAGCTACCCGCAAATCAATACGCACAATGCCGAACAGGCCCCCTTGGACCGGCCGGTACTGCTCTACTCGCTAAGCGGGGCAGACAGCCCGGAAGCCTTGTTCCGGTTCGCATCTGACAAGCTCAAACCACGTTTGTCCCTCATAGATGGGGTGGAGGAGATACAAGTAAAAGGCGGCAACGCCTCAGCCTGGAAAATTACAATGAAGGAGGAACTCCTATTGCAATTAGGGCTGGAGAAGACTGATATTTTAATGGCTCTTCAGGCCGCATTCGACCGGCAGAGCCTTGGCCAGATATTCGGAGCGCTGCATTCAGGATGGGTGGTATTGAACAATACTCCAGAATGGATGGAACAACAAACTATAGCGGAGCAAAAGGCAGTACTCTCAGGCCTCCCAATCCTAAACGTTTCAGGGCAGATTATCCGCCTGGGGGAATTGGCGCAACTGCAGTGGGAAGAGCTGCCGCCCACTCAGTTTTACAGGGTCAATGGACAAAACAGCATTCGATTGGCTTTTTATGCCCAAAGCGGGGTCAATCAGTTGCAGCTTGCGCCCCGTGTAAAGGAAGCGCTATCTGAACAAGCCTCGGGCTTTCCGCCTACCTACCAACTTATCGCAGACTACGATGCTACGGCCTACCTGAAGCTGGAATTAGAAAAAATTGCACAGCGCTCCTTGCTTTCATTGGGCGTACTGCTGTTGCTGATGACGCTCACCTACCGCAACTGGCGCTCCCCTCTTATCGTATTCCTCAGCCTCGTGGTTAACCTGGGTATCGCCTTTATTTTTTATTATTTCCTAAGCATTGAAATCCATTTGTATGCACTGGCCGGCATTACCGTTTCCTTTGGCATGGTTATCGACAACGCTATTGTGATGATGCACCACTGGAAAAATCAGCGCAACCGAAAGGTCTTCCCGGCTATTTTAGCCAGCACCCTTACCACGCTGTCCGCACTGCTCATCATTTGGTTTCTTCCGGAGAAATGGCAAGCCGACCTCCTGAGCTTTGCAAAGGTCATCGGCATCAATCTTTTGGTCTCTGCCGCAGTGGCTGTATGGCTGATTCCTGCCCTCATGGAACGGTTTCACCCAAGGCCCACTCTGAATTCCAAAGCAGTCTTCTCCTTTGGGACCCGCAGAAAGATCGTGCACTTGTATGCCGCCGATGCAGTGCTGCTGACGCTGCTGATGAGGCATAAAAAACTGCTCATTGGACTGATTGTCCTTTGTTTTGGGTTGCCCGTTTTTTTGCTGCCCAACCGGATACCTGGCAAAGACTGGTACAATGCAACCCTGGGCGATGAATGGTATGTAGAGAACATGAAGCCCTATTTAAACAAATGGCTGGGCGGTACGCTGAGGCTCTTCAGCCTGTATGTGTACGAAGGTTCGGGCTTCAGGGATGCCGGCCAAACGGTGCTGTACATACATGCCGATTTGCCTAATGGCGCGACGTTGGAGCAAATGAATGAAGTGATTCAGCATATGGAAGTTTATCTGAGCCAGTTTCCGCAGGAGATTCAAAAATATGTGGCCCAAATTGATAATGGCCAACACGCTGCAATAGAAGTCTACTTCAACCGCGCTTATGAGCACAGCTTCCCGGCACAGCTAAAATCCAGGGTAACGGCTTTCAGTTTTAATATGGGAGGAGTGACCTGGAATATTTTTGGCGTAGGCAGAGGATTTAGCAACGACAGTAAAGCCTCACTTCCTACTTTCCGGGTTTCCATGTATGGGTATCAAAAGGCTGAATTAGAAAAACAAGCCCGGAATTTTGCCGATAAGTTATTGCTGAATTCCCGAATTCAGGAAGTGAATACATCAGCCAACTACTCCCGGTCCGAAAAAGATTTGTTCGCATTGTATGTAGAACTGGATCGCCGCAAAATGGTGCAGCAAGGTTTGACAATACCTATGGTTCAGCGTACCCTTGCGCAAGCTGACCAGAACCGAAGCCCTGATTTCAACCTCCCTGGTTTGATCCCGGTGCGGTTGGTATCTGATCAACTGTCAAGAAAGGACCGCTGGTACCTGGAACAGGTTCCTCAGCCTGCCGATAGCCTATTCGTTGCCTTTTCTGATTTCGCCCGGCTGGAAAGGCGGCAAGTGCCTGCCTCTGTACGCAAGGAAAATCAGCAGTACATTCAATCCATTACGTTTGAGTACCTGGGCTCTGCTCGTTTTGGCAGTAAATTTCTTAATGAAAAAATCGAAGAGATGAGAAAAGAATTGCCACTGGGCTACTCCATAGAAAGGCGGCGATTCGGATGGGACAGCCACCTTGGGGAACAATCTGCCCTTCTTGGGCTCGTCCTCGTGCTCATTTTCTTTGTTTGTGCCCTCACCTTTGAATCTTTACAGCAGGCATTGGCCATCATTTTAATTATCCCCACCTCCTTTATCGGTATTTTTCTGACATTCTATTGGTTCAAATTCCCGTTTGATCAGGGCGGTTACACCTCTTTTTTACTGACGAGCGGACTTGTCGTAAACGGTTTGATATTTTTAATCAACGATTTCAATGGATTTCGAAAGAAGAATCCGGGTGCCTCTCCCTTGAAGTCCTACATAAAAGCACTTCAGCATAAAATCGCCCCCATTTTACTTACTATCTTCTCTACTTCTCTGGGTTTAGCCCCGTTCCTGATCCACGGGCAGCAGGAAGTATTCTGGTTTTCGCTCGCGATCGGTGCCATAGGCGGGCTTTTGTTTTCGGTGGTGGTATTGCTTTTCTTTACCCCTTTGTTTGTGTTGCGACATTAGGATTGGGTTAAGAAACCGATCAATCGAATACTACCCAAAGCCATTTGCAACCAGGCTCAAATATTAAATCCCATGCATTACTGCCGATGCCGTTTTTCCTGCCAACTTCCGAGCACACTATACAGCAACGGTATCACATAAAGACTGGCCAGGGTGCCCACAATCAGTCCACCAATAACGGACACCGCTAGTGGCCGCTGCAGCTCAGCGCCCAGCCCTCCTGAAAAAAGGATAGGGGTGAGCGCCAGGATGCTCGTCAGGGAGGTCATCAGGATAGGCCGCAGCCGACGGACGCCAGCCTGATGAATGGCTTGCCGGATGGGCAGCCGCTTTGACAGATGGTTCATGATATCGACTTTCAGAATCGCATCGTTGACAACAATACCGCTCATGACGATCATGCCTATCACGGAGACCAGGTTTAGGCTTTGCCCAAGCATATACAATGACAAAACCGCTCCTGCCAGGCCGAATGGCACCGTGAGCAGTACAATAAGCGGCTGTAACAACGACTCAAACTGTGCTGCCAAAATCAGGTATAGCAAAAGGAGTGCAATGACAAATACCCGCAGTAATTCTGCTATGAGCACCTGATTGGCGAAAGCCTGACCAGAATAGGAGACGGCTAAATTGGTGCTTTGGGGAAAATTGCCTTTTAGATCCTCAAAGGGTTGCCCGGCTGAAAGGAACAAAGGGACAGTTACCATTTCCCCCGATTTTTGAGCGGTTATCTTTTTATAATCCAGCCGTTTGTGCATACGGACGAATAAACTTAGCGGAAACGACTGGCCAGACTGGTTTTGCACAAAAATAGCGTCAAAGTTGGCTCGAAAAGCCGTATCTGCTGCCGATAAGCGGATCGGGATTTGGCGCTCGTCGCCTTTCAACACCCCGATTTGATTGGCGCTAAAGGCCGATTGCAATTTAGCATATAGCGCCTGATAGTCTACATCATAAAACAAGACCTGATCCCGGAGTATCTCCACGATTAATTCTTCCTTTTGCGGCGGCAAGGATGCCTGAAGGCCGTTTGCCCGGAGCCAGCCTATCACCGGCATCAGTTCGTCGGGGGAGGGCGTGCCGAGTGCGGCATTGGACTGCACATGCAGCAAATAAGACGCTTCATCCTGCCCGAAAATTTCATCGAATAAATTGTCGATTAATTTGATGTCTACTTTTGATCCAGGGTATTCGTTTTCTATAAATTTGACAACAGCTTCTCTGACGGCGTCGCCCCGATCAATAGCCCCAAAGAAAAAAGCCTGGGCTTCATTGGAGCTCAGTTGCTGTCTGCTTAATAAAAACTGCTGGCCGCCAACAAAAATGCCTGAGCTTGGGAAGCGCTCCTGGAAATGCTGCCAGCATGCTGTCATACGGGCTTGGTTTTCAGTATAGCGAATGGGCTCGTTCCAGTCAATATTGACCTCCAGCCCGGCCCGTGTAATTTCAGGGAAAGATGTCCGTGGAAGCTGGCCTGCAATCAGAAGGCCTGCGGCGGCAAAAAGGGCAAAAGAAGCACCAAAAATTATCCGGTGGCGCAGTACAGTATCCACCGTTTGAGTAAACAACCGATTTCCTCTGTTGGATACAGGCCGTGCCTGAGCGCCTAATGCCGAAGGCGCAGTTTTTCTCCAGGATTGATTTAGGATAGTGGGCAGCAGGATGTAAGCGATGAGCAGAGAACTGCCAAGGGCCAGAACTATTGAAATGGCTTGGTCATAAAACAGCACCCCGGCCATGCCGCTCAGGAAAATCAATGGCACGAAAACCGAGCACGTGGTCAGGGCAGAACTAATCAGCGGACGGATCACTTCATTGGCCCCCTGCACGGCTGCGTCAGTTTTGGAAAAGCCCTGCTCTCTAAATTGTCTTATGTTTTCTATGACGATGATGGAGTTGTCTACCATTAGCCCCAGGCCAAGGATCAACCCTGACAGGGAAATGATATTGATGGACAAGCCTGCGAGGAAAAATCCTAACAAGGTAACAGTCAGGGCTGCAGGTATGGCTACGCCGATCAATAGCGGCGACTGCCACTGACGAAAGAACAGGAACAAGACCAGAAACGCTCCAATGCCCCCGTAGAGCAAACTGCTTCGGAGGCTGTCGATTGATACTTCAAGGAGGGCAGACTGATCATTGGATATATAAAAGTCAAGCTCCGGATATTCTTGCCTCAGCTCCTCCAGCAAACGGGCAAAAGCGGTTTTCAATTCCAATATTTGGGCCTCGGATTGTTTACGTATGGCAAAGACAATGCCCTGTTGCCCATTGTGGAGATACCTGCCCACATCATTTTGCGGACTTACTTTGATGTCTGCAATTTCTTTCAGGGCCAGCACCTGATCATCGTGCTTGAAGTATATTGCTTCCAAATCTTCCGGAGACTGCAATTGGGAAGAAAACTCCACACTGTATTGGTAGTGCCCGTCTTGAAGCAGCACACTGCCCAGGTCATAGTTATTTTGCTGCAACAACCGTTCAATGTCCGTTTCCTGAAGCCCCAGGCTCGAGAGCATATCTGGCTTGGGTACCAGTATGATTTCAGGTTCCACCCATCCGCTTAAGTCGACAAAAGCGACCGGTGGCAGTTGTTCCATACGGCGCTTCAGGGTAGTCTTCGCCCATTCGGAAAGCGCTATAAAATCGGGCTTGACACCTCCATTTTCACGAGGCACTACACTGACATAGAAAATCGGGATATCCCCGGCATTGGCTTTGATGACTTTGGGTCGTTGCAGATCGCGGGGCAGGCGCGACATGACCTGATCTATCTTCTCGTTGACTTCTATAAAGCTCAGATGGGTATTGGTCCCAAACTCGAACTCCAGCTGAATGGTGGCTGCCCCATCCTGTGATTCACTTTTGATGTCCTTGAGGTGGTTGGTCTGTAGCAGTTGATTGCGCAGAGGCCTTGTGATGGTACTTTCGATCGTTCGGGCGGCAGCATTAGGGTATTCCACCTGCACGGTAACTTCGGGTATATCCGTATCCGGAAGCAGGGAAACGGGAAGCCGGGCTGCCATGATGATACCGATAATGAAAAGCCCCAGGAAAGAGAGAAAAACGCCGACGGGCCGCTGTACCAAAAATTGAAGCATCCTTTTCGTTTATCTCTTTTACCTCATCCAGGTTTATTCGATATCTGCCAGCACCACCTCTGTATCGTGGTCGAGGTTCAGGTTCCCTTCGGTTATGGCCAGCTCTCCGGGCTGCAGGCCCTCTGTGATGGCAACCTCTGACTCATTCTCATAGGCGAGGCTCACATACTTCCACTTGGCTCGTTTTTCGGCTTTGTCATATACAAATACCACTTCTCGCCCAGAGCGCAAGACCACTGCCGATTTAGGCACCACCAATTGGCCGGGGATACGCTTTTCAATGACCACGTTCACTTTCATCCCTTCCCACATTATATCTGAGTGGGTTTGTATATCCTGACCGGATATTTTGGCTTGAATGCGGACTAAACCACTGCTGCTGACCACAGGGTTGACTCGTGAAATTTGCGCCTTCAACTGTAGGCCGGGCCTGGCAACGGGGCTCACGATTACCTGCTGCCCAATAGATATATTCATCGCATCCTTTTCCAGAAGTTGAAAGGCAGCTACAAAGCTTTCCGTATCTATCAAACGGCAAATCGTAGTCTGACCAGTGAGCTGTTGGAAAGGTTTTACTGCCACGTCAGCTACAATACCGTCGAAAGGAGCTCTGATGACCATCTGGGACCATTCGTACTTCAATTTTTTGATGGTATGCCGGGCATTACTTAGCCCGCTTCGGATCAGGATATTATCAAAGGTTTCTGCATTGACAGAGGTATCAATCCCCCAGGTACCACCCTGCATCACTAATTGATCATCCTTGTTGTAAATGGCTTCTTTCAGCTGCAGGTTAGCTTTTTCCAGTTCCAGCATCAAAGCCGTGGAATCCAACACCCCCAATGCTGCTCCTTTTTTAAACCGCTGCCCTTCCCGGGCGAATAACTTCTGAAGGCTGCCGGAGACTTGGGCCTGGATAGCTGCCTGCCGGGTTGCCGTTAATGTGCCACTGGAAAAAACCTGGACAACGAAATCTTTTCGCACTACGGGTACCGTGCGTATAACTGCTCCCGCTACCTGTTCGCGAGTGATAGAAGCAGGCATAGTAGTGCCATCTGACTCCGACGAATTACCGGATGAAGGCGCGCATTGGCACAGCATGAACCCTACTGCAAGAAAAACGAACCATTTTTTGATCACACAAAATCGGTTTCATGTAAGAACAACGTGGCACAAAAGCGCTAAAATGAGCTTTACTGATTCACCACACTACGCTGAGATATGTAAATATAAGAAATTCAATCACATTGCGTACGAAATACCCTGAATGCAGTGGCCTGCTCAGGCACGTTCGTTACATAACACATTAGCCCGTTTTTTGAAGGTAAAGCTCCAATTGGAAAATGATACCGAGGCAACTCAAAATCAGTCAGTACATTAAATTGCTCATCCATCACGGTAAAATAAGAAGCCTTTTTTGGAGCTTCAGTTGGATGGGTATTGACTACCGCCCGGTAATATTGACGTTGCTCCGGGATGTATTTCAACTCCCGGTATTCCGGATTATTTGTAGCGTGAGGAATCAGTTCATCCTCTGCCCCTGTACTGCCATAGTAGGCTTCCGCTTCCTCAGGTGCATAGGCGGATGGGGCTTTTTTAACCCCTGTTTTTCCGGATGCTATATCATAAATATATATTTTACTGCTCGTTTTGAAATTGTAAATAATCTTGTCCTCCAGAAAAAGAAAGTTTGGGCTACTCATTAAGCCAAAGCTCTTTTCCCGGAAAATATCCGGGTAATGAATATCCAGTTCTTCAAACTTCAAAGTGTTGATATTCAGTCTGCCGCAAAGGCTGTTTTCGCGGGCGTAATACTCAGGTATAGTGAATTTGTCATACCGGTAATACCTCAAGGGAAAATAGAGGAAGTTTGTGTTGCGATCAAAATACACGGGTCTTCCTCTTTTCTGACTTACATTGTGAAGATACTCCGAAAAGTCAATCCCATTGATCTTAGATCGTTCTGAGTTCACCTCAATCACCTGTTTAAAGCCTCCTTCCATATCGATGAGGAAGATTTTGAAGTCAGTGAATATAAATACTGAATCTTTATTGACGTAATAAAAACCTCTGACCTTGGAAATTTTCTCAGGCCCTTCTTTCTTTAGCCGAACAAAATCGCTCATTGCTTTTTGTTCCAGGTCAATCACATCAATACCATGCATGACATCATTGTAGGCTACCATTTTTTCACGCCCATCTTGTTTGATCAATTGAGTCGCCTTATAGGAATTAATCATTTCACTGCTCATCGGTATTTTTACCAATTGGGTGGAGTCAATTGTGCAGGTGTTTGCTTCTACTTCGGAAGCGTTTGGAGCACAAGCGTTAAGCAGAATTAGTAACAGGCTCGGAAGTATGAAGAGTGTGATTTTCATAACCTAAACATATTTACCTGGATTAGGTGCTAGAGGTAATAAAAATGTTGCATAAATAAGAGGGAGGCATAAAATTTGGAGCTAATACAATAATCCAATAAGTGAGCTTTACTAGCTTACTTAAGCTTATCACTTCAGTTTGGTTTTCTACTCAAGCTGATTGGTCTTTTCATTTTTGTATTGCCACAATATTTCCGTTCATTGACCTCACTGATAAACATAAAAGAAACAGGATAACTAAAAAAGTGCTCAATTTAGACGAAACCTGAAGTAATCACCATCTCCTTCATATAGGCAGAAACATTGTTTCCTGTTTATGCCCCCCTAAAATAAAGTTTCGAAATACCAAGCTATCAGGAAATTTCCCTATCGAGCTTAGTACACGTTAAAAGATGCATTTATATTCTACTCAATAATTAGCACCCTCATAATCACTGCAGCACCACTGATCATCACATGAACCACCCCATGCATCACATTCTACATGAATTGAATAAGTTCCATCTGGATAATTAATATTGCAGAATCGGCTTTTCCAACCTTGCGTAGCAGCAGATGACTCTACAGGTACAACAAAAAAGCTGATTAATGCAACGGCGACAACCAGCAAAGAAGAATATAGAGCCAATATTTAATTAAGTAAATAGGATTGAATCAACAGTGGCAAGCCCTCAAGGAGGCTTACTCTATATCTTATCCCACTGCAACTTTACTGTAGCCTTGTCTACTACCAGGTCTAAGCTCAGACCGTAACAGTACATACGCAATTTCCTAGTACGGCTAGGCCGAAATATTTGATAGCCTTTTTACGACTGATCTCTTAACGGGTTGGCTACCTGCCGTGCCGACGAATGGAGGCATAGGCAGGTGGCCATTGTTAGTCGAATACTACAAATCATTCAACTTTCAAACCTGGATAATTCGACCATTGCATCCGAATTACCCCAATATTTATTCCATTTGATTGCTCAATTATACTGCCAATCCCTCTTCCCATATATAGAAAAACTCTTTCTCCGCTAATGAAATTAGAGAATTCTTCGCTTGGAATTGTAGCGCTGCCAGTATCCTTGAATTCTTTGATAATGCAAGGTAATCCCGGTGTGCAAATAGAGACATACAGTATATCAGTCTTTTCATCTGTCTCCCATGTTAAGACTAAATCGCTGTTTTTGGATAAAGTCTCGCTGTCTCCAATAGAAGATTCGGCGCATAAACTTGAAGGGAAACTAAATGATTCCGAGAACGAAGCATATTTGCTTGGTATTTCAGATTCTAAAACACAAAGTATGCTTTCTGTTTCAGTTATTTGATTGAAATCAAAGCTTGAGCCTGAAACAGTTTTAAGGTAACGAACACTTTCTCCATCCTCTACTTTGTCTAGCCCCAAACCTTCGACAAAAAGATTTCCCGCTTCATCAGTTTTATTATCAAAACTTCCAAAAAAAGTCAACTCGCTGTGATCACACGAGCCTATTCGGCCTATCAATTCAACAACCAAATATCCTTCTACATCATCAATAGAGATGTCCTCAATTGATCTGAATTCAACTTCAGCAGGGTCTATTATTTGACCGATTTCTACTTGTCGCTCAGTAGGTTTGTTGCAGGAAATCATCACTAATGTCACAAGTAATGCGGCAACAACAGTTGAGTTTATTACAAAATTATTCATGATTTTTTAATTTTTGGTTAACAAATTAGCAATCTACATCACAGCCACAAATACATTGCCTCACTACAAAACCAGAAGCCTCAAGTTCGAAGTTGAAGTTTGGAGGTGGTCTGTTTTCGGTTGTAAAACCCTTTCATATTGCAGTCTAGGTAAGCCTGCCTCGCATTCTCCGTTACTCTTATCGTCGCCACACTGTTTATCTGAAGTACCGTGGCAACAAATTGAACATTGGTTAAGTTCCACCTCATAAAAGAGAGCATATCCTCCTGTTTCAGGTACAGATATTTCTATCTGCGTTCCATCATTAAAACCCGTATTGTTAAAAAATGAAACGTTAAGAAAGATGTCGTCAAAATACGGGGTAGGGTCGACAATTATTTGTCCGTCCACCAAGGAAGCCGTTCGTACCTCAATGTTTACACGTGCTACAAAGTTAGAACTTCCTAAGCAATCATAACCAAATCCACGCGATACAGAGGCTGCACTCGAAGAAAGCGCATTTCTAACTTCTGTCCCCCAGGTCTCTATAATCAAAACCTCAGGATCATCGTTTCCGTTGTCTAGGTTCTCGGCAATCTGTTCTGGAGTACATCCTTTACATCCTCCAACTAATAGAAGGATTGCAGAGAAAATAATCCACAACGCCATCCTTGGTGTTAAATCAATTACTTTTTTGATACATAGCATAGTTTTAATTTGATACCTACTCTTTTTAGGATTTTCGGTGTCTACAGATTTCCTCCTTGGAATAGCAATTTTCTAGAGCGAGTACTTTCCTAATCTTCCGCTGAATAAAATGGTTTATCTATTTTTCGCCCAACCAGTGCTATGCGTTAACCATTAAGCATAGAAGGCTCAAAATCCACTAGCCAATCAATCAGTACAACTCTTATTTTGAACGCTAAACTCATAGAGCTTACCCGTACAAAAACTTAAAAAAACCTGGTGCAATTAATCGAAATGAACGGAGCGCCCGAATGACAGAACGTGCTGCAAGCAACACAAATACTGTAAAAAATTTAATCTCCGTTTTATTATGTGCTTTTTTATTTGAGCG